>BGZO01000019.1 GCA_003864475.1 Candidatus Termititenax persephonae | reverse complement strand
AAAACCAATTATTTTTCTGAACATAATCAGCGGCATCTCCTCATAATATATCGTAACTTACCAAAACTCATTGCAAAATTTTTGGCGTTTGTTAATATAACCAAATGTTGACACTGGGTCTTAATTTTGCCACGGAAGACTTGTGCTTGGCGGTCGCGGGGCTGGGCGGAGCCACCCCGACCGTCGAGAAAAAATACCGCGGACAGACCATCAAGGCGGAGCATCTTCCAGATTACCTTGATGAACTTTTCCGCGCCAGCCAGACAAGCTTGGCCGAAATTTCCCGTCTGGGCATCGCCATTGGCCCCGGGGCTTTTACCGGACTGCGCCTCTCGCTCGTTACGGCCAAGACGATTGCCTTGGCCCTGCATATCCCTCTCGTTCCCGTCTCGACGCTGGAGGCCCTAGCCGCGCAGTATCAGCCCGAGGCCGCGGGACGGAATATTCATGTCATTATGGACACTTGTCGCGGCGAATCAGCGGCGGCGTTGTTTGACAACGGCGGTGCGCGTCTGGAGGTGGACCAAGTGATTGGGTCTGCGGATGTCCGGCGGGCGCGAGAAAATTTACTGATTGAGAACCGTCCAGCCGACGCGCTATCGGTGTGCCGCCTCGCCGCGCGGGCGGAAGTTGTTTTTGACCGGGCGGAGATTTTACGAATGACCCCGCGTTACTCCCACGCCTCGCGCGTCAATCTGACCGCCAAGCCAGAGCTACAGCATCTCCAGATTGCCCAGAAAATACATCCCAATCCTGAATAATCGCGGGGCGCGTTTCTTACCGCCGCCGCTCGTTCCTGAGGAACAACAGGCGGGCAAATTGCAGGACAGCCATGAGCGTCGCGGCGACGTAAGTCAGCGCGGCGGCAGAGAGTACTTTTTGTGCGCCCTGCAATTCTTGGCTGGAGAGATAAGCATTACTGCGCAGGGCGGCTATGGCGCGCCCGCTGGCGTTGAACTCCACTGGCAGAGTAACCATCGAGAAGATTACCGCAAAAGCGAAGAAAATTATCCCCGCGTCGGTCAGGTACGGCAGTCCCATGAACAGCCCGATGATAAACAGCCACGGTCCAAGGTTGGAACCGAAGGCCGCCGCCGGGTAAAACCAGTTGCGGAAGCGGAGCGGGGAATAACCCAAGGCGTGCTGGATAGCATGTCCGGCCTCGTGCGCGGCGATGCCATAGGCGGCGATTGACCGCGAGCCGTAAACTCCCTGCGAAAGGGCGAGCGTTTTGCGGCGCGGGTCGTAATGGTCGGTCAGGTTGCCGCCAATCTGATTTATCGGGATATTTACGCCGTAATGGCTCAGAATCTGCCGGGCAACTTCCTCGGCAGGCAGACCGCGCCCCGCGGCCACTTTGGCAAAATGGTTATAGGTGGACTGGACTTTCCATTGCGCCAGCAGGGACAGCCCCAGCGTGATGATTATCAAAATAAAAAAAGGGTCGCTTCCATAATATAACATAAGGCCTCCTTAAAAATTTCTCCGGCTGTCTCGGACGCTAAAACAAAGTTAAAATGTCCAAGACGGCGGGTTAATGTATTATAGCGTCATCGACTGATTTGGCAAAACTCATTAACAAATCTTTTTGTTTGCCAGTCAAATTTTTCGGCACGGAGACGTTGATTTTTAAATAATGGTCGCCCCGCGCCGCGCCGCCGAAAGAATTCAGCGAGGGCAGCCCTTTGCCGCGCAGGCGTAACGTTGCGCCGGGCTGTGTTCCGGCGGGAATATCGACCTTGATTTGCCCGGACGCGCCCTGCACTTGTATCGAGCCGCCCAGCGCCGCCTGCGCGTAGGAAATTGTGGCCGTACTGTAAATGTCCTGTCCGTCGCGCTCAAAGACCGCGCTGTCCTCGACCTCGATATAGATGTACAGGTTACCGGGCGGCCCGCCGCGCTGTCCCGCGTTGCCGGCGTTGGCGACTTTCAAGCGGATGCCTGTCTCCACCCCGGCTGGTACTTTGACCTTGACCTTGTTGGTTTTGCGTACGCGCCCGGTACCGCGGCAGTCCGGGCAGGGGTCGGAGATGACCTTGCCTTCGCCGTGGCAGGCCGGGCAGGTTACGACCTGCTCAAAAGAACCGAGGATTGTATGCTGTGCCATGCGCACGCGCCCCTGTCCGCCGCACTTGGAGCAGGTGGTCGGCTGACTGCCAGCTTTGGCCCCGGAGCCGCCGCATTTCTCACAGGCGACCAGTTGAGGAATCTCAATGGTGTATTCACGGCCGTTGACCGCCACCTCGAAAGGCACGCGCAGGTCGTAGCGCAGGTCGTCGCCGGGCTGGGGTTCATTGCTGTCGCGCCGCCTGCCGCGGTTGAAGAAAGTCTCGAAGATGCTTTCCATGTCCATGCTGAAGCCGCCGCCAAAATCGCCAAAACCGCCTTGGAAGCCGCCGCCAAAACCCTGCCCAAAGCCGCCCGGGCCATTAGCCGCGGCCTCGCCGAACTGGTCGTACTGGCGGCGTTTTTGCGGGTCGGAGAGCGTCTCATAAGCTTTCTGAATCTCCTTGAATTTTTCCTCCGCGCCTCTTTCTTTATTTACGTCGGGGTGGTATTGGCGCGCCAGCTTACGGTAAGCCTTTTTCAGCTCATCCTCGCTGGCGGTTTTACTGACACCTAAGACCTCATAAAAATCTTTAGACATTCATTATTTCTTTCTTTATTCGGCCCGGGGCTTGTCGTCTTTTTTCTCGTCCTTGACCTCTTCATATTGTGCGTCGACCACTTTTTCCTCTTTTCCCTCTTTTTGCTCTCCGCTGGCCTGCCCTGCCGCGCCGCCTTGGGCGGCATTGGCGGTCTGATACAAGGCCGTCCCGATTTCATACAGGATTTTTTGCAGACTTTCTTTTTTGGCCTTGATGTCGTTCAGGTCATTTTTGTCCAAAGCCTTTTTCAAGTCGGCGATTTGCGCCTCAAGGGCGGTCTTTTTATCTGCCGGGATTTTGTCCTTATTGTCGGTCAAAGTTTTCTCAGCTTGATACATCAGCGCGTCCGCCTCGTTTTTCGCGTCGATTTGTTCTTTTTGTTTTTTGTCCTCCTCGGCGTGCGCCTCAGCTTCTTGGCGCATCCTCTCGATTTCGTCCTTGGAGAGGCCGGAAGAATTAGTAATCGTAATTTTCTGCTCGCGTCCCGTGCCTAAATCTTTGGCCGAGACGTTCACAATACCGTTGGCATCGATGTCAAAAGTTACCTCGACCTGCGGCACCCCGCGCGGCGCTGGCGGAATCTCCGTCAATTGAAAATTGCCCAGCAGGCGGTTGTCCTTGGCAAACTGCCGCTCGCCCTGCACGATATGGATGTCCACCGCAGTTTGGCCGTCGGCTGCCGTCGAGAAAACCTGTGATTTTTTGGTGGGGATGGTCGTGTTCTTAGTAATCAGCGGGGTGGCCACGCCGCCTAAAGTCTCGATGCCGAGCGTCAGGGGCGTAACGTCGAGCAGAACGATGTCTTTCACTTCGCCGACCAGCACTCCGCCTTGAATCCCCGCGCCGACCGCCACGCACTCATCAGGGTTGATTGAGGCGTTGGGTTCTTTGCCGAAGAAGTCCTTGACCAGCTGGCGCACGCACGGGATGCGCGTCGAACCGCCGACCAAAATCACTTCATTGATATCGGACATGGCAATCCCGGCATCCTTTACGGCAATCTCGCAAGGCCGTTTGAGTTTCGTCAAAATCTCCGCAATCATCTGCTCAAATTTGGCACGGCTGAGGGACATGGTTAAATGCTTCGGCCCGTCCGCCCCCGCGGAGATGAACGGCAGGTTAATCTCGGTGGTCGTCGCCGAGGACAGTTCCATCTTGGCTTTTTCCGCCGCCTCGCGCAGGCGCTGCAACGCCATGCGGTCTTGTTTGAGGTCGATGCCCGTGTCTTTTTTGAAGCTGTCGACCAGCCAGTCCATTAAAATATTATCGATATTGTCGCCGCCCAAATGCGTGTCGCCGTTGGTGGACAGCACTTCGAAAACACCGTCGCCAATCTCCAAGACGGAAATATCAAACGTCCCGCCGCCAAAATCGAAGACGGCGATTTTACTGTCTTTTTTGTTTTTGTCGAGGCCGTAAGCCAGCGCGGCTGCCGTCGGCTCATTGATGATGCGCAGGACTTCCAGCCCGGCGATTTTGCCGGCATCCTTGGTCGCCTGCCTTTGCTGGTCGTTGAAATAAGCCGGCACGGTGATGACCGCCTTGTCAACTTTTTCGCCCAGATGCGTTTCCGCGTCGGTCTTTAGTTTTTGCAAAATCATCGCCGAAATTTCCGGCGGAGTATAGGCCTTGTCCTCGATTTTGACTGCCGCCGCGCCGTTCGTGCCGTCGACCACATGATACGGCACCAGTTTTTCTTCTTCACCGACCTCATTGTGCAAACGTCCCATGAAACGCTTGATGGAATAAATCGTTTTCTCCGGGTTGGTAACCGCCTGGCGTTTGGCAATCTGCCCGACCAAGCGCTCGCCGTCCTTGGCAAAACCGACCACGGACGGCACGGTGCGTCCGCCCTCCGCGCTGGTAATCACTGTCGGCTTGCCGCCTTCCATCACCGCCACGCAAGAATTTGTCGTTCCCAAATCAATGCCTATCACTTTGTTTCCCATTTTCTTATCCTCCTTGTTTTATTCTTCCCTATTTTTATTCTTCCTTCGCTATTGTTTTTATGTCTCGCTTCCGCTCGACACCCCTCACCATAAAGGGGAGCCAAACAACCCTTTCAAAAACCCAGATTATCTCCCCTTATCAAGGGGAGGGGTTACTTCGCGACCACGACCTGCGCATGACGCAGTACTTTGTCATGTAGCAGATAGCCGGTTTGATATTCCTCCAGCACCGTTTGTGGCGGCTGCTCCGACTCTTTTTGCAACAGGGCCTCGTGCAGGCGCGGGTCAAAAGGCTGCCCGACCGCCGCCATTTTTGTTACGCCAAACTTCTGCAAGATGTCCTCCAGTTGTTTGTGAATCAGCGTGAAGCCTTTTTTCACTTCGTCGCTGGTGTCCGCGTCGGCGGTGAGAGTTTTCTGCGACCGCTCAAAACTGTCCAGCACGGGCAATACCGCCTCGATAAACTTGCCTGCGGCGTGCTTGGCTTGGTCAATCCTCTCCGCCTCGGTGCGCTTGCGGAAATTGTCGAACTCCGCGCACAGGCGCAGATATTTATCCTCAGTCGCCTTTAATTTCTCCGCCAGCTCGGCCGCTTTTTTATCGTCCGCCGCGCCCCTGGCCTCTTGCGTCCGCAAACTGTCCATCTTTATCTCTTGCGGCTTTTTATCCTGCGGCGGTTCTTCAGGCCGCTCTTCCGTGTGGCTGGTTTCGACCGCTTCCGCCTCTTCCTCTTTGCGCTTCTCCTCTTTTTTCTCCTCGGTCAATTGCTTCACACCCCTTATTTTTTGCCGATTATTTCATATTATTGTCGGTCTGGCTATAGATAAAGAAAAAGTCATGCCATGATAATTTTTGGCTTATTTACGGTAAAAATTAAAAAAGTGTATAAAATATTTACATACAATGTCAGATATTCTTACAAATTATTGAATAAAAATTATACACCAAGCAATTCGGCGGACGAACGCATGGCCAGTATAGTTTTTTCTATTACCTCGCTCAACCCCATGCCCAGCAGTTCCGCGCCGTCATTTATTACCTTGCGGCTGCAGTTGGCGGCGAACGCCGGATTTTTAAATTTTTTCAGCACGGATTTTACTTCCAAATCTTTTACGCTTTTGGACGGGCGCACCATGGCGCAGGCAAAAATCAGTCCGGTCAATTCGTCCACCGTGTAGAGAACTTTTTCCAAACGTGTCTCCGGCCGCACGTCGTTGACTATGTTCCAGCCATGGCTGATGGCCGCGCGGATGAGCTCCTCGGTGATGCCCGGGAAATTAGTTTTTTCCGCTTCCAGTATCTCACGGGTTCGCCGACAGTGTTCCGCCGGGTACAGCTCAAAATCAATGTCGTGCAACAGCCCGACGCTTTGCCAAAACTCCGGGTCAGGCTCGTTCTCGGCGCGCGCCCAGTGTTCCAGCGCGACCGCCACCGTCAGGCAATGCCGCCGCAAGGTCTCGCCTTTTACGTATTTGTCCAGCAGTCTTTGCGCGTCCGAAAAAAGCATGTCCGCTAATCCTTAGCGGCGGCGGCGCACCGAGGTTTTCTGCCAGCGGGATTTTATCTCTGCCAGGCTGTCCCCGCCAAATTTTTCCAAGAAAACGTCGGTCAGAACAAAGGCGGCGATATTTTCCGCGATGACGGCTCCGGCCTCGATGGCGCAGGTGTCCGAGCGCTCGACCAAAGCCTTGTCCGGTCTCTTGGTCTTCCAGTCTATGGTCCGCAGCGGCCGCATCAGCGTCGGTATCGGCTTGAACGCCAGCCGGACAATGATGTCCTCGCCGTTGCTGATACCCCCCTCAATGCCGCCCGCGTTGTTGGTCCGGCGGATTACTTGCCCCTGTCGGTAAAAAATTTCGTCCTGCACCTGACTGCCCGGCAGGTTTGCCGCCGCGAAGCCCAGACCTATCTCCACACCCTTGACCGCCTGCAGGCTCATCAGCGCCCCGGCCAACCGTCCGTCGAGCCTGCGGTCGGCCTGCGCGTAAGTACCCAGACCTGTCGGCGCACCGCGGACGGTCAGTTCGACTACGCCGCCGAGACTGTCGCCGCGCGCGCGCGCCTCGTCGATTCTTTTGCGGGCGGCGGCGGCGAGGGCCCCGTCCGCCGCGCGGTTTTTAGTCCCGCCTACCAGCAAAACTTGGCTGGTAATGGTTATTGGGAAATTTTTTAAAAATTGTTTGCACACCGAGCCGGCGGCCACCTGCGCGGCGGTCGTCCGCGCCGAGGAGCGTTCCAGCACATTGCGCAGGTCGTCGAAGCCGTACTTGACCACCCCGGCATAATCCGCGTGTCCGGGACGCAGCTTGGTAACGGGCGGGGTGGGCGCGGCGGCCACCTCGGCAGACATGCTGTCCAGCCAATTGGCATAATCTTTGTTCTCGACGAAAAGCGTGATGGGCGAGCCGAGCGAAAGGCCGCGGCGGATGCCGGAGAGGATTTTTACCTCATCTTTTTCGATTTTTTGCCGCCCGCCGCGCCCATAACCCTGCTGGCGGCGCGCCAGCTCCGCGTCGATGATTTTCTTTTCGATTTTGACCCCGGCGGGCAAACCGTCCAGCACGGCGGTCAAGCCGGGCCCATGGGACTCACCGGAAGTGAGGAGTTTTAACATATACGGATTATATCATTATAATTTGCTTCGCGAATATCTTTGCCGACGGAGTACGGAGAAGATTATAATATAAAGCGTAAATTATTCTGGCTTAGCGGTGCGCCAATATTCTAGAGAGGTTTCGATTTTATACCTAATTTTGTCTATAACTTGTTCAACTTCTTTGTTGCTTTTCCCGGTTTGGTCTCGCCAAAAAACATAAAAATCATACAAATTACCGATGATATTGCTTTTTAATAATTGGGTTATGGCCGGCTCAGGCAAGATGTTGTCGCAGTCAATAAAAGTCTGCAAATATTTTAAGGAATAATTAATAACTTTTTCACAATCATTTATTCTCTCTTCTCCATCGGGACGAAGATTGGCGATTTCCTTATAACCCTTAGCAAGCATAAAATATGTATACCAAGGCTGTTCATTATAGTTAAAGGCTAGGATGTTTTCCGTTACCTTCAATTGCTGCAATAAATTGTGAAATTGATTGGCAAGGGCAGCGTCAGATATTTCCTCATTTGTTTTATCCGCAATAATTTCCTCAGTTAAAACAAGTATTTTCTGGGCAGAATCATTTAACAGACAGGCGTACGGTGAGACACGTATTTTTAAGTAGGCTCTCTCCCATAAACCGGAGGAAGAGGGGTCGACGCTGGTACTCTCAAACAATTCATTGTTGTGCAGGGTCGTGGCATGTCCCCAAGGAATCCCATCCTCATCAACAGTTTCTATGAGATAAAAATCAATATCTTTTACGCCTAAATCCGACGCGACTACGTAGAAAAATAGACTCAGGGAACGGCATTGCCCTTGGGAGTCAGTACGATTTTCCGGCGAACTGCTAAAAAAGTTGATGAGCCTGTCTAAATAATTGGGCAACAGGTTGGAGGTAATATCGTCCTCATCATATTTTTCAAGGATATTATTACGGCCAAAATCATTTAACGCATTAAAAATAATTTCTGCCGGGCTTAAACCACTGTCTTGATTGGCCTGCAACGCCCTGTCGCAGTGCCGCTCTGCCAGCCGCAGCATATTTAGGTAACTGCCGATGGTCGCCCAATCCTTGATGCCATTGACGAGGGCGAGGACGATGATTAAGGTGGGCGCTTGGCCGACAGCTTTTTCCAGTTCGTCAATAAAATTTTTAAATTTGTCGCCGTCCTCGGCCAGAACAAAACTTTCTATGGCTAACCCGCAATTTGCGGCCTTGGCTTGGGCGACCCCAACTATGTCGCTGGAGAAAAGTTCCATATTTTTAATCTCTTCATCAATCAGAAATTCTGGCGGTTTGTAGCGCTCCGCGTAGGACACGATAATCTTAGGATACATATTTTATACCTCTATTGAAGATATCGTACTTTGAACAGAAAAATTGCAAATTTTTTGTAATAAAATTTAAGAATACGCCTCAATCAAGGCTTCCAAAAAATCCCGATCCACGGTCCATTGCAACATGAAATTGTCCGGGCGCAAGTCTTGATTGATACGCCAAACCGCCTGGGCAGTGTTCCAGTCCAGATAGCCGCGCTTGAGCGGGACGAACGCTTCCAAGAGCGCGTCATTATTGAACGGCGTGAACTCGACGGAGCGGATTTTTTCGCTCAACTTGCGCCCGTCCAAAAAAGTGATGGTCGTGAGCAGTTCTTCGACCATGGGACGGACAGGGTATTTGTCATTGACCCGCAGGATGTCTATCTCCTGATACATCTCGGACTCCAGCTGGTCGCGCAGGGACTCCAATTCGCCGCGGATATACTGCTTGCGCGTCTCAATCGGCGCGTCGGGATTGTAGTATTCGCCGAGGAGCATACCGGATTTTATCTCGCCATAGCCGCTGCGCAGCATCATCTCCTGCAGGGCGGCGATAAAAGGGTCTTTCTCGCCCTCGTAGCTGATGGAGATTTCGTAATTTTTACCGCCCAGTATTTCGTCCACGCGCGCTTGAACTTTTTCCTGGACGGCCTCGGGCATTTTCATTGCGGCGCAGGCGGCGTTGACCGCTTTCTGGGAATCCACCGCGGGGAGCAATTTGATGATGCCGATTTCTTTGGCGCGTTCGACGATGTAAGTGCGGATGGAATTCTGGTATTTCTCCTCGGCACCCTTGGTGATGACCTTGAGAATCATTTGCTCTAGGACGAGGGCTTCATCCTGCAGGACATTCTGATATTGCCGCCAGCCGTCCGGGGAAAACATTTTGAGATAGGCCAAGATATTTATCCAAAATGGCGGGAAAAGATATAGTTCTTCCAGCGGACGGGCGCTGCGGCTTTTCTGGTACATCTTGAAAACTTCTTTTTCCAAGGTTTTGTAGTCCGCCTTGTGTATGCCTATTTCATAAAGGGAGTGGTGGATGACCTGCAGGACTTTTTCCATCAATGCCGTGTAGCGTTTTTGCAGGAAGCCGTAGATTTGGTCTTTTTCTTTGCCTAGGCGCGCGAAATCCACGGAGCCGTCCGGCTTGACAAAATATATCGCCAAGCCGACCAGGACATTGCTCATCAAACCCATGAACTCTTCTTCCTCGTCCACGAACCAATTGTCCGACATGTAAACATAAATATCGCGGGTGGCCTGGCGAGTATCCGCCTGCGCTATCTCCCAAAAACGGGTAAAAGCCCCGCGGCTGTCTCCGCGCTGGGGAGCCCAGTCCGCCAAGGCTTCTTGCAGCACGGTGCCGACAGTTTCTCCATTGGTAAAGTTGGCGGTGAAGGCGTTATGCTGGGGAGTCATATCTTGGAAAGAAATATGGTGTCCGAGTTCATGCCAGAGAATGCCGTCCAGCATTTCGGCAATAAAGCTGTCTTTAATTTTTATAATTTCCGTGGTGGTGGCTGCGGCGTATAAGCATAGGGCTTTTTCCTTAATCCCCTCGCGGATGGCCGAATTGACGTGATGGAGGGCGCGTTTGCGCTCCGCTTTGGACTGGTCGAAAAATCTCTGCCATTTATTAAAAAAAATAACTTCGCAGGCCTCATGGCGAATCATCGTGGTGTCCTGAAAAACTTCAGCGGCGATGGACAGAACAAATTGCGGAGAACGGACGTATTCTTGTTTGATAATACAGGCTTTGGTGGTATCGACCCGCTCAGTCAGTCCAAAAATATAACGCAACCCGTGCGGCCGGGCATGGGTGTAGAACAGATAGTAATCAACGTCCAATAAATCCAGCAGGTTGCCGATAGTAACAAATTCGCCATAAGGGTAGTTTTTGCCGAATATCTCTAGGGCATAACTATTTTTGATGTAAAGAAGATAGTCGTTGCCGGATTTGTTGCCGTGGCGCTTGTCGCACTCGTCGAGGACGCGGCGGAAACGGTCAGCGTCAAACTGCGTAACCTCGCGGTTATTGGGAATATTCAAGATATTGCGGCAAAAAGAAATAGATACCCGCTGCTCGCCCATGAGGCCAAAATCTTTATTTTTGTCCATGGACAAATAAATAATTAACGCCAGTTCTTTTAATTCCCGGTACAGATATTCTTTGACAAATTCGCGTACCGCCAGCAGCTCTTCCGCCCGCTTGTCTTCACGGTTTTTTTTATTTACCAGATTGATTAACTTGCGCTCTTCAAGCGAGCGGGTGTCGTCCTGCAGGGTCGTGCCGTATTTGGTGGTCAGCTGGGCGTGCAATTTTTTTAATTCGTCTGCGGACAACTTGGAGTAGATAGAAATGTCTGCCACGTGAAAACCCCCAATCTATTCATTTTATCATTCTGGCAGAGAGAAAAAAAGGGCATCTCGGGTGAGATGCCCTTTCTGGAAAAACAAGCCAATCAATAACTACTTCGCGCCCTCATCTGCGGCGGCAGGATTTATAGATAAGGGTGATAGACCGACTTCCGGGGTGCGGCGCGTAATCTCCCCAGAAATAGAAGCATCTCCGACCTTCGCGGCGGCATAGCTTATGGTGCCGATTGGCTGGCGACCGATTTCTTCAGTCCCTGTACGGCGGGCAACCTCGGCGGCCTCGACCTCTACTCCAGCGCTGGGCTGGGCGACTGAAGCTGTGGGTGCGGCTTTCTTGACAAAATTACCCGCAGACAAATTGGTAGAAAGTTTAGCCTGAACCTCTACGTTTGCTTTCTCAGCAATTTCTAATAATTTAGCATCATCCGTCAAGTCGCCATCTTTTATAACAATATTAACACCTGATTTCTCGACCACCTTATACCCATCCTTGTTCAACGCAGGTATGTTGAGGTTACCGTTGTCAAATCTGAACTTGGTCAGGTTCCCAAGTGTTTGGGCAACATTAGCACTAATAGCAATAACGCCTGCCGCTCTTCCTAAAGTATTAACAACTGAAAATGCTTGTCCTGCTACACTAAATACATTACTCATAACGTTCTCCTTTCCAAATTTTTTAAAATTTATAGACTTTTATTATAAATACAAAATACTTCTCGTGTTTCACCTCCGTCCAAACTGTTTATTTCTCTCACTATTATATCGTAAGTTTTAAAAAACTGTCCCATTTTTTTTAGGACCGCTTAAAAATCACGGATACTTCGCAGAAATCCTGCACACTCTTGGGCAAAACTGTCGCCCTTACTCAAAGTATTGATTGTCAGATTCAGTTTATTCAAATAGTCTTCCGGATAGCGCAAACGTGAATCAACCATGTTGGTAACCAATCCGATGTAGGCCAGATTGGACAACATGGCTTTGATTAAAACAGGCGAACCCATTATCATACTTTCTATCTTCCAAGCGTATGACGGATTGGTGCCATATAACTCCGCCAGCCTAGCTATAAACAAGCTTAAATCTCCCGCGGACATTTGCCTGAATTTTTGTTCCAGCAAAGTAGGCTTAACCCCATACGTATTACGGTTGGGCAATACCTCGTCCACGGTAACCACGCCAGTCAAGACAAAGAAAGCATCTAATTCAGCTTCTATCTTGGAATCAGCTGGCACTGCCAAGCGTGAAATTTGCTGTAAAGACATGTTCAGGGGTGTTTGCCCGGCTTGCATCTGGCACACAACTTCTGCATAATCGCTGGTCAAAGAAATCTTGTTTGTTACTAACACTTTGATGACAGCCATTCTTTTGTCTGTACTCAGAGGGTCTGCGTTGATTTTCTGAATAAATTGCTTAGTCTCTGGGTCGTTGCATACTACGTTCAAAGCCTGACGCGCCCGTAATACATTCAACACGGTATATAGGTTAATTTCCGTGCCAGAATCTAACCAGCCGAGTTCCTGCATTCTTTCTGCGGCTTTTTGATATTGCTCATAGTCTACAGAAAAATACGGCAAGCCCAAGCCACCGCTATAACTCCTTGACAATGGTAAATGCTGTGCTGTTATAAAATCTACTAACAAATTCTTATTTTCTAAGGTCTGCATGGCAAATAAAAACACTCGCTTTTCGTCATAGAGATTGCCCAGTAGCCGCTCGGTGGAATTATATTTGGCACTGTTTTGCAAGGCGTTGACATAAGCTTCCGGGGTTAAGTCCTTGCCGGGAATAGTACGAGAGCCTTGTCCGCCCCAACCAGTTTTAACTATCTGGTCTGGAGGCTTGAATTCGGTACGAATTTTTTGCGGCAATAATCCAATCGGGATAAAAATAGACTGACCAGCAGTTAATTTGCTTTCTGCATTGAATCCATTGGCGAGCAGGAACTGTTGCATATAATCATTCCACTCTTTTTCTGGTAGATGTCCGTCGGAAGCGATACCAGTCAATAACTGATAAAAATAATCTCCCGCCAAAACATCATTTTGTCCTTGACTGACCGTGCATTTAAAAGACTTGGACACAGTATTGTGCGCTCGATTAATCAAGCCCGCCGCTAGGCCGGTAAAAGAGACCTTACTGCTGGCAAAATCCTCGACAGCCACTTGTCCGGTACGTAGCTTGGTGGCAAAGCCAAGCTGTCCATTGAAATAGTTTTGTAATTCTATTCTCTTTTCATTGTTTAGCTTTTTATATTCTCCACGCAGAACATTAATTCTCTCCAACATGGCTCTGGTTTGCACGGTATCTGACTGACTCAGAATATTCTGCTCAAACTCCGCAAAAGCTTTATCTTCATCTTTATCGTCAATTAGTGCCAAAGCATAATTGCTCTCCTGAATAAAGCGTTGGGAGTTTAGAGAATTCATGCGGGAGAGGCTCCAAGTATTGTTGTCTTTTAGTGTATTGATTGTTCCCAACTCGTTCTCGATAGAGCGGTCCATGACTTGGTTGTAACGCCAGGCAAAATATTCTTCTATAAGTTTTGGTAATAAAGCATATTGACTTAAATACACTTGGTTGACCGAGGGACAGAATCCGCCTTTCTTCAACACTGTGTTCTGGAAATACTTGGCCAAGTCTGCCGGATTGTTTTTATATTTTATGATATTCTCGGCGACATCTTGCCATAATTCTGGATTAGTGTTCAGGAACGGCCTGTCCTGATTTGTTTCTAGGAGCAGCCACTGCATAAAATCATTAAACGCCGTGTCGCTGGCGAAAAGTTTTCCGGGAGCGCGCAGGTCGTCGATGGTGCTATTGTAAGGAATCTTGGCGGGATTCAGCCCGGTGCATTGTTCCTTTTCGACAGTCAGCCCGACCCCAGCCAGATTGACCCCCGCATATTTGGTTTGCCAAAACTCAGCCAACATCTTCTGATCCAAATCGGAACAAGCTTCTGTGTTGTAGACTTCGTAGACGTTCAAAATCGACCCCACCAGCCCGCCAAACTCTGTGTCATCCGGCGTTTCGACTAGCAGCTCGGCAGTCCCGTCAAAATATCCTAACGCTGCATACTGCTGATAAAAATTGAGCAGGGCATTGGATAAGACAAATTCTACAAACGCAGCCTTGCTATTAATGGCTCTCCTGCCATCAGTAGTAACGACTTCTCCGTCTCCCCAACTGCCGAAATTTCCTTTGGCCAGGTCGCCAACTGAACCAGACAAGCTGGTAATATTTTCAATTATGGGCAGGGTATTCCAAAAATCTTTTACGTCATCAAGATTTCCAGTCTGTAAAGCGGCCAACATTTCGTCCCACATTCTTTTAAAACCATCGCCATTGACATCAAGACGCGCGCCTGCATTTAGTGAGGCAAAACTACCAGGGGCATATCGATAATCTGGCGGGACTCTACTAAGCAATTCACTTTTCAAATCATCATTTAAAAAACCTAGTTCATAAAGGTCGCGCAGGGTTTCGTAGGTCATTTGCTGAGTGCCTGTGCTGCCTTTGATGTCCAGCGCATCCCGCATGGATATTGCTTTGCCGCGCATGGCAAAGTGGTCGATGGTCATGCGGTTGGGATTGGGTTTTTTGTGTTCCGCATAGGAAGTCAAACCAAAATCCACTACTTCCAGACCCACCGTAATCCAGCCAGCCACATTTAAAGCTTTAGTGGCCTTGGCTCCCAGGCCAAGCCATCTGGCCATTTTTGCGCCCGTGAAAGCTCTGGTCAGCATCGCCCCGCCGGCGGTGTGCATGCCTCTGGTAATAAAATCTGTCGCCGCCATGCGCCTGTCATACTCGGCAGAAAGTTCACTGATATTCGCTGGCGGCGGATTAATCTGTACCTGCTCATTTAATTCTTTGCGGTGGGCAACTTCAGCTTTGGCTCTGTCGAGTTCTGGCTGCGTGTAAACTTTGTTTATTATTCCTTGCAATACCTGCACTGCCCCCACGCCCAGACCCATTCCCACGGGACGTGAATTGATGAATCTGACAAACTTACTCCACAGAGGGCCGCCAAACGGCAAATAGGCTAATAAGGGACTGAGAATAGACGGGATTTCAAAACCGACATTGGCCAAACCCTCTGCCATAGCATAGATGTGCGAATATTCCTTAAAAAGCTGTTGGTCATAAGGGTCCGTGCTAAGCAACAAATGACTTTGCTCATTGTTCGTGCGCAAATAGCCTTCCATTACAGCCCCGCTGGCAAACAGTATCGGCCCAGCCGCCAAAAAATATTTCACACCGTTAAGCGCCGCCTGCTTAACTCCATATTTTTGGGCAATATTTTTAGCCACAGTCTCCGAGGGAGCGGCGATAAGTTCCTGCACAAACTTACTCATCTCCGAGGGGGTCATAATCTGGGTGCCTAATACGTTGTTGATAAATTTTACAGAAGCCTCGGTACCCAGATTATCGCGCAGAGAGCAAGTTACGCCGAAGCCAGTGTTTTCAGGAATAGAGTAAAGCCAATGCGCCACGCCGTCCAGAAATTTTTCCTTGCCGCCACCTATGTTGATTGCCGTTCTAACACCGGACATTATTAAGCCCAGTACAAAAGCCCCGGAACCTTCCTCAAAACCAGTCCCTATTTTCTTAGCTTGTGCCAGGCCCAGTTCGCCGACCTTGGCGATGGCTTCTTTGACGGCGGGGCTGAAGCCCTGCGCCTTAACCAGCTCCTGAAATTTCTGATTGTATTCGCCAATCGCCGCTGTGATGGCTGTCTGCGAAGCCTTCCTTTCCTGTAATAATAGGATATGATTTTCTTTTAAAGCCAGTTCCGCATTGGACACTATATCTTTGTAAAAAGCGGTTAACGCCTGTGCATCACTTGTGCTGAGATTGGCGCAGATTTTTTCCAATTCTGTTCTAGTAACCAGCGTTCCGCGGTCAGTCAATATGCTGTCAGCGGACGCAGTAGGTTTGTTCGCCGGGATAAGGCTAGGCGCAGTTTCTTTGGCTGGTTCGGGGATTTGGACGGCTAAAGGTATTTCAGCGGCACGGATTCTGGATTCCAATCCAGAATCTCTGTACGAAAAAGCCTTGTCCCAAGAAATCTCTGGTGCGCTTTTAAATAACCATGACCCATCCGCAGCCCTGTAAAGCAAATGCATTTTAATGTCGCCGCCGCCGGCCGGCTCGCTGTGGGGATGATAATGCGCCGGGGAAAATTTTTGACCAGCAACGGCTTGCGCCTGAACGCGCATTTCAAAAGGCCGTAACGCCGCCGCGCCGTACTTCCCCTCGATGGCTTCCAAACTTTTCAGGTAATCAAGGAAATTTTGTCCCCGACTCTCAAGGTCTTTCCGCAGTTCTTTGAAAAATTCAACAGTATCTTTATTTGTATCAATGCTTTCTAGATAGGCCAAGAAACTTTCTGAATTGCCAATATGCCCTCCTCGAGCGTACTCTATGGCATTGTGTATCTTGCCTACTTCATATGACAGCTCGTCGCCGGGCAAATGCAGAATCCTCGCCGCATCAGGGAAAAGCGTGGCAGCCACTTGACCGTCCTTATCCAGACTGACCGCCAGCACACGTTCGGAGTCTGTGGTTGCGAGGATATTGGTGTTCAAAACTATTTTCACCGCGCTATCGGTCATATTCAGGCCATAAGCTTTAGTGTATTCCTGCCAAGCAACATCTATAGAATTAAAGACTTTTTCCGTGCCGTCAGGCAGGGTCAGGACATAGCCTGTATGCAGTTTATCGTACCTGCTTCTGTGGATAAGGGCTTGCGCTTCTGGATTAATATCAGACAAACGGCTAGCAGAAACATCCGTCTGTGTGTTTTGTAAGTATTCCGCTAATTTATGGAGTTCCTCTTGGTTTAAAGGATTACTGGCTCCAGCGATTGTCCTTGACCGCAGATGACCAGTAAAATCATTATGCGTACGCAGCAAACTATCTAGCGGTATGACATTATTCACGCTGGCGTTTATACGTTGATACAAAGTGGTTAGGATAGCAACGGAATTGCGCTGATAAGCGGTTTCCTCGGCCCTTAACCTGTCCACCTGCCCGGCATCCAGGCCGCCCGTATCCGGCACTATTTCGCGCTCGCCCGGCGATGGTTCTCTGATAATTTCCCTGCGCTTCTCTTCATATTCTTTGCCCAAAACTTCCATGTCATCCAAATATTTCTTAACGTCAGCGCCACGCACACCCATGTAACTGCTGCCCAGCATTGTTTCCAGCGGAATAATCTTGCCGTATTCAGCAAAATGTCTGGCATTAACTAAGTCGATAAATTCCGACGCGCTCTTGGGCAATTCGGCGAGCGTAAACTCTTTTAACTGGAACTGCTCTTTGACCAGCTCGCTCCATTGTTTTAATTCGTCCGCGGTGGCATCTCGCGCCGCCCCATCTTTATCGGTTGCTTGGTTCTGAAAATAACCATAAAAAACTTCGGCTATTCTGGAACGAAAACTTTCCATGGTCATTTCATAATTGAGCGGATTGCTCAGCAAAGAAACTGTCTGTCTTAGTCTTTCTCTTTCGGCAATCATTTTTCTGGTTTGCGCGTCCGGCGTGGTGTTGTTCATATCCCTCTGATGGACATACAACATCGTCCTGTCGCCAAAATCCGCCACCCGCCCCAGTTCCGTGTTGCGCCAAAGTTCTGTCAGGACATCACGTTGCTCCAGTGTAATCTCACCCTTGGCGTATGCTGTCCTCAAGTTGCTGACAAACTCCTCCTTAAATGTGTATATTCCCCTGTCCTGGTCATGCTCAAAGAATGATTCCCGGATTTCCTTACTGATACTCGCTGAGTCCAATTTGTCTGACGATACCTCGGCTTTATACTCCGAGCCGTTAGATGGCTTAATAAATGCGCCCGGTAAAACACCATTTTGTCTAAACAAATCATCTTCAATACAGGACAGAATATACGCTATGCCGCCTTTGGACCCTCGGTCAATACGGTTGAGGGCTTGGACGTAATCTGAGTAGCCGCCAGGAGGCTTCTCATACATCACTAAATTCATGCTCTTATAGTTAAACGGTGAGTCGCCATTAGGATTTGCTCTAAATCTGGAGTCATGGGCTGTAATTTTTTCATTTAACAGCGATGCTTCCCCAATGCTTATGCTTTCCCTAAAATAATCCAAGGCACCGCGCAGCGCATCAATTTCTGCCTGCCTAGCAATGTACTCCTCGGAGGCCATTGTTTTTTTTACTTTTTTAAGCTCTTTAGTTTCTTTATCGAATTCTTTTGTGATTTCTTCTATAATATCCGCCATAGTTTTAGGTGGATTGGCCCCCGCCGCCTCATTAATCGCTGTGGTGATATATTTGTCCAGCAAATCATTGTAAGCAGATTTCCAGTCCTTGCCGCGCCCGCCCAGATTGGTAAAAATCACTATTGTCCCGAGTTCGGCGGCCTTGGCACTTAACTTCCGCAACTCTGCGGGGTCGACGGAACCACTGTAAATAAGAATTTTTTCTGGGTCTATTTTATTTCCATCTTTGTCCTCTAGTTGCTCTAGTTGCTTCTTTAGCTGTTCTGCCTTAGTGGGGTCGGGGCAGTATACGCCAGTGGGATTGCCTTTACCAGGATTACCTTTATCATCAGCCCACAACTTTTTAACTATATCAACAAAAGCCGCGTCTCGCGCCGCCTTTGTAGCAAAGGCTTTCTCCACCTGCACCATTTTGGCTCCCGCAATCTTGCCAATCTCAATAGTCGGCTTACCAAAATAACTAAAGGAGTCGCGCGCAATGCCGGCCGTGCCTGATAGGCCTGCCCAATGCCGGGTATTTTCTAGCATTGTCCTCACCAGCATCTGCGCGGCGTTACTTTGCGAGCCGGTAAATAAATTATTCATATCTCTGCCGCTAAGCTGTTTGCCGGTGGTTATGTCCTTTTCGCCATCCGCCCAGGCTTTAGCTTCCAGAGCCCCGTGCAAGCCGCCAAAAAACTCGTACAAATATTCTCGATTAAATGTGCTGCCGGCGTTACCCTCGTTGGTATTAGTACTCATTAAAATTATGCCAAAGGTGGCAGGAAAGGACTGGTTATTGAAGCCCAACCTGTATTGGTCGTTTATTTTAAAAACATGACGCGCTTGTAAGCTGTGGAACAATTGTGTTTCTATCAAACGCATAAACTCTTCTATAGGCAGCTGCGGCAAACCTAGGGCATTACGGTTGCGGTTATTGGCTCGGTTATATTCATTCAAGATATTTATTAAAGGCATTTTTTCCGTAGACTCCGGCAGGGGCAGCCCCTCATGCAGGAGAATATGCATTAAAGACACTTTTTCCGTATCACCAGCCGCAGTTCTTTCTACAAAATCTTCACCCTCGCCATATAACGCTTTGAGCCAAGTAACCTCATCGGCCACTTTAATTTTACCGAATTCATCTATTTTCAAGCCCCATTTTCCTAGGTTATCGCCTTCCCCGTTCTTCCCCCGCAGGATATGTTGCGCCAAGGCATCGATTTCTAAACAAAACATTTTCTGCAAATCAGAGTGTTTGCCATTGCCCTCCGAAATAATATAAGGGGTCATGGCTTGCTTGATTGTGAAAGTGTCAATCTCGTCAAAAAAGCAAAATATCTTGTCCATATCTTTGAAGACTGGCTCACGTCCTTGCGCCACGGCGGTACGGTCAGACAGCATTTGAAAACCATACGAACGGAAAGACGTATAAATCATGCGTCCAGTAGCAAACACGGATTTAGTTGCTTGATTGCTGAAGTCAAAATATTCTGCTTTAAAACTGGGATCCCCCAGCATGACTCTAAAAACATTTACGTGTTTATTGACTTCATCCGCGCCCTGTTCCTTGGCTAAATTTTCATGCGACGTGGCGATGATTACCTGCCGCCCCTGCCACATCTGCAGAATGCTCGCAATCTCGATAATAATGGTTTTGCCTTCGCCGCAGGGGGCATCCAATATTTGCTGGGCAGTTTGAATAAGCACGCCCAAGGTCTGTTTGTGGTTAAGTCTCTTGCCAATCAAAATATCTTTGGGGTTGTTGTCCCCTGCTTTCGCCATGATATAAGCATCTAGCGTATTATAGGTAACCCCCACCCTGTCTATTATTGTGCCATCTTTGACTTGTAATCCCTCGGTATAATCTGTGTTTATAAATCTTTGGTTCAGCGCAATGGTCTGGTCGACGTTAGCTTTGGCTTGCCAATAATCTGGGTTCGGCTTACCGCCTATTTTCTCTGGACATATTGACTCTCGCCAAGAAACTTCATTGGCTAGGGCCAGGGCAGCCGCCAATCTTCTCTGCACGGCAGGGTCAGAGCTGTTGGGGTCAGGCGGATTTTTAGCAAAAGATTCTCTAGTTTTTTCAATGGTCGCCAGCAGTTCTCCATTGGTCATATTGACCAAACCTTTGCTGAAATCCACGCCGCCGACAATCCCGACATTTTTTCCGCCAAGTTCAAATATCGCCACCAGTTTATTTGTCTCTGCTTGCGGAGATTTTTCTAGGTAGTATTCATCCAGGCCAGCTTGGGTTTTCCTGAGAGATTCTAAAATACCACCCTCGGCCGTACCTCCCGCTGATTTTAATAAGACAATCGCGGCTGTATTTTTTCTTTCCTTGGCTTGGAAATCCAAATTGTCCGAACGAATATAAGCGTTGATAGAAGTGTTTCTCAGCGACTCCAGAGCCTCGCGTAAATTTTCTGGCAAATCGGCTAATTTTATGTCTCGGGTCTGGCCGGCAGTAGTAACTGTCATTAACAAGGTGTTTTTTTCGACATCAAATTTCGCCAAATACTGTTGGCCAGCCTGGCTAAACTCCAAACCGTTGGCGGTAATTTTCAGATCAGACACATTTGCTTTTTGCATGTCCAGCACAAAACTCATGTCAGCAGACGGCGCGGACTCTGTAAAAGTTTTGCTGTATGTCGCCATTAAAGCTGCCCGTGAAACATTTTCATTTTGTTCCACGAGGGCCGTATAAAGCCGCAACTCGTTTTGTAGTAGATTAGCCGTTGGGGTTCCTGGTGAAGCGGCGATAGCGTTTTCTAATTCAACAATCTTTTTTTGTGCCGCCGCAGTTTCCATTTTTCGTGTGGCTTGAGCGTTTTCCTCATTGATACGGTCATAGTGTTTATTATATTCAGTGTAGAAGTCCTCGGCTTGCGTTTTATTGCTGTTGAAAAATTCCTTAAATATTTTGTCTCTATTTTCTGGTGAATCCACCTTGCCAGTCGCCTTGCTGTGCGCTTGGCAAAATTTATCGGCAAGTGCATTGCGCAACGGATTGTCTGCGGCAAGCGCGTCCGGGAATAATCTTTCGGGGATTAAGCTTTCTATGATAGCCATACGCTTTTCTTCATCAGGCTCATTCAGAAAATCACTACCCAAAATCAACTTGACACTGGTGGACGGCGCGCCGTCTAGGTCGACTGGGGCGCTAAGCGCAAACGTTGTTCTCGTCAGGTCGGGGTTTATCTCTACAGAGCGCAGCGGCATTGTCTGACCCTGCGCATCCTGTAAACCAGGCATTCCAGACATTTTCTCGTTATCAATAATTCTGCTTGTAGATTGCTCATTTGACGTAATAAATTCCGGCAGGCGTAACTTAAAATAATCAGTCAATTCGGCGGCGCGAACCTGCAATTCTTTATACTGAGCCGCTTGTTGAAAAGCGGGGATTCTTTCCATCCACTCTTGCCAGTCTTTTAGCGCCTCATTCTCATAGTCAAGAAACCCACCAAAGGTTGTTATCCCAGCAACATTATTGGGCAAAGGCTGCTTTCTAAGTTCATCGATAATTTCCGGGTCGGAACTATGCTGAATTATTTCTCTTAGGTCATTTAAATCTTTTGCGTCTTTTACCGTCTCGTACAACGGATTTTCTTTTTTTTGTAAGGTTTCAACCCAGCCTGCGATGTCCGTATGTTCATAAATATTGTTGATAATAGTTGCTCTGCCGTCCGGGATTACAGGTTGGCCGTCAGGAGAGTACCGCACTTTCTCTGCCAAATCAGCCAAACTCTGCAGGTTTCCTAGGCTGGAGAATGGATTTGTAAAAAAGTCGGACAATGGCTTTCTCAGCACTTTAACTAAATCAGAATTGGTGTTCTGCAGCTCATGCCGGAAAGCGCGCATATCAAAATTTAAATCGGGAGTGAAATATTGTCCGCTCGGGTCGAGAGAAAAAGACACGCGCCCAACGGGATTCATATAAGGTGTTTGCGTTGTGTAGTATGTGGGATTATTTCTATAGATAGCCCCCGCCACAGTTACAGTCTTCCACCACTCAAAGGGCAGAGCCTTTCTCACAAAAACGCTGGCCACATGTCCCAGGCCACTCAGAATAAGACGCAAACGCGGATGCCTATGTTCTTCCCCATTTGGTTTCTTCAAAATATTTTCTGTGAATTCTATTTCATTGTTGATTTTCGCGGAACGGAACAATCCGCCTATGATAGGAAATCTAGTGGCAAAGCGGGGAGCAATAAGCGGTATACGTTCATAGGGATTTCTTTCTTGTCCGACTACCTCAAGACGACCAGTCTCTATGAATAAATCCATAAAGTCTTTCGCTTGTCTACGTAATGTCCGGCTACTGCTGGCTTTATCCAGCATATCGCGGAAATCGTCCAGAATTTTTTCAGGATTGCTGCGCCACTCTTCAGTTTTTTTCTTGTCCACACCCAAACCCCAGGCCAAAGTTTGTCCCAAGGTCATGGCTTTAAAATTCGTACCCTCTCCGTAAACACTCTTTAACCACTCGACAACTTGCAGTTTTGCTTCATTAAAGTCGGATGTAGGAACATTCACTTCAATATCGCCAAGTTCAGTCAAAAAAGTGTAGGTATAGGTCTTAGTTGTTTTATCGTATTTAAGGGTCGTTTTTTTTATTTGTTTGCCCAATGTCCAATTACTAAGCCCCAATTTAGGCGTTGCCCAAATAAGACTACCCATAAGCCTTAGCGTCATTAACGTGCTAAGCACTGAGCCAATAACATCACCCACTATCGCGCCAATAGGGTTGGTGCTGGCTATATCTTCAGCTATATTCATGGTCACTATGTCTGTCAGCCACTGAACTGGATGGGTAAGTAATCGGCTCAGCCCTAAACTCGATTGGTCAAGTCGATTTTGGGCAAATTCATCACCATCATGAGATGCTACAAAGTCCACAAAGAATTGGCTAATCCCATTAAAAAACTCTTCTCTGGCTGTTTCATCAACAATAAATTCACCCATGTCGAAAAGCGGATCGAAAAGTCCGCGTAAAGTCCTGCTGACTTGTTCAAAAAATTCTCCTCCCCGCACTAGCAGCTTGGTAAGGACAGGGTTACCCTCAGCCAGTTCCCGCGGAGTATATTCGGACGGCAGGGCAAACTTTTGCCGAGTCTTGCCGTCATGTACGGTTATGGTTATATTAGGATTGGACATGGTATCAAACCGGTCCAATGTAATGCCTGGGTCGATAGCTTGGTCGGCATAACTCCATAAGTCCCCAAGAAGAGGAATGTTGGACAACATAGAATTCATCATGCTGGGATAATCCGCTTGGGGTTCTCCGTTCAACAGTTGTAAAGTTGCCTCGGTGGACACCGGAGCGTAGCGTTCAAAAAACATCCACCCCAGCCAGGGCAAATAACCGCTATGCACTCCACCATTATTGTAATGGATGATTTCCATATCTTTGTTATAGTCGACTCTTTCTACAACAATAGTAGAAATTTGATTTACTGTTTCTTGTATAGCTGCGCTAGATTGTTCACTCGGATTCTGTTCATCTTCAGAATTAGTTTCAACAAATCGCACATGGGCTATCAGGAAATCATATAAAGGTTTTGAAAGCCCAACTTCTTCTAAAGTCTCTACAAATGGCCAATGAACAAAATATCTTTCTTCTAATCCTAACGGTTTTGATAGCAAACTTAGCGGTTCTGACAGCGAACTAGCTTTTTTAAGAAATGAATTAGTAAGATCTTCTTCAAATTCTGCTTTTATGCTCTCTGATGCTTTATCATAGGTTTCTTGATTTATCGTTACTCCTTGTAGCACTTCATCTATTGTTTCTTTTGTTACTGGCAGAACCTCATCCATTTTCAAAGGCGTGCGGTAGCCGAGGGTTTTCAAGACCAGCCCCATCATTTCTTGATACTCTTCTGTAAAAAAGCGAGTGCTTCTATCCCAGTACTTTTCCATTAATCTAAGTAAAGGTTCTCTATATTCTCCACCATATTTATCGGGATTGTTTCTGACATTTTGCCAGGCCTTATATAGTTCTGTGTAGGCCGTCATAAATTCATCTAGCTTCTGAAACTTGAATTTATTTTTACTGTCTTTTTCCGCCGCCGCCGTTGCCGTTGCTTCCGCCGCCGCCGCCTTCGTTTCCGCTTCCGCCGTTCCCACTGCTTCCGCCGCCGCTACCTTCGCCTTCTTCGCCGCATCCGCTGCCTCCTTCGCCGTCGCTTCCTCCGCTTTAAGATAGACATCCCACAGGCTCTCCGTTTGTCCGTCTGCTTTCTGTTCCAGTTTTTTCCGCACGGTCTCCGGCGATATATCAAGGACTTCGACCTGCTTTAACGATGGGAATTTCGGCGGCTCTAGTCCCAAAATCTCCAGTAGCGCTAAATATTTTTGACTATAATCGCTCAAGTTGGGATTTAAAATACCACTCTTCGACAATTCATATAATGCCTTTGATTGATTCTGCTGGTCTTCCAGTGGCCGCAGTGATTGCCAAGTGTTGTAAACATCTTCATAAAACTCAACAAAATAATCCCAACTTGGACTTTTCATGTTTCCTATAAATTGCAGGGTAGGCTTATCCTTATTGGCTTCAAAATATGTCTCCAAGGCTGATTTTATTTGCTCAGATTGCGCCAATTCTTCGGGCGGCAGCGTAAGGTTGGGCGGCGATAAACCAGCTATACCGAGCTGTGCTAGGCCATCTTTAGTGGCAACCCAAGAAGTCTCGCCGCATAAATGGGTTCTGCTCATATCACGTAAGACATCGTTGGGAAGACCGCCGGTATTTCCCCAAACTTCGTCATAGATAGGCCGGGGTTCCTTGCCGTCCGGAGGAATCAGACCATAATTGTGATAAATAGCGGCGACTCGGGCGTTCTCAAGTCTGGTCTCAGGATTATTAACAGTTTTCTGCTGTGCCAAATATTCGCCCAGATAACATTTGAAAAGTTTTACCGCTGGGGGATCGTTTTCGTCAAGATCATACGTTGTGGCATATCCTTGGGTAAAATATTTTTCATAAATAAATTTTGCCAAGGCATAAAGCTTAGTCTCTCGGCGATACAGTGTTATTTTTTCTTCACCCAAAGTAAAATTAGGTAGTACTTGGTTTGTTTGTTCATCAAAGCCCCAGACCCTATTAGCCGGGTCTTGACACCAAGCGACCGTATCCTTAAATGCTTTTTTATCTTCTGGGGGCAAGGCCTCCCATAAAGGCTCGTACATATAGGCATGCTGAAAGGCCCTGGATTGTTTTTCTGCTGTCAACCAAAAATCATTATGGATGCCGCTGTCCAATAGGGCTTTTAAAAAGAAAGAATCTATTTTGGGCAGATAAGCTCTTTTGTCAGCTTCATTTTTCAATGTTTGGACTCCGGGATTTAGACCCGGCAGATTATAATTTCCTTGATGCAGCAAGCTATATTTAAACTTCAAAAATCTGAACTGCGAATTTTTCTGCATATCCTGATTATGGAAAGTAAGCCCCTGCTGAACCCCGTGTGCCCAGTTGTTTAGGATTTGCATGGTAGCCACCAGCGTCTCCGGGGGTTCAATTAATTGACCGTTTTCATAATTGTCAATAATCCGGTCTATGCCGTCAGTAACATAATGGGGATGTGTTTTCAGCCAATCCCTAGCTTGCAGCATGGTTCTAATTTCGGCTACTGAAAATGGCGAATACATTGCTGGTTTAGAATTTGCCAGATAGGCCAGAATCATTTCACGTTCGGCTTTTTCTTTTTCTTCTGCAGTTTTTGTTTTATCTTCTTTTATTTCCGCCAGTTCATATTCTAGAATCATTTTACGTTTGGTCTTTTCTTTTTCTTCTGCGGTCTTTGTTTCATCTGCTTTTATTTTATCAAGGGCATCTTTTAAATCAGATAAATCAAAAAATGCTGGGTGGTCTTGGAGGCGAAAATTTAATCCTATTAGGCCGATAAATCTTTCGGCATCTGAAAAGAAGGAAGTTAAGAGTGTGTCCAAAAATAATACCGACAAATTATCATCATATAAATCTGTTTCATATTCAGCCGATTCTTCATAGACTAAACTCTTTAGACAAATTAACCGCGTGTCTTTCCAAAGCGGTGGCAAATAAATCAATCTGTCCCGCAAGTTTTTATCCACGTCCGCCACCGGGGTTCTGACCTGCACATTTAGCTTTGTATTGACCACCCCAACAACCCCTACAGCAGGGGCGGGGCTGTTTGTTTCTGCCACCCCCGCCAAGCCTGTCAATTCCTCGGCATAGGCCTCTAATTGTGGGATAGTGTTTATGTTCGAGTCATTTAAAGCTAAGCTGATGGCGGTGGGAATTTCCCGTTTGTTGCCCACGCAGTCGAGGACATAGAGAATATCCTCGCGGGAGAAAGTTAGATTTGGTATTCTTAGGAAATCTAGGTTTGCTTGGTCGGCAATTTTCTCCAAATCAGGGATTATTTCGGTTCCCCAATCTATTAATAGTTGATGGGTTTCTTCATCCGGGTCAATGCCAGCCGAGACTTTTTGGAGAATGTTTTTGGCGGCAATTTTCTCCAAATCAGGGATTGTTTCGATTCCCAAATCTGTTAATAGTTGACGGGTTTTTTCATCCGAGTCAATGCCCTTATTAACGTTAACCAAGACTTTTTGGAGAATATTTAGGGTATGATTTTCCAGTAAAACGATTAGGTCAGTTTTGAGCCTGCGTTGCAATTCTTGTGGGGCCAACGAAGAATAGTCCACTGAATCTTGGCGGCTGCCTTGTAATATCTCAACCGCCAACCATTGCGTGGACGTGTCGATAAAATTCCCGTTTTGAATTAATTTCAGCAACGCCGTTCTTGTTTCCAGCGGGGTTAGTTCCGTGCCGTTTTTTAGTTTAGTTTTTATTTGCGTCATTGCGGGGGTGTTGTCGAGAATACGGTCAAGTAAGGCGGCATATTGATGCTGATTCTTTTCCGTCTGCGAGATTAGCCCATTAACTTGCACTCGGGACGCTTGCGGGTCATTGTTGGGAAAACTTACCGTTGACATCTTATTTCTCCTTTGGCGAGCCTCTGTTTATACATACCCATAGTTGAGGGGATATATACCTTGTCGCGGCACGGATTGAGGCTGACTTTGGAAGAATCACTGGGGGCAGGCCATTTCATAACGTACTCCTTTTATAAACACAAAAAGCACAATCCCTTGCCCGCCAAGCCGGACAAAAAATCGTGCTTTCTCAAAAAAA
Source organism: Candidatus Termititenax persephonae (assembly GCA_003864475.1). GTDB lineage: Bacteria > Margulisbacteria > Termititenacia > Termititenacales > Termititenacaceae > Termititenax > Termititenax persephonae. Next base: position 3,100 of record BGZO01000019.1, on the reverse strand, counting down.
CTACCTCACACTCCCCAGTGCATTATATATATCGATAATTTGTGGTCGAAACTTGCATGAAAAAAAACACAAAAAAAAGCCAAAAAGCGGCTCATTAAAATCAATCCGAGTAAATCTCTGTGTCCGCTTGTCCCAGCGGTTAATTGGCGGCAGGATTAACGTATGTCATAATTTTACACCGATGATTTCTCTTTTTTATAGTTATTGCTAATAAGATTGAATCTATATGTAATGTCATTAAACTTAAAGTTTTCAAGCCGTTTACCGGAAAAACCAACTTCAGTAATAATTCCGTTCTCTTCCTTTAATTTTCCATCATTTGTTTTGGTATAGACCTTATATTCTGGTGGGTCGCTACCAGAAACTAGAGTAATCTGAGAGATTATTTCTGGTGCCGGTGCTTGTCTTGCCGCTCCCGTTGCCGCTGGTTTTACCGCCGCCGCTGGCACCGGGCTTGTTGTTTGTTGGCTCGTTCCGGCTAGGCGCTTGCGTCTTCCCTCTTGGGATTCGAATATATCATTGGTATCATCCACATAGTAAGTTTTTCCGTTGACCGTTACTCTGTACCATGTTCCGTTACCATCCTTGGTAAAGGCGCTCGTAGCGGATAATTTTATTGCCGGGTCGTTAGTAATCGGTAGCGTTCCCAAGAGAGTCCCGGTCTCATCATAATTATAAAAGTTAGCAGTTTTCCCTGGCTTGAGGTAAATAGTGGTGGTCCCTGCGGCAAAACCGGAAGCTTTTTGTTTCCAGACGACGCGTTCTGTTGGGGGTGTTACCGCTGCTGCCGCTGGCGCCGTTGCTCTTGCGCTACTGTTGCCCATCACAAAAACCCCGTCCGCATTTTTGGTATAAGTCTCCCCGTTAATTTCGACCGCAGTTGCAGTCGGATTGCTTATTCCCACAGAATAACCGTAATTCTCTGTACCTGTATCATGCCAGATATATTTTCCTGACCCCGACTGCTTGTACTCCGTAGTAACACCCTTAACCACGGCTGTAAATATAACAGCTCCGGCATTTTTCCAATCTTGTGCGGTTACAGTTCCCGTTGCTCGATTCGCTGTTTGCTTTTTCTCGAGTTCCGATATGTTGTCGCCTAGCCATTCAAGCATCGTGTCTTTATTCGGTTTTGCCTTATCTATTTCGATGTTACATACTTTTCCCCATTCTTCCTCGGATGCTTTTTCTAATTCAGTTCTTAGCGTACGGTAATTGTCTAGCGTGTTTCCATCCTTCGCCATGATCTTGTCCAGAGCAAACCGCAAATCGATTGATTTTTGCTGGGAAACAACCTCTGCTTGTGTGAGAAACCCGAACTTAACAAAACCGGGATAAATAATCTCAAATATTTTGTCGATATTGTCTTTTTCTAAGGCAGATATCGCTCTATCCGCCAGACAGCAGGTAATATAGTCGTTGAGTCCATTTTTTATCATATTATAATAAGTATACTTACCCCCTGATTGGTAGTTATAATCCGCCTGGTTAAAAACCGCTTCCTTATAAGGTAATTCTTGGGGTGAATTTTGCCCAAAAATATTTCTGGTTGGGTCAGCCAGCAAGGATATGTATCTCTCGGTCTCTCTTTGTAGAGCCGATATATACTCTGGGTTACGAGTTCCAGCCGAATCAGAAGGATATTTTTTACCTAAGGAACCTATTGCTTCGTAAATATTCATCAACCGATACCGTGTTGCTTCTAATAAGTGTTGTTTTTTTTCTTGCTTGCCGAACTCTCTCTCAGGGTTCCAGACGGACAGGGCTTCTTCATATTTATCTAACTCAGCGTCATTGTTTCCTTGCGACTTAGTTACCGCGGTGTATGCTTCCTGTGCCGCAATGAATCCTGGGTCTGCCAAGTCGGTTCTTGTCGCCAAAACAGATTGATATCGCTCCATGAGATCGTCCCGCGCATCTTTCAGAATATCTGTTTTTTCGCGGGCAGGGTGTCCCCCGGGGGGTATTTTATTCTCAGCGATTATCCTTGCTTTAACTTCTGCGGTCAAATTTTCTGCGGACAAACCTTCTGCCGCGGCAATAGCCAGCACAATTTTCTCTTGCGTCTGGGCTGGAATTCCTTTTTCAGGGACGGTCGCGCTATATGCCTCTATATATTTTTCCACCCTGGCGGTATATATATCCTCGCTGTTTTCCGGGAGCGGTTTTTTAGGGTTCATTGTGTCAAGCAGAAATGTAGAAATTATAGAATATTCTATATCGACTTTTTGGCTAACGATTTCGTCCTTGTCAAGAAGTCCCCACTTGACCAAACCGTCATAGACATAAAATATATTGTCTATATCAGCAATCTCTTCGGCGGTTAACTCCCCGTCCGCAAGGCATGTATCAAGGTAATCGTCAAACATCCCTTCGAAGTAACCAACCCAAGTAATATTTTTCCCGTCGTAAGTGGTGCCAAAGGCTTCCTCAAAAATTCTCTTATTTGTCGCCACTCCAAAAATATTTCTATCGCGACTGGACAAAAGAGCGAGATACTCCTTTGTGGTTTGGATATTCAATGCGGCTATAGAAAATTCTATTTTTTTCTCTAAATCGTTATACTTGGTTTGGTATTCAACTTTTGGTTTAAGTTGTCCAGTTACGGGGTCTATAAAACCACGGACTTCTCCTTCTTCTTTTTCTTGGAGATACTTAGTGCTTTCAGCTGTTAAAGCGGTAAGAGCAGAGGCATGTCTTTGATTAATATTTATTATACGGCATTTCAATGCTTGCTGGGCATGGTATGCTTTGCTGTCCCCATCAGCCAAGGCCGCAATCGCTTTTTCATACCTAGCTAGGGTAGCCTCAGTCAGGTTTGGTTTTAATGTTTTTGTATTTGGGTCGAAAAGCGCGGCATAAGCTTCACTTAATTCACGTTCTTTTTCGTCCGCTCCGGCTGCTCCTACGTCGGGGGATTGCTCTAATCCATCAAAACCTAACTCTTTTAAACTTCTCTCACCCGATGTCTTCCCTTTCTGCGGCAGCAAAGCGTTAATAAAATCGCTCCACAAAGCTAGGTTAAATTCTCTGTATGAATTATTTTTATAGTCTTTGCCCAAGTATCTTTCTATTTCCGCCGTGCCGTTGTTTTCTAGGA
>BGZO01000018.1 GCA_003864475.1 Candidatus Termititenax persephonae | reverse complement strand
CGGTTGATAGTCCAGCCAGGCGCCTTGGGTGCCTGTGTTACTGATATTCATGCTGGCCACACCGCTGGTCGTGTCGGAAGCTTGGATGGCCAAGCTGACATTGATGGTCGAGGCGTAGGCGGCCCCGTTGTTGATGGTAACAGAACCGGGCGGGGCGGCGGTGTCCAAGGTTATAGTGGCTGAGACTGCCGTGCTGATGTTGCCAGCCTTGTCGCGAAACCAGACATAAATGGTGCGGTCGCCATTAGGAGTGTTAGTTAGGGCATACACATACCCGATATTTTCCTTATAGTCCAGCCATGTTGCGGCTGGCGCGCCAGTCTCGCTGATATTCACGCTGGCCACGCCGCTGGCCGCGTCGGACGCGGATAACGCCAATTGCAATGTCGGATTCTTGGTCAGGGACTCGCCGCCGTTGATAATTACACTGCCATTAACAGGTGCAACCATGTCCGGCGTATCCGTTTTAGCGGAAAAGTAAACTTTTTGGTCAATGGTGTTATACCAAAGCACATCAGGCAAATCATTGGTAACATTCGCGACAGTGTGGACATATACGGCATTTGGCGTGTTTGATAAAATTTGCGGAGCAATCCACGTGCCGTCCATATTTTTAGCGGTTTGTTTGATTTGATGTGTGGCGCCGTCCGCGCTGTCCACATATTGAATAAGCGGCGTATCCCCGGCAAAACTCAAACACGGCGAATAGATTCTTTTCGCGGAGTGAATAATCTCGTCGCTCTGTATCTCCAAATCTGTGTCATAAATCCGGTAGCGCAAATTGCAGTCGTCAGCGGAGCTATCCGGCTGTTCCGAGTAAACTAGATGTAGCTTGCCGTCGTGGGCGACAATATCCGGGTGTTGTGCGCGAAAATTAGGCGACACTTTTTCTGCCGGATACCATACTCCATAGCTGCCCATTTTCATTCGCGTGTGTATGGCGATATATTTTGAAGTGTCAGCTCCAGGAGCATTGCGTAACTCATAAGCCAGATAGACACGCCCATTCCCGTCGTCTGTTGCCAGCTTGGGTAAAAAAGCCCGCGCCGTATTGAAATCACCGCCGCTACAGGTTTCTTCAATAAAAGAAGTAATGTCTTGAGGAGTATTGCTGCGGAATATCTTCACTTTATAACTAGTGGAAAAAGTTGCCGCCACGTAAATATAACCATCCTTATCCAGCGCAATATCTGTATAATAGAAAGGATTGTTGTTATTTAGGGTTACCACTGCGGACTGCGGGGTACTGCCATCGGCGGTATATTTAATGATTGATAGTTTTCTATCCGCACTGCTTTTATTATCGACATAAACAACATAAACATCTTCGCCAAAGACCGCCAAGGCTGGATTATACAAACCAGCGCTAGCACCGTTATTTTCGGTCAGCACGGTTGTGGTAAAATTAAGACCGTCGGCGGAGTAAGCGTGAATAAGTTGGTTATTATTACCATTTTTATTCACAAAGACCGCATGGAGTTTGCCGGAGGCCGAGCGCGCCAGTTTGTGTCCACCATCCGCTTCATAAAAATCCCCAAAAGAGTTAAACCCAGAAAAATACTGCACATCAACAGTTACCGACAAGTTGGCCGCAAATAAAACGCGTACAAACAAAACGCTAATAAATATATATTTACATGCTCTCACTTTCATCTTCCTTTAAAGGACAAGTCTTAGAGAAGATATGCCCAGTTTTTAGGAAAATATACTTATATTTTTTGGTGGATTTTTTTTATTAGGAAAAGATAATTAATTGCGGAATTATTCCTTGATGGAATACCCTTCTTTATAGAAGAAGTGGCGGATTAGTTTTAAAAATAAAATTTAGCCGCTAACACGCCGGACAGAGAATTTAACCTGCGGACATCTTGGAACACGAGGTTAAAACCATATTCCATAAACGCCAGTGGCCGCCAAATTACAGTTGTGCCAATACCAAAAGTATTATTTTCGCCGTATAAATTGAGTCCCGTGGTAAGTCTCGAAATTTTGGTTTCCGGGGCGGGCAGTAAATTAGCCAAAATATCGCTGCGCCAAAAATTTATGCCCGTTTGCGTAAAACCAGCGGTAATCTTGCCCGAAGCGCTTTGCAGGGCGCGGTAATTGATGTCATGCAAATATTTCAGCGAGCCGGAATAACGGTCATCAGCATAGGAACTGTTTTTTAACTCTAGGCCAAGGGTAATATGGCCGGGAATTGCCAGCAAATCTAAGGTGCTGAAAATTTTTAATTCATTGGCTAGGATAAAACTAACCGCATTGTCTTGCGCGGCTAAATCTTCGATTTCCTTTACCGCCGCTTCCGGCGCGGCTGCGGCCACCTCAACATCAACTGCTGTGAACTCCACGCCAATCTCAAAACGTTCTTGCAAAAACGGTGTCAAATTTCCCAGAGGGGTTTTGAATTTCTGACCGATTATTTCTAGGTCAAAATGCGGCAGTATCCTGAACCGCGAAGTGTTCTTGAAATATTCCACTAAGGCATACGGGTTGTTGGGGTCATCTATGTATCTGAGCGGTTCGGCGGAAAAATCCGAAGCCGCTAGCGGATAATTGGCGGTATCCAATAGCGCGTCTTCCAGACTATCCGCCAATGGCGTATTCAGCGGATTAAGCGCATCCGCACTGGACGGCCAGACAGCGATTGACGGCAGGGGGGGGGGCAACGGGATTTCTTTTTCGAGTCGTATAGGATTTGTCGGCGTGCTTGTAGCGGTTACATTATTAAAAAACCGTCCACCACCCCAATCGTCTTCAACATTGGCTGTGATGACTAGCGTGGCGATAATATTTCCGGCGTAGTAAAAAGTTTCGGTAATTGTTACCTTATCACCAATAGTGTAATCGCTGGCATTAGGGCTATTGTCTAACGCATAGGTTACGCAATCGCTGGGAAAATTTACGTCCCAGCTGCTATCTGGCGTGATGGTTGGTGTAAAGTCAAGCACATAATGTCCATTACCAGAACCCAAAAGGAGAAATTCAATGGCAATATTTTTGGTTACAGTAATCATTGGTTGTGGAGCGACGGTAACGGTGATGTCGTTGGTGGCCTCGGCGCCGTCGTTGTCGGTAACTTTCAGGCGGAACACATAGGCACCCTGTTGCAGGCCGCCGACTGTGGCGGTGGCGGCGTTGGCGTTGGACAGCGTTGCGTCGGGCGCTCCGGACGGCTTGGACACCTGCGTCCACAGGTAGCCGGATATGTTGCCGTCGCTGTCGGACGAGGCGGAGCCGTCAAGGGTGGCGGTGTCCGTCGGGAGGGTTATGGTCTGGTCGGTCCCGGCGACGGCCGTCGGAGGGATATTCGCGGCATAGACATTTATCGTTACCGTATCCGTGCTTTCCGCGCCCTCATTGTCCGTTACTTTCAGTTGAAATGTATACGTCCCGGCTGTGGTCAGCCCGCCGACTCCCGTCGAGCTGTTTCCCGAGCTGCTTATCGTCGCCGTTACAGGGCCAGCGGTCTGCGTCCACTCATAACTTGCGATACTCCCGTCGCTGTCGCTGGAAGCATTGCCGCTCAAAGTTACAGAACTTACCGGCAGTTTAATATTCTGGTCATTGCCCGCATTCGCCGTCGGAGGGATATTCGCGGCATAGACATTTATCGTTACCGTATCCACGCTTTCCGCGCCCTCATTGTCGGTAACTTTCAGTTGAAACGTATACGTCCCGGCTGTGGTCAGCCCGCCGACTCCCGTCGAGCTGTTTCCCGAGCTGCTTATCGTCGCCGTTACAGGGCCAGCGGTCTGCGTCCACTCATAACTTGCGATACTCCCGTCGCTGTCGGACGAGGCGGAGCCGTCAAGGGTGGCGGTGTCTGTCGGGAGAGTTATGGTCTGGTCGGTCCCGGCATTCGCTGTCGGTGCGGTGTTGGGCGGCGGCGGCGGTGGCGGTGCGGCGTTGACGGTAACGGTGATGTCGTCAGTGGCCTCGGCGCCGTCGTTGTCGGTAACTTTCAGGCGGAACACGTACGTACCCTGTTGCAGGCCGCCGACTGTGGCGTTGGCGGCGTTGGCGTTGGACAGCGTTGCGTCGGGCGCTCCGGACGGCTTGGACACCTGCGTCCACAGGTAGCCGGATATGCTGCCGTCGCTATCGGACGAGGCGGAGCCGTCAAGGGTGGCGGTGTCTGTCGGCAGGGTTATGGTCTGGTCAACTCCGGCGCTGGCCGTCGGCGCGGCATTGGGCGGTGGCGGTTTCAAATAACGATGGGTTAAACGCTCGGTTGTTCGATGAAAATTAAAATTTATTCCACCGCCAATTCTGATAGTAGACACTCCAGGAATGTTTGGCTTGATGGTCAACGGCATGATTGTAGTATGCAAATGGGCGGACTGTTCGGCTTCCCGAATATACCCGCCGCCGCTGACAGTTAATGATAATTTTTTTGGCTCAACCTCTTTTGCCTTGGCTCGGATTTCCTCTTCGGCCTTAACTCTGGTTTCTTCCTCGGCCTTGATTCGGGCTTCCTCTTCGGCCTTAACCCTGGCTTCTTCCTCAGCCTTGATTCTGACATCCTCCTCTTTTTCTTTGACCTCTTCCTCAGGGGACCTAACGGTAGCTAAAGCAAAGCGATGGTCTGGCTGTGCGTCCGAGGCGAAGACTCGCCGACTCGGCGGCTGAATCTGGATGTTACGGAGTTTGGTTGATATTTTCTGAGTTAGAACAGGGTTATCCCAAGCCCAAACATTCGACCGAATGCCCCTGTTGTTTAAATTGTTTGTAATATTAAATGCCATAGTACCCCATAACGTCCCATATTTTATGTAAAGATTGGCTTGCAATATTACCCGGCACTATTATTTCCACGCCAGACGACCGGGATTATAGCACAAAAACAATTATAATGCGCTGGCGTGATGCTTGGTCGAGTTTTTGTCCGAGTTACGCTATAATCTCCGGCATGACTTATACCGCACCGCGCGGCACACGCGATATTTTGCCTGAAGAAACTCCCCTCTGGCAGTTTGTTGAACAGAAAGCACGGGAGGTTTTTCAACTCTACAATTTTCACGAAATCCGCACGCCAATCTTCGAACACACGGAGCTGTTCCAGCGCGGCATTGGCGCGGATACGGATATTATTGCCAAGGAAATGTATACTTTTCAGGACCGCAAGGGACGTAGCCTGACGCTTCGTCCCGAGGGAACTGCCGCGGTGGTGCGCGCCTATCTGGAGTCTAACAGGCACAAGCAGGAGCCGCTAAGCAAGCTTTGGTATCAAGGGGCGATGTTTCGTTATGAACGTCCGCAGGCGGGACGGTATCGGCAGTTTTACCAAATCGGCTGTGAGGTGTTCGGCAGAGGCGGCGCGTATCAGGACGCGGAGGTCATTGCTACAGCGCAACAGCTTTTTGCAGCGGCAGGTCTGCAAAATCTTGAGGTGCAGGTCAACAGCGTGGGTTGTCCAGTCTGCCGTCCGCGGCTTAAAGAAAAAATCCAGTCTTTCTTGGGCGCCAACTTGGCACAGCTGTGCGGCGATTGCCGGACACGGTTTGGGTCCAATCCTTTGCGCGTCCTTGACTGTAAAAATCCTCGGTGCAATGAGTTTTTGGTCGGACTGCCGGATTTGACCGACGCGCTCTGCGCAGACTGCCGTACGCATTTCCAATCCGTGCATGATTATCTCGACGCTTTGCAGTTAAAATTCCAGGTCAACCCGCGTCTGGTACGCGGCTTGGATTATTACACCAAGACAGTCTTTGAGGTATTGTCCGGTCAGCTTGGCGCGCAGAACGCCGTTTGCGGCGGCGGACGGTACGACAATCTGGTCGAGGAATTGGGCGGCCCGGCGCTGCCAGCGGTCGGCTTTGCTTTTGGTTTGGAGCGCGCGGTTATGCTCTTGCAGGGTCAGGGTGCGGCCGTACCGGGGACGCTTCCATATATTTTTTTACTGCCGCTGGGCGCCCAAGCTGACGCGCAGGCAGTGCTTTTGACGGCACAATTGCGCCGTGCTGGCGTGCCGACGGAGATTGACCTTGCGGACAGAGGGTTGGCGGCTAAATTAAAAACCGCCAGCAAACTGCAAGCGCGTTACGTATACATCATTGGCGACAATGAGTTGCACGAAAAGTGCGGTCAATTGAAGGACATGCGCTCGGGCGGTCAGGAAAAAATCGGCTTGGCGGAGCTGGCGGAGATAGTCGCGGCCAAGCACAGAGAAAAAAACTAGGAGAGTAAAGATGACTGAAAATATTTTACGGGCTTGCGGTTCCTTGAGCAAAAAAGACATCGGTCAGCGGGTCAGCCTGCGCGGCTGGGTCAATCGGCGGCGCGATCACGGCGGCGTGATTTTCGTGGATTTGCGCGACCGCTCCGGCTTGGCCCAGATTACTTTCAGCGCGGAGGTTGACGCGGCTCTGCACAAGCTGGCGGACGAACTGCGCTCGGAGTACGTGGTGGCTTTGACCGGGCAAGTGCTGGCGCGTAGCGATGAAAATATCAATCCCCAGATGCCGACTGGCGAGATTGAGGTCGAGGGCAAGACCTTGACGATTTTGAACGCCGCTAAGACTCCGCCGATTTCGGTTTGCGATGAGCAGGCCGTGGATGAGTCAATTAAATTACGCTACCGTTATTTGGATTTGCGCCGGGATAGTCTGAAGCACAATCTTATTTTGCGCTCCCAGGTTACGCGCGTGGTGCGCGAATACCTGTATGCCCAAGATTTTCTGGAGATAGAGACCCCGATTCTAACCAAATCCACGCCGGAAGGGGCGCGCGACTATCTCGTGCCTAGCCGCGTCAAGCCGGGTAAATTTTACGCTTTGCCGCAGTCGCCGCAGCTGTTCAAGCAGCTGTTGATGGTGGCTGGTTACGAAAGATATTTTCAGATTGCCAAATGTTTCCGCGACGAGGATTTACGTGCCGACCGCCAACCGGAGTTTACGCAGATTGACCTAGAGTTGTCTTTCGCGGACGAGCGGGAGATTAGGAGTTTGGTGGACGGTTTGCTGGCGCGGATTATGCCTTTGGTGGGGCAAAAATATCCTGACCAAGTGCCGGAAATCACTTACGCCGACGCGGTTAATTTTTACGGTTCAGACGCGCCCGACCTGCGTTTCGACCTGCGCTTGATTGATATTTCGGATATTGCCGCGCGGTCCGAGCTGAAAGTTTTTAAGGAAGTGGTCGAGCGCGGCGGCATCGTCAAGGCGATTAACGTCAAGAACGCGGACGGTCAGCTTTCGCGTAGCGCCTTGGACGCTTACAAAGATTTTGTCGGCAAGTTCGGCGCAAAAGGCTTGGCTTGGATTACCTTGCGCCAGAACGAAATCAGCTCACCGATTGCCAAGTTTTTTACCAAGGAGCAGTTGGACGGCATCAGCCAGCGTTTGCACGGCGAGGTCGGTGATATTCTGCTTTTCGTCGCGGACACCAAAAAAGTGGTGCATGATGCTCTGGGCAAATTGCGCTGTGCCATCGCCAAGGATTTAAAACTTTATGACCCTGGCGAGTTTAAATTTTGCTGGGTAGTCAAGTTCCCGCTTTTTGAGAAAGACTCCGAGGGCAGACTGACCTCGACGCATCATCCCTTTACCAAGCCGCTGGACGGGAATTATGACGAGAACACTTTGGCGGCGGCCTACGATATTGTCCTCAACGGTGTTGAACTGGGCGGCGGCTCGCTACGTATTTACCAGCCCGAGGAACAGCAAAAAGTTTTTGCGGCGCTGGGCATCGACGCGGCGGCGGCCAAAGAAAAATTTGGTTTTTTGCTCGACGCATTCCAGTACGGCGCGCCGCCGCACGGCGGCTTGGCTCTCGGTCTGGACCGGCTGGTCATGCTCCTCGCCAGAGCGGAGTCTATCCGTGAGGTGATTGCTTTTCCTAAAACTAAATCCGCCGAGTGTCTGCTGACGGAGGCTCCAGCGGCTGTCGCACCGGAACAATTGCGGGAACTGGGATTGCGCGGCGCGGCACAATGAGAAATTTTTTGCTGGCTGGATTTTTGATTTTAGCGTTGGGCGGGGCTGACGCGACTGTGGATATTTTGCGCCGCGACACCGGAGTACGGGCGCTGGGCATGGGCGGTGCGTTTACAGGTACGGCGGTCGGTGTTTCCGCCTTGTATTACAATCCGGCGGGTTTGGCGCGGCCGGGTCTGCAATTTACCTACAGCGAGGACGATACGTCCCAGCAGGAATATCAGCTGGGTATCGACTCCGCGGTGCAGTATGGCAGCCTTGGTTTTGGTCGGCGGCGGTTTGTCAATCACAGCTCGGAATATGTGGACGCGCAGTCTATCGGTTTTGGCCTGTCCGGCGGACACGGGATTGATTATGGTCTGACTTATCATCGTGTTGTCCGGGAAATGCCCGGCGCGGTCGGCTCGGCTTGGACTGCCGATGTCGGCTTATTGTTGCAGTTGACTAGTGCGTTGCGTCTAGGCCTGACCGCCCAGGATTTGCTCAAAAAAGATTTGGCGGCTGACCCGTCTTTGCGTGCGGGCGTGGCCTATGCGCTGGGCAATTTTTTATTCGCCGCGGATAGCGGTGAGAGATACGGCGCGGAATGGCAGTTGACCTCGGGATTTACTTTGCGGCTCGGCTTCCACCAAGGCAATCCGACTTACGGTCTCGGGCTGGGCTGGAATGACTTGACCTGGGACTATGCTGTGGAAAAAAGCGACGGCGAACATATTTACCGTTGGGGTTTAAAGCTGGGCAATGAATTGTATCCGCAGGTTCGTCAATATACGCTTTTTCCGCAAAGAGAGGTTTTACTGCTGGAGCTGGATTCCAGCCTGATTGCCGGGCAGTCGGACACTTCGCTCTTCGGCGGGAATAACGTGGGCTTGGATTTGCTTTTGCAAAAAATCCGCGTGGCCGCTGAGGATAAAAATATTGCCGCGCTGATTATTCGCCTGCAGGACATGTCCAACAGTGTTTCTTACGCGGCGGTGCTGGAGGAATTGCGGGCGGAACTGATTAAATTTAAACAAAAAGGTAAATACATTGTCGTCTATATCGAAAACCAACTCTCCGCCAACGCTTATTATTTGGCGACGGCGGCGGACAAAATTGTCATGCCGTCGCTGGGGGCGCTGGTTCCGGCGGGACATTCCCTGACCGTAACGCGCTACAAGGGTTTGCTGGAAAAGGTCGGCCTCACGCCGCTGATTATCAGCACTGGCGAATACAAGGACGCGCTCAATCCTTGGCAGGATGGTTTTACCGCACGACAGCGCGAACACTTGGAACTGCTCGTCAAGGACATCAACGCTGGTCTCCTGAGTGAGATAAAGAAAGCGCGGCAGATTGCCACGCCCAACATGGCGGATATTGCGGACGGCGGCATCATTTCGGCGCGGGAAGCCTTGGCTTACAAATTGGTCGACGCGCTGGGTTATTATGACACGGCGGAAAATCAATTGCGCGAACTGCTCAAAATGTCCACCGAGAATGTTGACGCGGCTTCCAGCGACCTCGTTTATATAACCCCGGCGCAGTTGCCGAGTTTTACGCAGTCGGTAACGCTTATTCCCGACTACAGCACGATTGTCGTGGTCGACATTGACGGCGAGTTGGTGGACGGTGTTTCGCGGTCGGATTTTTTATTTGGCGGTAAAATGTCCGGCGCGGGTACCGTGGTGCAGGAACTGCGTGATTTGCGCGAGAAAGATTATGTTAAGGCGGTTATCCTGCGTGTCAATTCGCCGGGCGGCTCGGCCTTGGCGGCGGACAGGATATATAAGGAAGTGCAAAAACTGCGCGAGCAAAAAAAATATGTGGTCGCTTCCGTGGGCAATATCGCCGCGTCCGGTGGTTACTATATCGCGGCGGCGGCGGACGAGATTTATGCCAACCCCAATGCGCTGGTCGGCAGTATCGGCGTGATTGGGCAGACTTTGAAAGCGGAAAATCTTTTTCGGGAATTGGGCATCAAACAGGACAATATCAAGACGGCGGAACACGCGGACATGCACGATTGGGGGCGCGGCTATACAGAGGCGGAGGTGGCGATGCTCCGGCGTTATCAGGCGGAAGTGTATGACCAATTTAAGCTGGCGGTGGCTCAGGGGCGGAATCTGCACATCGACGAGGTAGAAATCTTGGCGCAGGGCAAGATTTACAGCGCCCGCCGTGCCGTAGATTTAAAGCTGATTGACCAGCTCGGTACTCTCAGCGACGCGCTGGAGGCCGCCAAGCGGGGTGCGAAAATCAAGGGGCGGGCGCGGATTGTCCGCCAAGTCCAGACCGCAGATGGCTGGCTACAGTTCAGCTACAATATGCTGACCAAGCTGGGGCTGGACAAATTGTCTATTCGGGCGCTCCCCAGCGAACCGGCGGCCTTGAAATCCTATATACAATAAAATGGCGCTGGCTTTTAAGCAAAGTTTATTTTCTGCCACGGATAAAGTCTTGGCCGCCGTCTCCGGCGGTCTGGACTCGGTGGTCATGCTGGACTTGCTTGTTGAGTTAAAAAAAATCAAAGGTTTTGCCCTGTCCGTCGCGCATCTCAACCATCAGATTCGCGGGCGTACAGCCGGGCGCGACGCGGATTGGGCGGAGAGTTTAGCCGCTAAATACGGTCTGCCTTTTCATCTCGGGGTAAAAAATGTTCCGGCCCTCGCCGCGCAGTTTGGCTGGTCCTTGGAAGATGCTGGCCGCCGGGCGCGTTATGAGTTTTTCCTGCAGGAAGCTGGGCGACATTCTTATAATACGCTGGCTCTGGCGCACCATGCGGACGATCAGGCTGAGACGATGCTTTTGCGTCTCCTGCGCGGCGCGGCGGCGAGAGGCTTGTCAGGTATTGCCGAGGAGCGGACAGAACAGGGCGTGCGTATCGTCAGGCCATTGCTGGCGGCGGCGAAGCTGGACATCTTGAATTACGCTACGGAGAAAAAACTCGTCTACCACGAGGATGAGACCAATACCGACACCGCCTACACGCGCAATAAATTGCGCTGGGAAATCCTGCCCTTGCTCAAGGCAATCAACCCCAATTATCAGGAAGGTTTACGCCGCACGGCGGAAATTCTGCGCGGCGACGACGAGTATCTCGCCGTGCAGGCGCGGCGGGTTTACGCTGAGGTGATTTTGGCGGAAGACGCGGGGCGGATAAGATTGGACGCGGTGGCCTTGCAGAATACGCCGCGCGCCATCGCGCGGCGCGTCGTCCGTCTCGCTGTCGAAAAGCTTTGCGGTGCGCTCGACGATATCTCGCTCAGTTTTGTTGAAAATTTCTTGGACAACGGCCTGACCACCTTGGGTGTGGACGGGACGGGGCGGCTGCTGGTCAGTAAATAATATCTGCTTTTCTGAAAATACACTATATTTTAATTTGCCACGCCTCTTGACAGTTTTTCTGGTTTGTTTTATCATACTATATAGATATGAATAGTATATTATTGATTTGTGTTAAAGAAAGCTGTGGGATAATTCAGTAAAAAAAATTCTTGAGGAGGATTTAAAAAAATGAAAAAACTATTGGTAATCTTATTATTGATTCTGGGCAGCGCTTTTGCCGCCGCGCCTAAGGACGGCCTGTGGGGCGAGCTGGATAAATGGAAAAAAGATTATAAGTGGGTGGACTTGAGCTGGGAAGTCAGCCCGCAGACCCCGCACTGGTGGGGTTTCGACCCGCTGGTTGTTACGCCCAAATATACCTTTGACGGCACGTTCAAGGACTTCGGCGAGAATGAAAACAACTCTTTTTCGGCCTTTCTCTATACTCTGCCTGGCCAGTACGGCACGCACACGGATTTTCCCGGACATTTCGACCGCAAGGGGCGCAAGGCCGACAGTTATGGCGTAAAAGATTTGGTTTATCCGCTGGTGGTCATCGACCAGTCAGCTGCGGTTAAGAAAAATTTTGACTATGCCTTGACCCGGCAGGACATTCTGGATTTTGAGGCGAAACACGGCAAGATACCTGCCGGGTCTTTTGTGGTGTTTCGCAGCGACTGGTCGAAGCGTCCGCTCGACAATTTTGAGGCGGTGGACGAGGAACAGACGGCGCATTATCCGGGCTGGAGTATTGAGGCCTTGCGGTTTTTGGTCAAGGAAAGAAAGATTGCGGGTATCGGTCATGAGACCCCGGACACCGATTCGGCGGCCGTGGGCAACAGCGCTGACGGCATGATTGGCGAGAACTATATCCTCAATCAAGGCAAACTAAATGTGGAACTGCTCAAGAATCTTGACCAGTTGCCGCCAACTGGCGCGATTATCTTCATCACATACCCGAACGTCAAGGACGGCGTGGGTTTCACCAGCCGCGTCTTTGCAATCGCGCCGAAATAAATTACAAAGGGATAATTTTACGGAAATGAAGTCCCGTGATTTTGGCAGAGTTTAGGGAATTACTCGAAAACTGCTTGCACGCTTAAGTCATTGACAATATTCAGCGTTAGGGGGGAGTTGTCCGTAGGCGAAACACCAACCCACTCTTTAAAAGACGAAATGGACGGCGACGGTACGGCGTTCAAAGTAATTTCCGTATTTTTAAGCACTGCCCAGACAAAACTCGAACCGGACACCACGGCATTATCCGAAACGTCCAATATTTCCACGAAGCCATTGCCCGAAACGCTGACCGTCAGATTGGCGGTCAGGCTGGGCGGTTTGTCGGGAGTAGTGCTGCCGACAAAGGTCTCTTTCTGTACCATCCCGCAGCCCACAATCAGTATCAGCAAGATGCCCGACCCAAAAATTATTTCCGGTAATCTGCGCATCTTAATACCTCCCCGCAAGTAACTGTACTTATTATACTATACTTTGCTATAATCCGCTTCCCTCACGCAGGGAATAAAAAACAAAGGAGCAGGACATGACAAAGCAAGTAGCGCTCGAGGCACAAACGCGCGATGGGCTGGGCAAAGAAAAGGCCAAAAAATTGCGCACGCAAGGGTTGATTCCGGCGGAGTTTTACGGTAAAGGTGTGGAAAATCTCCACCTCACCATCAATCACAAAGAATTTGAAAAGGCTCTGAAAACTTCCGATGCCAAATACAATTCACTGTTTAAGCTGAATATCCAAGGCAAAAATGAGGAAATCGTCCTATTGCGTGATTATCACAAAGACCCGCTGACGGATAAGTTTTGGCATTTGGATTTTTATAAAATCGACACCAAGCATCCCGTCTCGGTCAAGGTGCATGTCAAGCTGGTCGGCGAGTGTCCGGCGGTTAAGGCTGGTCTGGTGCTGGCGCAGGCTGTCCATGAACTGCCCGTCAAGTGCCTGCCGCTGGAAATCCCCGTGGCCATCGAGGTCGATATTTCCAAGCTGGAGAATGCCCATGATGCGGTGCGCATCGGCGACCTGAAGTTGCCCAATATTGTCATCGAGTTGCCGCCCGGACAGGAAATCGTCCATGCCGAGGTGCCGCGTGAGTTGAAGATTGAAGAGGCTCCAGCCGCCGAGACGGCCGAAGTCCCGGCTACGGCGCAGAAAGCCGCTGGCGAGGGCGGAGCCGACGCTCCGAAGGCGGAGGCCGGCAAGGAAGCCAAGCCGGAGGCAAAGAAAGACGAGCCGAAGAAATAATTAATGAACAAAGCAGAACTTGCCAAACGGATTAAGGAAGTCGCTTTTTTGGAAGGCGATTTTGTCCTGCGTTCCGGCAAGCACAGTAAATATTATGTCGACAAATATCTTTTTGGCACGCAGCCGGATATCTTAAAAAGCTTGGCCGTCGAGTTGGCCAAAATCCTGCCGCCCTTGGCAAGTTTTGACCGCTTGGCCGGGCCGGAACTCGGCGCGGTTACGATTACGAGCGTCTTGGCCTGTGCCATCAATAAGCCTTTCGTGCTGGTGCGCAAGGCCGCCAAAGGCTACGGCACGGATAAGATATTTGAGGGCGAGCTGAATAACGGCGAGAGGGTCGTGCTGATTGAGGATATTTTGACCACGGCGGGGGCGGCTCTGTCCGCGGCAGAGCGGTTGCGGGACTACGGCGCGGAGATAGTCAAAATCATTGGCGTGGTCGACCGCGAAGAGGGTGCGGCGGCAAACATTGCCCAAGCAGGTTTTCTGATGGACGCACTGTTTCGGAAATCGGATTTAGGGATTTAACGCCTCAACTCAAAATCCTAGCTATCCCTTTACCGTGCCGTCGGTTAACTTACTTTCATAATGTAGATGACTGTATAATAAGCAGGGACAACGTCAAATGCCTCTCCGCCACCAGCAGGCGTTTCATCATAAGAATGATTGTTGTCATGCTCGGCATTCATTTTTAACCACATACCGCGACTTGAACCGCTTGTGGCATCAGTATAACCACCAACCTCAAACACTCCAGATGGGTCATGTAAATTATCATCCATAGGCGCGGTTTCGCCCGTATGGTTGCTGTGGGGAAGATGTGTATGTCTGTGACTGTGTGAGGGAATCTCATTTATGGATAATGTTTTCTGTCCATTACCTGTTGCGCCGGATGTTTCGCCGCCGCGGATGAATTTATCGACCAAATTGGGACAACCTCTGCTGGTATTGGCGGACGTGCAGGCGTACCAGCCGGGCAATGTGCTGTTGTCCACCCAGCCCGTCCCTTTATACATCAGTATCGTGCCGATAGGGAGCGATGCCTGCTTCTTGTCCAGTTCATCCCCCACCGCCTTCTCCGTAGGGATTTTGCTGTCCATCCTGCTACCCGCCGCGCTTATCGTCGTTACCTTTGTCAGCGTGCCGACCGTCCCCGCTGTCCCGGAATAAGCCACGATGTTGCCAGCCGTCCCCGCGCCTATCGTCGCCTGCTTGCCGTCCAGCGCGGTGTTGATGGCGGCATCGGCGTTCTCCCTGGCGGTCGCCTCGGCGGTGATGGCCGCCTGCGTGGCGGTCGAGACGGGCTTGTCCAGGTCGCCCGTGTTGTTCACGCTGCCCAGGCCCACCTGCGCCGCCGTCACGCCGTGCGGGTTGTTGGTGTTGGACGCGTGCGCCCCGGCGTCGCCGCTGGCGGCGGCCAGCATCGCGTCGACCTCGGTCTCCGTGTAATATCTCCCGTCGTGCGTGTGGCTGTCGTTCATGGCCTGCCAAGTCTTGTCGCCGCGCCAGTACTGGGCGGTGGTCCCCGCGGCTATCGTGGCCTGCTTGCCACCCAGCGCGGTGTTGATGGCGGTGTCGGCGTTCGCGCGGGCGGTCGCTTCGGCGGTGATGGCCGCCTGCGTCGCCGTCGAGATTGGCTTGCTCGCGTCGCTCGTGTTGTTCACGCTGCCCAGCCCCACCTGCGCCGCCGTTACGCCGTGCGGGTTGTTTTTATTGGACGTGTGCGCGTAGACGGCCTTGGCTGACGGGTAATATGTGGAGTTGTCAGTGATGGTGTCCTGCTTGTTCGCCACGTCCTCTTTCGTCCCCAAGGCTTGCCTCATGCCCGAGGCCGTAATCTTCTTTTCGGAATCTATATAGTAAGGCTCACTTTTATATTTTGCTTGGTCGCCGTAATTATTTGCCATAACCATCCCCCCTAAATTTTCTTACGTGCTAATTGCACGTAATAATTATAACCCATCATAGTTAGGATTGCAAGCAGTGAGGCGAAAATGGAAATAAACATCGGCAAGAACACCAAATGTTTCCGTAAATCAGCCGGATTAACTCAAGAAAAACTGGCGGATAAAGTGGATTTAAGTTTGCGCTACATTCAGAATATCGAGGACGGCACACGTCTGCCGACTATCATTACCCTGTTAAAGATTGCCAAGGCGCTGAACAAGGATGCCGGAGATTTTTTTCATTAGGTACCCAGCGCTTCAAAATCCTAACTATCCCTTTACTGTGCCGTCGGTTACCTGCCCAGCCAGATAATTTTTTTCTGCCGCCAGTTTATTTCGTAACGGCGCAGGCCCTCAAAATCCGCCGCCTGATCCGCTTGGAGCAGTTCGATGCGGTTCAGAATCGCCTCCCGTTCTTGATAGTACGCCGCCACGTCGCGCATCCCGCGCACATAGCCGCGTTGCCAGAGCAGGAAGGCGCTGAAAGTAACACCCAAAACACCTAAAACTATAATCAATTCCAGATAAGAATAAGCGGCTTTCCCGCTCAGCTTTACCGGAGAGGCGGTGCGCCGCCGAATGTAATGCTTGGTATTCTTCATTGCCCTGTCCAAGTGATTATCCCACTGCCCACGGCGACGGTCATTTTGGCGGCGGGCTTTCCCCGGCGGTAGAGATACAGCGTCCCGGCAAAACGCGGATTGCCCTCGGCGTTGAAGCCCAAGCGCAGGCTCGACACGGTAAAGGGCTTGCTCAAAGTCAGTTCTTGTAAGGCGCCGTCGTCCGCCTGCACCGTGAGGCCATTGGCAAAAAATAACACATCCACATTGCGCCCCTGCGTCATGGCCTGCTCCTTGGCGTAGAGCAGGTGTTGCGTGATGGTAACCTGCTGGAATTTTAATTGCGCACGTTGCCGATAATGATTAAGCCCCGTCAACGTAACCGCGCTGATAGTCAACAGGATAAAAAGCGTTACGCTTAATTCTACTAAGGTAAAGCCGTTCCGAAAATGAGAATCATTACTGTTCTGGTTGTCAAATTTACGCATACAGCCTCCAGTAGAGCTGTAAAAAAGATGCGCCAAAATAATCAGTCAGAAAAAAGGCCGCCAAGATGAATGGCGCGAAAGGAAGCGCGGTGTCGCGCCGCGCCCAACGCTTGGCCAGCAAGGCTAGTGAGACCAGCAGTCCCAAGAAAAATGCCAGATACAAAGACAAAACATAGCGCGGCAAATCAAAATAAAGAGCCGTGCCGAAAAAAAGCAAGAAATCCGCGCCGCCAAAAACTGTTTTTTTATAATGGAATTTTTCCAGAGCTTTAATCAAGAGGAATAAGGTCAGCCAAACGAGCAGATTAATTAACAGCCCGGAAAAACCTTGGAGCCACAATAAACAGAGAAACCCCAGCGAAAAAAAATAAGGAATTTCCCGGCATTCGATGTCGGAAAAAACTATCGCCCAGCCGAACCAAAACAACGCCAGCCTTGCCCAAGTCAGCGCGGTTATTCCGCCCGCCGCCCAGAGTGCCAAGGGTGTCAAAATAAAACAAATCTCCACCCAGAGATAGCGCGGCGAAATCTTGCCGCCGCAACTGTTACAGCGGCCGTGTTGCCGCCAATAACTAAGCACCGGGAGCAACTCAAACCAATGCAGACGCTCGCGGCACTGCGGGCAAATAGAGTGCAGGGGTTGAAATAAAGACACGCCGTTATTCAGGCGGTAGATGAGCATATTAAAACAAGAGCCAGCGATTGCTGAAAAGATAACCGCTGTCGCTATATCCATAGCCCTGACCCTAGAATTTTACGATTCTTGCTTTGTCCAGCAGTCCGTCGATTTTGGAAATCTTGTCCAGAGTGGTGTCATCAATTTCATTGTCGATATTGATGAGCATGATGGCTTTGCCGCCGATTTTCTCACGCCCGACCTGCATCCCGGCGATATTGACCTTGCTCTCGCCCAAGATATTACCGACCTTGCCGATGATGCCCGGCTTATCTTGATGCGCAAAAATCAAGAGAATCCCCTGCGGTATTGCCGAGAGCGTGAAACCGTCCACGTTGATAATCCGTTCGCCGACTGAGGCGAACAAGGTGCCGCAAATCGAGGCTTGGACTTTTTTGGTGTTCACGATAATTTCAATCTCGTTGGCATAGTCATGGACTTTTTCCGAGCGTGTTGACTTGACGGTAATATTTTTTTCTTTGGCAATCAGCGGCGCATTGACAAAGTTGACATGGCCCTCAGGATTGATGGATTCCAGAATGCCTTTCAAGATAATCGTCGACAGCGGCGACGGGTCGACGGCCGCGACCTCGCCCTTATAATTAATTTCCACTGCGGAGAAAGTGTCCTTGACCACCTGCCCAATAAAACGCCCCAGCTTCTCTGCCAGATTGAGATATGGCTTGACTGGCTCGAGCAAGGCCGGGCGCATCGTCGGAATATTGACCGGGGCGGACGCGCTGCCGCCCTGCAAAACCGTAACAATCTGCTGGGCCACGTCGACCGCCACATTAATCTGCGCTTCAGCTGTCGAGGCGCCGAGATGCGGCACGGCCACCAGCGTCGGCAATTCTTTGGTCAATAAGGGGGACGCGGTGGCTTCTTTCTCATCCTCAAAGACATCAATGGCCGCCCCGGCGACCTGTCCGCTCTCCAAGGCCTCTGCTAAGTCCGCCTCGACGATGATGCCGCCGCGCGCGCAATTCACAATCCGCACGCCTTTCTTCATGAGGGCAAACTTTTCTTTATTAAGCAGGCCTTTGGTCTCGTTGGTCTTGGGGATATGCAGAGTGATAAAATCCGCTTCCCGCAGAACCTCATCAAGTTTCTGGATTTCAATGCCGTGGCTTTCCGCGTACTCCTTGGTAACAAAGGGGTCATAAGCCAGCACCCGCATACCCAGCGCTAGGCTGCATTTGGCGACATGCGAGCCGATTTTGCCCAAGCCCACCACGCCAAGAGTTTTGCCGTACAATTCCACGCCCTGAAATGCGGAGCGGTTCCACTGATGGTTTTTGACCAGCGTGTGATAGGCTTGGGGAATCTTGCGCGCCATAGAGAGCATCATCGCCAAAGTATGCTCGGCGGCGGCTATCGTATTGCCCTCGGGAGAATTGACGACAATGATGCCCTGCTCTGTGGCGGACGGCAGGTCGATATTGTCCACGCCCACCCCGGCGCGTCCGATAATCTTCAGCTTCCGGCCGGCCTTGATAATTTTCGGCGTAACCTTGGTCTCACTGCGCACAATCAGAGCGTCATATTCAGGGATAATCTTGACCAGTTCGTCTTCCGACAGGCCTGTTTGCAAATCGAGCTGTATGCCCGCTTTGGCAAAAACAGCCGCTCCGTCCTTGGATAATTTGTCGCTCGCCAACACTTTCATGTTTATCAAACCTTTCTCTTAAAATATTTGCCTGTGGCGCAAGACCAGCGGCGGCGGATTTATTTTCTGGCCAGAACGTTCTGTGCCGCCTGCACACCCTTGCCCCATTGTATGCCGGGCATACCCAGCTGGGACAGCACAATCTCCAGACAGGCAATTACCGCCAGCACATCTTTGGGGTCGATGTGTCCCAGATGTCCGATGCGAAAAATTTTGCCCTTCAACTCGTCCTGTCCATTGGACAGCGTGATGCCCCAGTCGTCTTTCATTCTTTGGCGAATCTCGTCGGCGTTCAATCCGTCCGGCGGATAAACGGCGGTTACGGCGCGTGAGGCGGTCTTGTCATTTTCATTGAGCAACCTCATGCCTAGCGAGCGCAGGGCGGAACGCACCGCCTGAGTCAGGCGTTCATGCCGTGCCAAAATCGACTCCAGCCCCTCATCCGTCAGTATCTTGACCGCTGTACTGAGCTGATAAATCAAACTGACTGCCGGGGTATAGGGAGTCTGCCCTTCCGCCGCCTGCTTGAGCGCGGCTGGCAAACTCAGATAAAAATGCGGCAGGTCGGAAGCCTCCATAGCTTTTTTCGCTCGTGCCGAGACGGCGACAACGGCCAGTCCCGGCGGCAGCATGAATGCTTTTTGCGAGCCGGTAATCACCACGTCCAAGCCCCACTCGTCAATCTTGAGGTCGGAAGCCAGGAAACCGGAAATCGCGTCCACGATGACCAGCGCCCCGTGCGCCTTGACGACTTTGGCAATTTCTTCGACATCATTTAAGACTGCCGTCGAGGTCTCATTCATCTGGAAGAAAACGCCTTTGATTTTTTTCTCCGTGTCGTTGGCCAGCAGAGCCTTGACCGCCGAGGGGTCAACCGCCTGCCCGTAATCGTACTCCAGCACTTCCGTGTCCAGACCGTAGACTTTGGCAAGCTTGACCCAGCGTTTGCCAAAATTACCGACCGTGGCGACCAGCACCTTGTCGCCTTTGGCAAAACAACTGGAGACCACGGCCTCCATGCCGCCTGTGCCGGACGAGGAGAGGATAACCACCTCATTGTTGGTCTGGAGCAGAGCCTGCAGTTGGGCGGTCAAATCCAGCATCAGCTTCTTGAACGGGCCGGAACGGTGGCTCATCATATTCTGCGCTCCCGCCAGGGCAACTTGACTGGGGACGGGGGTGGGTCCCGGAATCATTAACAGTTCGGAAACATATTTTTTCATTTTTGCCACTCCTTAAAATGAGGTTGAAAAATCGGCTAATATCCTAGCATTAAAGGGCGGCGCAGGCAAATTATCCCGCCCAAAAATCGAGTCAATAATCAACTGTTAATAAATCGGGTGTAAACCCCTTTTAAGACCTTTAGAATGTTTCTTTTGCGCGGCAGTAAAAGTAAGGCTGTAACCCAATGAGTTCATAACTTTGCTAATGGTGGAAAAATAAGGATTTTTTCTTCTGGACAAAGAGCGGTACAAACTTTCGCGGTTTACTCCAGCTTTCTTGGCAATCCTGCCCATGCCGTGCGCTTTGGCCACATTACCGAGAGCATACGCGATAAAGCCCGTGTCGCCACTCTCAAAAGCAGTCTCTAAATATACTCTGACATCCTCTTCGTTTTTCAGGTAATCCGCAAAATCATACTTAGAAAACTTGACCATTTTTATTTTATCTCCTCTGCTATTTTTTGCGCCAGCTTAATATCTTTATTCTGGGTTGATTTATCTCCGCCGCACAATAGAAAAATAAGTGCAACAGCTTGGCTTAAAAAATACAGCCAAGTTTCAGAACAAATAGGTCAAACTAAACCTTTAATTTTCTTTTCCGGAAAACCCGGCCAAATAGACCAGCAGGCAGGCCACGCCGATATCAATAAACACGTCGGCCAGATTGAATGTCGGCCAATGGGGCAGGTTGATGAAATCAATCACGAAACCGTAAAAAATGCGGTCGATAAGATTGCCCAACGCGCCCGCAAAAATAAAAATCAAGCCGTTGTACTGCCAGCGGCTGCGGCTACGTTCTTTCTTGATATACCAGAGAACGCCGAGCAGGACGACGATTCCCACCAAAATCAAAAACCAACGCGCCGCGGGCAATATACCGAAGGCCGCGCCGGTATTCTCGCCGTAAATCAGTTTTAGGAAGCCGGGCAGCAGCGTAATTTCCCGGCCACCGGACAGGGCGGCCACCACCCATCTCTTGGACGCAAAATCCAGCGCGGTCAGGAGTAAGGATATAGCCAAGAAAAATAACATCATCTGCCCAAGGACTGTAAAAACCAAACAAATTTGCTGAAAGTCCCGGTTATGGCGCGGATAGTTTCAAAATTGGACAATGACCAGACGGTAGCCATCGCCATGATTAACAGCCCTAAGCCAAAAAATAACCCGCCCAGAAAATTCCACCACAGATAAGCCAAGCCGTAATGCTGTTGCTCCAAACTTTTATCCACGGCAAGCCTGCCGACTTTCTTGGTGCCGTGAAACGAACTAATCACATTCTCCTTGCCCGACACCGCGTCGAGAATACTTTTACGCAATTCGTCGCGGTCAGGTGGCACACTGCCAGTCAGATTTATTTCGCTCATATTTAAACACTCTCCCTAAATTTACTTGTCCTGTAGCGCGGCGATACCCGGCAGCTCCTTGCCTTCCAGAAATTCCAGTGATGCGCCCCCGCCCGTCGAGATATGCGACATTTTGGCGGACAAGCCGGACTTATTAACCGCCGACACGGAATCGCCGCCGCCGATAATTGTTACCGCACCGCTGTCCGCCACGGTCTGGGCCACGGCAAAAGTGCCTTGGGCAAAATTCGGAAACTCAAATACACCGAGCGGCCCATTCCAAACCACCGTCCGTGCGCCTTGGAGCGCGGAGCCGATTAGTTCAACGGTTTTTGGTCCAATGTCCATGCCTTCCTGGTCCGCCGGGATAGCCGTGCAGTCCACGATTTGGCTCGGCGCGTCATTGGCAAAATCTGTGGCCACCACGGTGTCTATCGGCAAAATCAGCCTCACGTTTTTCGCCTCAGCGTCTGCCATAATCTGGCGGGCGGTGTCTAGCTGGTCGTCCTCGCAAAGCGACTTGCCGACCTCATGCCCCAAGGCTTTAAAAAAAGTGTAGGCCATGCCGCCGCCAATAATCAGGGTGTCCACTTTGGTCAGGAGATTTTGCAGGACGGCAATTTTCGAACCGACTTTGGCTCCGCCGATAATCGCGACATACGGCCGGGCGGGATTGTCCACGGCCTTGGCGAGGTAGGTAATTTCCTTGGCCATGAGCAGTCCGGCGACGGCGGGCAGATAATGCGCGACCGTCTCGGTCGAGGCGTGGGCGCGGTGCGCCGTGCCGAAAGCGTCATTGACATACAGGTCGCCGTATTTTGCCAATTCTTTGGCCATGACCTCGCGCTCGGATGCTTCCCGGGCGGTCTCTTCTGGATGAAAACGCGTGTTTTCCAGCATCAAAATCTCGCCGTCCTTTAATGCGCTGACCAGCGCGTCCGTCTCCGCGCCAAAAGCGGCAGGGGCCAGCTTGACCGCTCGGCCCAGCAATTTGGCAAGATGCTCCGCGATGGGTTGCATTTTATGTTTGCCCGCGCTGAAAGCTTGTGCGTCAAAAGGCTTGCCTTCTTTTTCGGCTTTTTCCCGCGCCTTTTTGGTGTCTTTTTGGGGGTCGCCGAGGTGGGACATCAGCACCAGCGATTGGCTGCCATTGTCCAGTAAATATTTGATGGTCGGCAGGGCGGCGCGTATCCGCGTGTCGTCCTGAATCACGCCGCCCTGCAACGGCACATTGAAATCAACACGGATTAAGACCCGTTTGCCCGCCAATTCATTCTTAGCCAAATCTTGAACAGATTTTTTATTGTACATTGCCAAAACCCCTTTGCTAAAAGCTACAAGACAATATTACCGTAAAGATAACCTGACGACAAGATTGCCCTCAAACTCGCCGTAAAGAATAATTAAACTTAGATTTTATATCTTTGCCTTGGGTATCCAGCAGACGCAGTTCCAAATCCGTCTTGATTTTGTACTGCTGGTTGCCGATTTGCAAAACATTTTTCCGCACATAAACAATGGGGCCGGATGTTACGGCAGGCTCTTTTTGCTTGGTGATAAATTTGGTGCTTAGAATATAGGCACCGTTTTTAATATTGAGCGTCATGGCAATCCCGCTGTCGTCAGCCGCAGGCACTACCCCCGCAAAAACACCCTCAGCGTCTGCAACAAAACCCTTGGCTCTATCTGTGCCACAGCCAACCAAAACCAGTGCAGCCAAAACGCAAAAACAAATCTTTCTCATTAAACCAAGTCCTTTCTGCAACTCGATGCTGGGAGATAATGATAGTACTTTATTGATATTTTTGTTAGGCGCAGAAACGGTCTTGGCGGCTAACGCAAAACTCTTTCCTTGCCGCGGGTCGGTAAAATTTTGAGAGAAGCCAAGTTCAGGCGCAAAGCCCTGATGCCGCTGTCGTCGTATTCTTCCAATACCCCGACGGCCTCGACCCAAGCATTGGTTTCTGGATACGGCTTGTCCCAAATGACCTCAAAACCAGCGTTGAGGTCTGTGCCGCAACAGCCCGGGCCGTAACGGATAACGGCATAATATTTTTTCTGGGTGTCCGGGTCTTCATAAACGCTGAAAATCCCCTCGTATTTGAGCGTTCTCCCCAGATAATCCAGGGCGTTGGCGTATATTTCATTGGTCTGTGTTACAAAAAAATTTTCCCGTATCTCGACCAGCTTAGCGTCCGCCGCCGTCAGGAAACTAAGCATAATCAACAAGCCCGGCACCGCCCGCGCCCAGCCTTTTTCTCTCAGCCAGCCCAGGCAACCGCAGAGCAGAAACAGCACGATATTTACGATGACCACGCTGGCCCCCGTTGGGGTGGCGTAGAGGTATGAGCCGAGCAGTCCGAGCAAAAAACAACCCGCCGAGATGACGGCGGCAAATAACGTAACCGTCTGAAATTTTTTGCACAGGCGCATGGCGGTCAAGGCCGGAAAAACGACCAAACTGGAAATGAGCAGTGCGCCCATCATGCGCATACCCAGGACAATGGTTATCGCCGTCAGGCAGGCCAGCAGTACATTGTAGAGTTCGGTCTTGACCCCGGCGGAACGCGCAAAATTTTCGTCAAAAGTAACGGCAAAAATTTTCTGGTAAAAACAAACAAAAAGTACCAACACCGCCAGAGCCAAGCCGACACTCAAATGCACATCGCCCCGGCTCATCGCCAAAATACTGCCAAAAAGATAATTGCAGACATCGGTGTTCATGCCAGTCGTGAGAGAGATTACCGTTACGCCGACCGCCAAAGCCCCGGTCGAAATCAGGGCAATCGCCGCGTCGCCCTTAATCTTGCTGTTCTCACTGAGCCGCAGGAGCAGGATGGCCGCCAGCAGCACCACCGGCACGGATACAGCCAGCGGCGCGGCATGGCAGGCGGAGGCGACGGCCAGTGCGCCAAAACCAACATGCGACAAGCCGTCGCCAATCATCGAGTAGCGTTTCAGCACCAGGCTCACGCCCAGCAAGGCGGCGCAGAGCGAGACCAGCAGTCCCACAATCGTCGCCCGCACAATGAACGCATAGGAAAACATTTCCGCCAAGAGATTAAGCATGTTCCCTTTTCCTCCAAGCTTTATAGTCCTTGACCGTGCCGAAAAACTTTTGCCTGCCCTGCAAATGCAAGATATGCGTGGCGTGGCTTAACGCGCCCGGCAAATCATGCGAGACCATGATGATGGTCAGGCCGTCGGCGTTTAATTTTTGGAGCAGTGCGTACACGTCCCGCACGGCAGCCGGGTCGAGGCCAGCCAGCGGCTCGTCAAGGATGAGCAGTTTTTGGGCGGCGCACAAAGCCCGCGCCAGCAAAGCCCGCCGTTGCTGGCCGCCCGATAATTCCCGAAAACACTGCCTGCCGAAACGTCCCAAGCCCAGCCGTTTTAGGTTCTTCTGCGCTGCTACTTTATCCGCCGCCGCATAAAAAGGACGGAAGCCCAATCTGCCGATGCGCCCGGACAAAACAACCTCAAAAACGCTGGCCGGAAAATCTTTCTGCGCGGCGGTCTGCTGGGGCAGATAACCAATGCCCAAATTCTGCGGCTGGGCGGCGTGAATAATTTTGCCCGTGCAGGGAGTCTTCCAGCCCAGCAACCCGTGCAGTAACGTGGTTTTGCCGGAGCCATTCTCGCCCAAGACGCATAGATAATCGCCAGCGGACACGGTGAAGCGCAGGCCGTCGGCGACCACCCGTCCGTCATAAGCTAGGGCGGCGTTTTGACAGGACAGCAGCATCAATACAGGGCCTCCTTTAGAACCTCGATATTCTGGCGCATCAAGTCCAGATACCCCAGACCGCTTTGAAAATCCCGGCGTGTAATATTATGCACCGCGTGTAGCTGGCGCACTTGTGCGCCGGTCGCTTCGGCTATCGCCTTGGCCATTTTTTGATTGGACAATTCGATATGCAAGACTACGGGGATTTTTTCCTGCCGCATCTTGTCAATCAAAAATCTAATCGTCGCGGGGCTGGCTTCCGTCTCGGTGGAACAGCCCGGGAAAGCGGCAAAATATTTCAAGCCGTACGCGTCGGTAAAATAACGGAAAGGGAAACGGTCGCCGAATACCAGCGTTTTTCTCTTGGCTCCGCTGGTCAAAGCACGCAAATCTGCGTCCAGCTTGTCCAACCGTGCCAGATAATTTTCCGCGTTCTGCCGATAGGCCACGGCGTTGGGCGTATCTACGGCGCACAGCGTGTCGGTAATTTTCTGCACAATCAACTTGGCGTTGCGCGGTGCGGTCCAGACATGCTCGTCATATTCCGGTTCGGATTCCGCGTCTTCTTCAGCCTCCGCTTCTTCCTCCTGCATACCCTCGACCAGTTCTTCCTCCACTGTCGGCACGCAGTCCAGCAGGGATACTATTTGCAAACTGTCTGTGTCCAAAGAAGCCAGGATTCTCTCCACCCACTCATCTGACTCTCCGCCAGTGTAGACAAAGACCGTGCTGTTCTTAATTTTGATAATGTCTTGTGGCGACGGCTCGTAAGAATGTGTCTCCGCGCCGGGACGCAGGAGCAGCGTGATATTGGCCTGGTCGCCCGCGATATTTCGCACAAAATCATACTGCGGGAAAATCGTTGTAACGATATTGATTTTGCCATTGGTTGAGGCGGTTGGCCGCCAGCCACACCCGCCCAGCCCGCAACCCAAAGACAGTATGACCAGAAATAATAATAATTTTTTCATGAAAAACCTCCCGTTTAAATTTTTTAAGTTAAACAGGGGGGTTCAATTATTCAGCCTGACCTTTAGGCTGATAGGCGATACGGCGACGAACGGAATGACGCGCGGTTGAGGCAAGAACGACAGCGCTAGCGGTAAAAATAAAACCAGCAGAGGAGCGAGCGGCGGGACAAATAATTTTAAATGCAAATTCTGCGCCGCCTGTACGGCGAGGCAGATTGTGCAAACTCCGTCAATCTGATGCTCGTGGCCGAGATGTTCCAGCGCGTAAATATTGGCAAAAATTACCGCGGCGGCGAAAAAGAAAACCAACAGTGCGGCGGTACACCGCAATAAGGATTGGCGGACTGAGGAGGCCAAAGGCATGATTTAAATTATAGCATGAAAGGTCAGACGTTCGCTTGCCAAACCGTAATTTGCTCGGATAAAATGACCGAATGGATTTTCAAAGAATCGAACAGTTTATCAAGCTCGTCGAACAATCTGACATCAACGGTTTGACGATTGAAGAGGGCGATTGCAAAATCGAGATACAAAAAAGCAACGGGCCAGCCGTAATCCCGGCAGGATTTTTCCCGCCCGCCCCCGTGGCGGCTGAAGCCGCTGACCTGGTGGCTGTCCCGGAAACCGCCCGCGTCCCCGGTCTGCAAGAGATTAGGTCGCCCATGTCCGGCACGTTTTATCAAGCCTCCGCGCCGGACGCGGCTCCGCTCGTCAAGGTTGGCGACCGCGTGGACAAAGGCCAGCCCGTCTGCATCGTCGAGGCCATGAAAACCTTTAACGAGATTGAGGCAGACAGCGCCGGTACGATTGAGGAAATTTTGGCCGGCAATGCCCAGCCAGTCGAGGCCGGACAGCCGCTTTTCCGTATCCGCGCATGACGGACAGTCTTTCGTTGCTCCGTAAGGCTTGGATTTTTCCGGACGCGCCAGGCGTTCTGCTGAGCAGGCAGGACATAATTAATGCTGTCCTGCGCAACCGCCAAATAATTACCCCGGAAGAGATGACTGCTTTTTTTTCACCAGTGCTGAAGAATCTTTCGCCGCTGGAGTTGATACCCAATATTATTGAGGCGGCGGAGTTTTTGCAGCAAAATTTGGATAAAAAAATCACCATCTATGGCGACTATGACGTGGACGGCATTACCGGCACCACTTTGCTCTACAGCGCATTGCAAAAGCTTGGCGCCCGGAAGCTGGATTACTACATACCGCACCGCTTCTTCGAAGGTTACGGGCTGAACAAGAATGCTGTGCGGAAAATCAAGGACAGCGGCACGGAAATAATCTTGACCGTGGACTGCGGCATCAGCAATTACGCAGAAATTAAATACGCCAAAGAACTGGGGCTACATGTCTTGGTTACTGACCACCATATCCCGCCCGTTGTCCTGCCGCCCGCCGATTTTCTGGTCAATCCCAAGCTTAACAATCAGCCTTTTCTTGGCCGCAATATTGCCGGGGTGGCGGTGGCTTTTAAACTGGTTGAACAGTTGTTCCGCCTGTGCGGCCACGCGCCGTACAGCCAGACCAGCCACTATCTGGACTTGGTTATGCTCGGTACTATCGCCGACATCGTGCCATTGCTGGCAGAAAACCGCCTGCTGACCATTCACGGTTTGCAGGAACTCAATAAACGTAAACGGGTCAGCCTGCGCGCGCTGATTGACACGGCTGGCCTGCAGGAAAAAGAGCTGACCAGCCGCGACATTGGTTTTGCCCTCGCGCCGCGCATCAATGCCGCAGGGCGTTTAGGCGCGTCCGACTTGGCCGTGGCGCTGCTCTTGGAGACCGACTATCACCGCGCCAAACAAATCGCCTTGGAGCTGAACAAGCAAAACTCCGAGCGGCAGGAAATCGGCAATAAAATCAACGAACAAATAACTGCCACCATTGAGGGAATGCCGGGACGGGCTGCGGAAAAAGTTTTTATCTTATCCGCCGCGGACTGGCATCCGGGCATCATCGGCATCGTCGCCGCGCAAATCGTCAAGCGCTACAACCGTCCGACCGTCCTGATTGCCGTAACCGAAAACGGCGGGCGCGGCTCAATCCGTTCGCTGGAAGGTTTGGATATTTTCGAGCCGCTCAAAAAATGCTCCTACTTGCTCAAAGATTTTGGCGGACATAAGGAGGCGGCGGGCTTCGAGATTGAGACCAGCCGTATCGGGGAGTTTACGCAGGCCTACCGCCAAGCCTTGAGCGAAAGTACGGACGAGTACAGCTACATACCGAAATTGCAGATAGATGCCGTCCTGCCCAAAGCACAAATCACCAAGTCCTTGGCCGAGGAGTTGGAAAAACTCAGCCCTTTTGGCCCCGGCAATCAGCAGCCGATTTTCAGCACCACGGAGCTGTCGATTTATGATTTTGCCAGAATCGGTGGCGGCAAGCACCTGAAATTTTCGTTGACTAACGAAAAGGACGTTATCGATGGTGTAGGCTTTGGCTTGGGTGATTTGTATCCGGTCATTCAAAAAAATCAAAATCTGGAGATTGCCTTTAATCTAGCCATCAACGAGTGGCAAGGGCGCAAAAAATTACAGCTAATCATCAAAGATTTGCGACTGCGCCTGTAATTCCTATCAGGCGCAGAAGTCCCAGCGAGCAACCAGCGAGCGGAGTGCGACCGAGGGCGTAGTTCCTTGCGCGGCGGACCAATCAGCCCAAAACCTTATATAGTCCTAGCAAGGCGAAACCCCAAAATGTGGCGAATAGGCGGGGAGTTGCTAGAGCGATAGGACGAGGCAAAGACGTCGCCGACATTGATATCATAAGAACCACCCCGCATAACCTTGTTGGAGGAACCGATACTATATTCGTCCGAGCACCATTCCCAGACATTACCCAAGACATCGTAGAGGCCGTAGGCATTAGGATTCTTCAGCCCCACGGCGTGTGTTGTGTTGGAGGAATTGCCGCCATACCAACCGTATTTGTCCATCTCGGTGGCACTCCAATCGTTGCCCCAGATGTACATCGTCATCGTGCCGCCCCGGCAGGCGTATCCCCACTCCTCAGAGGTCGGCAGGCGGTAACATCCGGGCAGGGATGGAGCCAAAGTATTATAGACCTCGGTCTTAAGCACGGCATCATAAAAATTCATGCTTTTGTTGCTATTCCATGCCTGACTGCATAACCCGCTGTCAACGTAGTACCCGCGTACCTGCCCCTTTATGCTCTCCGGCACGTCTCTGGATTCCAGCGTCAGGTGCAGGCAGTACTGCACCGCCTCGTACCAATTGACATTCTCTATTGGATAGTCATTGCCATTGTAGCCGGATTGGTTATACCCCATCACCGCGTTGAACTCGCCCTGCGTCGTCTCGTACTTGGCTATCCAGAAGTCGCGCCCGCCGTAGGTCAGCTTCACGTACCTATTCTCGTTCATCGTGGGACTCAGCGGTTCGAAGCTGGCCAGCAAGTCCCACACCGCCTTCGCCGACAGGTACTTGTTGTCCGCCGCCTCGTTGACGGATATTTTAGTGACCCTGTTCGCCGTACGCTCAAGGTCGCTGCTGCGCAGCAGCTCCGTCAGCGCCGCGCAGCTCGGGTACTTCACGTCGCTGTCCTTATTGGCCGCCCAATTGGCCGCCGTTACCTTGTTCGCCGTGAATTCTAATCCCCCCGCCTTCTGGACTATCCTCGTCTCCGCCTCTTTCAGCGAGTCCCAGACCACTTTGGCAGACGGGTACTGCGCACTGGTGTTGCCGCTCGACAGCCTCCCCGTCTCCACCTTGTTCGCCACTTTCTCCATCAGGTTCAGCGCCGCCGTCATCTTCTCCGCGCTGAGCTGTTGCCCGCTCCCGATACCGTCATACGTGTCGTTGTAACTGTTTGTCATGGGCTTATTCACCTTTCTTTAATTATCGTGCGCCGTGTAATGACGCTCGTTGAAAATCATAGTACATCCTCATTTTCCGCAGAATAGCATCCGCTACCGCTTTCACTGTTGGGTATTCGTCGTCCGTGGACAACGGGGAGATGGTCGTAACCCTGTTCGCCTGGTGTTCCGCCCCGGCGTAGCTGGCCGTTACTGCCTTGCAGGTCGGGTACTTCACGTCGCTGTTCTTGTTGTCATTGGCTCCCCAGGTGGTCGAGGTTACTTTGTTGTCCGTGATTTCCAGGCCCGCCCCGCTCAGGGCCGCGATGGCCGTGTACGCCGCCGCTGCCGACGGGTACTGCGCCGCCGTGCTGTCCGCCGTTACCGTGTCGGTCTTGTTCGCCACGCGCTCCAGCAGGTTCAGCGCCGCCGTCATCTTCCCGGCCTCCGCCCTCTCGCCCTTGGCTATCCCGGTGTAACTGCCTGTGTATGGTGATGCCATGTGAATCCCCCCTTATTTCCCAAGCGCAAAAAAACCCGCCCGAGCCAGGCCCGGGCGAGTCCATTTGTTCATTGCGCTGTCGGGATATGTTATGTTTTTGGCGTATCTAAGCCAAAAATTGGGGGGGGGGGGTAAATGCCACTTAACACTCCG
>BGZO01000017.1 GCA_003864475.1 Candidatus Termititenax persephonae | reverse complement strand
TCTGTTTATTTTATTGACCTCTGCCAAAACGGCATAGATAGTTACGTCCGCTTTCTCCACCAGCTGTCCCGCGTCCCAGAGCGTGATATCCAAATCCGCCCAAGTTCTATTCTGCCGACCGGGCCAATGTTCTGCCGCGGCAAGCTGGAGATTGAGCTGGACTCGATTGGTTACAAACAAATAAACGTCATTCTTGGTCTTTAGCCAATAGTGATTGGGCTGCCGGGTGTCTATCTCCGCTTGGTACCGCCCATCGGCGGCGATAGGCACCTGCCGCGCATTAATCCACAGCTCGGCGGACAACCCGCGGCCATCCGCCTCGTCCAGAATCAAACCGGAAAACTGCGCCGCCCAACCTAAGGCCAGCAAGGCCGCGCCTGCCGCAAATTTTCTCACAATAAAACACCCACCTTCTTTTTCTGAATTATCTTGGTGTCGCCGTCATCGATGGTGATAACGTATAAATACATGCCGTTAGCGGTCTGATTGTTATATCTGTCTTGGCCGTCCCAAGGCACGGCATTAAAACCAATCTGCCCGCTATACTGCAATTCTTTGACTAAATGCCCTTGATTAGTATATATCCTGATATTAATGTCTGCTGGCTTGGACAGTATACAGCTAAACCGCAGCATCTGCTCTCCCGCCTCTCTGGCCGGGTTGGGGTAGGCATAGATTTCTCTCACTTCCAGTCGGCGCGTATTTACTTCCAGATTAAAATTGGCCTCCGCGGCATGTACCAGATTTTCCGCCCTGACCCGTAGCACATTATTGCCCTCGACAAAGCCCTCCGCGGTCAAAGTGAACAAACGCCGCACGGAATCGTATTCCAAGAGCGCGTTAGCGGTCGCCACAGCCCCGGCGCTCAGCGCGGCAAAATTATCCATATACTTGTCCATTTTCAGCGCCGGATTTAAGGTAACGCCGTTCAGCCACATTTTGGTATTTTCCAAGCGCAGGTAATTGCCTTGCAAGGTGAAGAGGATTTTATTCTGGCCCACCGCGTAATAATCCTCCGTGTTGACCAGTCGAATCTGTGGCCGCTCGGTTGTCTCGAAGAGCATCAGGCTGATTAACCCCAGCGCCGGAGACTCAAAATAAATTAACTCTTCGTCCGCCTGCAGATTAAAAGCGGCGGTCGGAATAGCCAGCCCCCCGAACTCCTCCGGGGTCAAACGTCTGGCCGTGTGCGCCAGCCAGCTCTGCCCCAGATTATCCCAGATTACTGGATTGATTTTCTGATTGACATTTGTTATGGGCATTTTCAAGACAAATCTGGCCGGAACATTCAAGAGCGTCAAATCATCAAGCGGCGTGGACAGCTTAGCGGCGGCAAAAGTAGACAAGAAAGCCATCTCCGTAAACTCCGCGATGGAGTAGGGAAGTTGTCCGGCCTGCCAATTAGCCTCAAGCAATTTGGCAGGTTCTGCCTTGGACAGCAAAATCTTTTCATTAAGGGCATATGCGCCTATCGGCAATTCCACATAAATCCCCAAATTTTGGTCAAGCTGGCCGATGCTGGCCAAGTCAATCGCCCTGGTCAATTCCTTGGCATTACCAGCGCCATCCGCAAAAACAAACAACAGTTCATTCCGATTTTCCGTCAAAGGCACAGCCAGAACAATATCCCTTGTCGTCTGCAGAGTATCCATAATTAACTCGCCGTCCCGGTACACCCGCACATTAAGCGTAGTCCAGACATTATCTTGCGCCGTAAAGTAATAGGGGTAATTAAAAGCATAAGTCGCCAGGGCAGGCGTTCTGGCCAGACTGACCGTCGGCGGCACGGTATCCGGGTCTATCTTAAACCGCTGGAAATCCATTTTCAAATCATAAGTATCCCACAGCCCCAAATCATATAGATTCAGGCTCTGGCTGACAAAGCCCGGTCTAGTCCAGACCACAAATTTCCGCGTGTAAGCGTCAATATTTTCCGAACTGCTCACGCCAGCCGGGCAGGGAAATTGCGAAAAATCCAAATCCAGCGGATCGCCATCAGGGTCATATACTGTCAGGGAATAAGTAACCAGCTGATTTTCCAAAACATTGACCACGGCCGCATTTTTTATTTCCGGCAGACGATTAACATTTTGGACAAATACGACAATATTTTCCGTTACCCATTCCTGCCCATCGTATATCTCCGCCAAAATATTGTGCGTGCCTTGCTGAGGCCAATCGGGGCTGATTTCGTAGGAGATTATAGGCTTGCCCGGTACGCGCTCCAGATTAAAATTGGGCGGCACATTCAGCAGCCGCACATCCTGCACCGCATCATCCTGATCATAATCAATAATCGTCAGCGCACCCAGCTTGGGCGGTTTTTGTTTTTCCGCCACCGTGATGACCTCATTATTATCAATGAACGGCTTGCGGTTGGTATTCTGAATATTCAAGGTAATGGTCCGGGTCTGAACGCTCAACGGGCCGTCCTTAATATCTATCCGCAAAAGCCTGACCCCAGCGTCTTGATACCCCGGACGATAGACAAATTGCGTCTTGGCTCCCAGGCTCATCTCAATATAATCAGACAATTCGTAAGTCAAAGCGCTGCCCGGGGCGGCGGTAGCATCTATTTGCCACCAATACTGCGTCCCCTCTTTGAGCGTTACCGAGTCTGTTACTTTCAGCCAGCCGTCGATTACCAAGGCGTTAAAAGTAACCGGCAGGTTCTCCGCATAAAAAGACAGACTGCCCGTAACGCCAGTGGCATCGGCCACTGTTATATTATAAGTAAGCCCGCGGCCCAGACTCAATCTCAACGGCAATACCCCGTAACCAGCGGCATTGGTGTAGATAGGGTCGGCCAAAATCTCCGCATTAGCCGACAAAACCTTAATCTGGAGTGGCCCGGCGGCAATTTCTGAATTTTCCTTCAAGGCCTGGACATTTAACTCCAACTCCAAGCTGGCCCCGGTATAATTAGGCGACACACCGGACAATAGCCAACCAACCAATCTTTTGGCTCCTAAGGCCAGAGGATAGAAGGTGTCTCCTGTATAATGATAACGTTGCAGGTCTGGCTCATAAACATAGGCGCTTGTCGGCACCAACTGCCAAATATTATCTCTATAGTAATACAGGGCGGCGGAGTTTAAATCACCGCCGCCGCTTTTATCCAAACGCCTGAGGTCAAAGTAATAATCTATGGGCTGATTAGCCGTTAGGGTTTTGGACGGCAGAAGATTAAACGATTGATACAGGTAAACATTGTCGGTAATAACCTGCGGCGGATATTCTTGATAAGCCCACAAAATCTCTTCATTAAAAGTATGAATGGGAAAAGAAATCCCCACCGCTTTTTCGGTAAACTGTGTAAAATTA
The DNA here is from genome assembly GCA_003864475.1 of Candidatus Termititenax persephonae. Classification (GTDB taxonomy): domain Bacteria; phylum Margulisbacteria; class Termititenacia; order Termititenacales; family Termititenacaceae; genus Termititenax; species Termititenax persephonae. Next base: position 27,906 of record BGZO01000017.1, on the reverse strand, counting down.
AATGGCGATACGCTCAACAGCCGTCCCGGGCTGCTGTAAAAAACAAGGGATTCCGTGGGCGAAATATTGCCCAGCCTATCCAGCGCATTCAACTCCACGCGGTAAAATTGCTCGGCGGCCAAAGCGGCACTGGCCCATTGTTTTTGCGCGGTGGTCGCCGTCTGGACAAGTTGATTCTGCCAATAAAAACGCAGTTCGTATTGCACAATGTCCGTCTGGGAATCAGCCCAGCTAAAGATATTTTGGCTGGCGGCATAAATTTGGTCTAAGGCGGACGGCGGATAACAAAACAAATCCGGCGTGAAGGTCAGCGCCAGTTCATTGGACTTTTCCAGGCGCGCCGCGACAGTAACCACGCCGTCCAATTCCACGAGGTGCGTATAGTTGGTCGTGAGCGGGGTCAGCGGCACGGCAATATTCTGAATCGTCAAGGTTCTGTCCACAGGCGCGGAAACAGCATAGTGCAAGGACACCGCGCTACCGGAAACAGGTCTATAGTAATAATTAAGGGCATCTGTTGTCGACAACAAAACGCCTGCCGTCTCCAAGCCAACCAGAGCCAAGCTCGGTTCCGGCTGTACAACAACAGTGTCCGCCAGATATTGCAAACTGCTGCCTAAGGGCTGATAGTAAACCCGCCAGACATTATTTTCCGTAACATAAGTAAGCGCACCGGGTTCGCTCCAGTCAATCCGCGGATTGTCGCCCGCATAAACAACGCCGCTAAAATAAGGCAACTGGAGCGGCAGGGGAATAACATTGGTAAAGAGGCCAAATTTGCGGCCAAGCAGATAGACAGTCGGCGCGGCAGAGTCAATATTTATAACCGTGCCGACGGAATTACTGACCGGATAAGCCAAATTTGTCCTGTCCGTCGGCTCATCCAATATATACAATTCCGTACCGGCTTCCGCAAAATCAGCAGTCAAGCTAAAACCAATCACCTGATGCCCGGTAATTATCGGCTGTAAACCGGCCTCATTCAGACGATAAACATAATTATTGTCTATCCTTATGTCGACCGTTGGGGAATAAGCGGTATTGCCCGCCCGGTCTGCCGCTTTTAAGCGCATAGAGAAAGACGGAATATTGTCTGGCACATAAATCTGCTTGGCTGTCTGAAGCGCATCCAGCTCCGCCAAGCGCACCCACTCATCTCCCGCCAGATATTCCAGCGTAAACTCGGCCAGACCAGACCCAGCGTCCAGCGGAGCCGCATAAACTAGGTTGAGCAGGGAAGGCACGTTCTGCCCTGTGGCCGGGGCAAGGATGGCTGTCCCCGTCGGCGGCGTATGGTCGGCCATGACCGCCAGCGTCAGCGGCGCGGAACTCCGGCTGGATACATCCAGCAGCCTAATGGTCGCCAAGTAATCGCCGTCCGCCAAATCATCCAGATAAATATTCTGCTGGTTCAGACCTTTGGCCGCGGGAAAAGCATACACCTGGTCGGAAACAGTCATATTGAGGGTCGCCTTCTCGTTGGCTCGGTATTCCAGATAAACGGCGTTGAGCGTACTGCCAATTCGGAGCAACGTCAGGACTGGATCAGTCAAGTCCACAATTATATTCACAATATCGGACAAAGGCCCGACATTCTTGTAAGCGTCCACGAGCTGATACTCTCTGGCCTCAAATTGATGCGCTCCTTCCGTCAAAGTCGGCAGATAAATTTGATAATCCCCGGAAGGCGTGTCCGCACTCTGCTCGATAACCGCCGCCGTATAATCCCTGTCCAAAAATCCTTCAAGATTGCCGGTGGGACTGCCCCGGGCGGTCAAAACAACATCCGCCGCCGCGGCATAAACCGTAAAAGTGTCAAAGGTCAATTTTTTTAAGGCTGGCACGTAAAACTGTCGTGAAAAACTCTCAACGAAACTGGACAAAGTGCCAACCTCTCCGGGCTGTAACACGCCGTCATTACCCGCGTCAGTTACGGCATAAAGCTGGGCGATATTCAATTGATTATTGCCGTCCAGATGGTAGGCCACCAGTCGGGACAAATCAATATCTTCCGCCGCCGGATTATAAAGCAAGGAAGTCAAAATCGGCTTGTTGTCCGGCTGGAAGCGCAGGCCGTGCGGTCGCATACTGTATATTGGCCCAAAAGGATCGGCCAGCGCCGCGGGCAGAGACATCTTGTCTTTAGCATAACGCTGCGGGGTCAATGTTATATAATGAACGCCCGGCGCGGCCAGTGAATTTTCGTAAATATCCAGCCAGACCCGGTAATCAGCGGAATACACCCTGCTCCGCTGCCCCGGCGCGACTTTTCGTCCCAGAACAATATTGCCCAGCGTTTCGCTGGCACCTTTCGTCCCGGAAACGACCAAGCGGAGGACATTTTCAGAATTATAATCACTTATTTTTACGAAACCCAAAAGATAGCCATAGCCGGGATTTTTTAATCTATATTCTGCGGGGAAATAAGCGGACTGAAAACTGTCTTCTGTCCAATTGTTGTCGCCCGCCGCTCTGATGTAAAGAGAATAACCATTTTCTTTATAGCCCTCGGCAATCCAGCCGCGCACTGGCAAATAAGCGTCAAGATACGCCGCCGGGTCGAGCTTGACCGTGAAATAATCGCCAAGCGGATTGCCATTCAGGTAATAAGTTTTCGCCACGGACAGGGCAGGATGCACGGCGGAAACCTCCCGCGCCTCTTGAAGCGTGATAGCCCAGTCGCCCGTCAGTCGCACTTGCGGATTATGCGTCGCCGCGCCGTTGTCTATATGGAATAAGCTGGTCTCCCGGTTGATGCCGTCCCGCGGATAATAATCCGACAACATTATCTGTTCTCCGTCCAGCGGGTCGTAAACCACCAGCCCTTGCAAACGACCAGATTTAAGATTAGCGTCCATAGACATATCCCAAGGAATCTCATAATCCGTCTCGACCAGCAGCTGCGGATACCCGGCGCTATGCGTAATCCTCGCCTGCAACTGTCGGCTCAAATCCGCGTTCAGCGAAACAATCTGAGCGGAATAGATGGTGGTGTTAACGCTAAGCGGCAATTCTAGAGGGAAATATCTAAGCGTCCCGGACACTCGATAAGGCAGCTGCACAACCTGCGTTTCCGTACCCAAGGCCTCTTCCGCCCAGGCCGCTAAATTGCCGGAATAGAAGGCCTGACTTTTATACAATTTTTCCAGCGGCACCGTAATCTCAAATTCAAACGGTTCTCGCTGCGGCTCGGCAAAATTGTCAATCAGCATATTAATACTCACATAATTAAAACCGTGGGCGGTGTCTGACGGGCTGCTGCCCGAGGTGGAATATCTTTCAATATTTAAGGGCGTGGTCTTGATAAATTCTTCCTCGTCATATTCGATTTGCTGCATAATATTAAATTCATGATGAACGGTAGTTTCGCCGTAATGCCAGAGCCGCCGTCCGCACCAACTGTGGTAATAGGTTTTTTCTTTGTCCTTCTCGTATTCTGGCCGGGCGGACTGTAGTTCTAAGATAATATTTTTCTTAGTCCCCCTCTGCAGATAAAATCTGTCCAGCAAGGGGGACAAATCATTTTGCAGCACCGCATAATCCGGTTGCCCAGCGTAAGGCTGGACATAATCCGTAATATTCTGCCAGTAAATATTTTTCTGGGCATAATTAATCTGCCTATTCTTGAAAAAGACATCCATCTCCATGGTTAATTTACTGCCATTATTAAATAAATCTTTGGCCGTTTCACCGTGAAAAGTATAGGTTACCCACTCTTCGCCCACCCCGTACACTCCGTCTCTGATACTCCATCTGGTGCTGACCGGACCGTCAGAATCTTTATAAGTGCGCACATAAACTTCTTGCGGCATAGCACTGAAGAAACGCACATCCGCGTCTTTCTTCTCGCCATTGAAAGCATTAAAGCCGCTACCGACGGATTTTTCCGGGTAAGTCCAGAAAGCTTCCGAGTTCTTGTAAGTAATGGCCAAAGTATAGGGGTCATACGGATATTTCTCCCGCAAACCGTTGATTTTCAACGTAACACTGCCGGTTATTTCAGGATAAAACACGCCCGTCCGCGCGGCGGCAAAAGCAAAATAATGCCGCGGCTCAATATTTGCTGTCGGCAGTAGCAGTTCCGCGCCGTCCCTTGATAAGTCTTGATTGAGCGGCAGGGTCAAGGAAGCTTCCTGATAATCGTCCAAATTACCAACGGACACCGCCGTCAAATTGAGGCGGTAAAATCCCGCTGGCCAATCCGGCAAAGTCAATTCTCGTTCTGACCCGTCGGAGAAGAAGTTTTGCTCATACACTTTTTGCCCACCATTATAAGCCGTGATATTGAGACTAGCCGGCTCGCTGACCCGCACGAACAACGACTTATTATTTAGCAGCTCGTATCTGTCTATGACCAAAGGCGCGTCGTAATAATTATTGATACTGACCCTTAACTCCTGCCGATTGACAGCATTGGCGGCCAAATCATAAAAAAATATTTCTAGAATATAGGCACCCGTATCCACATACTTCCGCCATTGATCCTGGCCATCCCAGATAATCGGCGTTTGCTCGCCAGGCACATTGCCCGTTTTCGAAAAATTCCTGATGATACGGGTCTTGGCATCACCGGAAACCAAATAGACATTTACCTCATAGGCAAAGAGGTTTTCAAATTCAGCGGTGCGCCATTGCGTAATCAGCGCAAAACGGTCGTCATTAATGTCAAACTCCGCGTTGTCTGCTGGCAGTACCCTGTCCACCTTGAACGGCAAATTGCTGAGGTTTACCGTAACCACCCGAACGTCAAGCGCCGCATACCCTTCAGCATCCGTAGTCCTCAAGAGGAGCGTATATACGCCGTTCTCGGTCGGCTGCCAAAAAGCCAATTTCGCCCCATAGCCGGAGCGGACTCCATAAGTGGACTCCGGGAAATAAGCATCTGCCGAGTCCATGTAATACGGCAGCGGCGTTACAGGCTGCCACAACTGGGAGTCCGCCAGCGCACTAAAATCCGCATGTTCTCCCGCCCGCACAAAAATATTAAATTTCTCAAAATCCAGAAATGTCGAGCCGCCAGGGTCATTGACCGTACCAATAATGGGAACCATATTCCGGCCATCCAGCGCGGCCTTGGGCGCGGACAGTGAGACAGGTATTTTCGTCTTGATTATTTTCTCCACAGCCTCGTAGGTATTACCGATATCGTCAATGGTCTCGACCCGTAGCGTGTACAGGCCATCCGCCACAAACCGCCCGCTTGGCTCACGGCCATCCCAGCTTATCCTGGCCCCCGTATAATTTGTCCTCTGCCAGATACGCTCACCCTGCGGTGAAAGTATTTGATAATTGTAAGGCGCGTTGACCGTCAGGCCTCGGTCGTAAAGCGTAATTGTAAACTCCGCAGTATCAGAATAAGTGTCTTCCGTATTGTGCGGTGTAAAAATATTGTCGTTTTTCTCAATCTCCGCAACAATTGGCTCGCGATTAATCTCAAAATTGAGCGAAATCCTCTGTGAAACAAGCCCAACATCATCAACCAGCTCACATTCAGCCGTGTAAAAACCATCATCCACTGGTCGGCCATAATCATCAAGCAGATACCAATCCACCTCAAGCATAGACCCGCTAACCGTACCGTATAAACTCAGCTCAAAGTTTTTATCTTCCTGTTTGGTCAGCCGAATTTGGTAACTGACGCGGTTCTCCGTAAGCGGCTGTTCCTGCGCGGCTATAGTAAAGACCAGCTTGGGCGAGTCCTTGACCACGACATTACGATAGTCTGGCCGTGCGCTCAGAATCGTATAGCTGAATTTCTCGATTATCGGCGGCGTAGTTTTTAAATAAAACTCTCCGGTCTTGTCCTGTACCGGATTCCCCGCCTCATCAGACCCGGAAATCCGAACCTGGTACCAGCCCTCGTTGGCTACCGCACCAGCATTAGCCAACCCGTCCCAGAAATAATTGGCCGTAACACTCATTAATTTCTTGGCCAATAACTCCGAACGCACCACCGCACCGGAGATTTTGTCCAGCACTTCCACATACACATCCACGGCGACCATACTGCGAGCATCATAGAAGCCGTAAATAATATTGGCCTCGTCCCGAAAACCATCGCCATTGGGTGAAAAAACAAGCGTGTCCGAGTCTATGTCTATCTCTGGAGGAACATTGTCCTCGGAGAAGTGATAAAATTCGCCGAATCTTTTTAATGCTCCCGTATCGAGTTTAAACACAGCCAAACGCCCCAAAACAGAAGCTGGCGTTAATTTGGCTTCTGCTATCTCGGCCAGCGGATATTCTCCAGCAAAAAACTCTTTCAGACTTTTCGCCGCCGGATTACTCAAAGCGGAGCCTAAAGTAAGATTATCGACGCTAAAATCTTCCTTATACATCTTATGGATATTGTTATTTACTGTATGCACGAGCAGAGACCAAGCCTCGTCATTAGCCAAAGCCACTATCTGCGGATTCTCCGCCAAATGTTCGGCGGCGGGCAAATACACCGCGCGCTCGCCGATTAAAAAACCAGACCGCTCCCAAACATAAAGCGCGTCGCCGTAAATACCGTTAGTTAAAGCATTAAGCGTAGGAGAAAGTGCGAACAGAAGATTTATACTAAGTACGGATAAGACAAAACATTTAAAGATTTTAGGCAAATGAGGAACTCCAATTTATTTCCCCCAAATGCTCAAGCCAAGAAATTATACCAAACATCCAAAAAATTGACAAAGCCAAAAGTTTTCGTGAACGCTACCAAGTTTTTGCCAACACACCCTAGGCATCCAGCGGCTTAACTCAAGGCAAGTATATTTCAGCAAAAAGTGGGCATATTCTCTCATAGGGAGAGACTGTGCCTACTATTAGATATATACACCGAGCATTGGTTTTAGGTCTTCTGGGAGCCTGCGTTTTCGGCTCTACAGCGGGCAGTTTTTTGGATAATAATCTCTCGGCACGCTCGCTGGCCCTGGGCAATGTCGGCGTGGCCCTGCTTGATGCCAGCTCGGCGTATCTCAATCCCGCAATCATCAAAACCCAAAACCACCAAACCTATCAGCTTACTTCCGCCAAAGTGCTGGATGAAGTAAATTACTTGGCCTTCACCTGCTCCCTTGGCAATACTTCTTTTTTCGATTTGGGCTTGGGCTTATCTTTTTTGAGCAGCGGCGTGGAGGACATTCAAGGCACGACCTATGATGAGGAGAGCGGCACGGCGGAGCGCACCGAACGTTTCGGCTACTCCGGCAAGGCCTATATTCTAACCACTGGCTATCAAATTACCGACACGATTTTTCTGGGCGCCAATCTCAAGAGCATTCAAGAAACTCTCTACCACGACAGCGGCTCCGGTTTGGGACTGGATGTCGGACTGCTTTGGCGGCCAGGCAGCCTGGCCATCGGCCTGTCTGCGCTCAATGCCGTCGCCCCCAAGCTGAATTGGAGTACTGGCTGGAGCGAGGAATTGAATATGCGTATCTTGGGCGGAATTTCTTGGCAAATGCTGGACAATCTAGGCTTTTACAGCCAATTTGAAAGCAACGGCGGCCTGTCCTATTACGGGGCGGGCGCGGAGTTTGTGCTTTTCAAAATGGTCGCCCTGCGCGCCGGCTACAATCCTGACCATATCTCTATCGGTACCGGGCTGGACACGGGCAGTTTTACCTTAGATTACGCCTACCTGCTGAATTCTGACCAAGAGGCTGGCTCTTCGCATTATATTTCCTTTGCCTACCTATTTTACGGCAGTCAAAGCCGCCGCTCAGAAGACCAGGGCGACCGTTCCAAGCAAAAGATGCAGGATGCCATCAAGGCGGAAAAAGAACGCCAGTCAGAGGAAACTCAGACCGCCCGGGTCGAGACGGCCAAGACTACGCTGGAAAAAACAGCGGAAATCAAGCCGCTACCCGTGCAGGGCGGCGTGGTCATCGAGACCGCGGTTATCGATACCGCCAATGTTACCCTCGACCCGGCCGACCCCATCATTATCAAGCTGGAAGAAACAGTGGACGGCACGCTGCTGCCAACCACAATGGTCAATATCGTCGAGGGAGACAGGAACAATGTTTTCGATTATCAAATCTCGCTAATCACGGCGCGTTACAGCGAGCAAAATAAGCGTCTGCAGGTCAGCATCTATCTGGATAATATCGGCAATCAGCCCATCACGGTCAGCGCCAATTTCCGCCTGCTCAATGCCGCCGGGGCTGTCCTCCAAGAGAGCAAGGATTTGCAGACCCAGTTGCCCATTAAAGACACCCGCATCCTGCGCCTGCCTTACGACATCAACCTGCCGTCCGGGACTTATTATTTGGAAATCAGCTCGACCGCCCAAGGCATTACCCGCTACCAGAAAGACGAGTACGTCAAGGGCGCGGCGGGCGCACCGGTCAGCTTTTGAGGGCGAAGCCTTGGGTTAAAACCACCGCCTCATCCCCGGCAAATTGCAAGAAAGAGTTAAGCCCTACCGTGTAATTTTTGACCGCCTGCGCCGTCGCCAAACGAACCACCGAGTGGTCTTTAAGCTTAGCAATCAGCGGCAAATGCCCGGGCAGCACGCCCAGTTCGCCGTTGACCGCTTGGACAAAAATACCCGTCAGGTCAGCTTCCTTTTGTTTTTCCGTCGCGGAAACCAATGTGCATTTCATAGAGTTATCCTGCTCAGGTCAAACGCCGACCCGTCATTGTCGAGGACAAATCCCGTCGCGGCAGAATGACTGTCTTTACTGCATTTTTTCGGCTTTAGCATAGGCTTCCTCAATCGTGCCAATATTATAAAACGCCTGCTCCGGCAGGCCATCGCAGTCGCCGCGGATAATCGCTTGAAAACCCTTAATCGTGTCTTCCAGCCGCACATAACACCCCGCCAGACCAGTAAATTGCTCCGCCACCGCAAAGGGCTGGGAGAAAAAACGCTGAATCTTGCGCGCGCGGTTGACCGTCAATTCGTCTTCCTTGGGCAGCTCGGAAACGCCAAGGATAGCAACGATGTCCTTCAATTCGTTATAACGTTGGAGAATACGTTTTATCTCGCGCGCGGTCGCATAATGGTCTTTGCCCACGATGGCCGCGTCCAAGATACGCGAACTGGACTGCAGGGGGTCGACCGCCGGGTAAATACCCATCGAGGCGATGTCGCGGGACAGCACCGTGGACGCGTCGAGATGGCTGAAAGTAATCGCCGCCGCCGGGTCAGTGATATCGTCAGCCGGCACGAACACCGCCTGGATAGACGTGATGTAGCCGCTGCGCGTCGAGGTAATCCGCTCCTCTAAGCGTCCCATCTCCACGCCGAGCGTCGGTTGATACCCGACCGCCGAGGGCATACGTCCCAGCAGTGTTGAGACCTCCGACCCCGCCTGCACAAAACGGAAAACATTGTCCATAAAAAACAAAACGTCCTGATGCTCCCGGTCTCGGAAATATTCCGCCTGCGTCAGGGCGGTCAGCGGCGTAATCATGCGCGCCCCCGGCACCTCGCCCATTTGCCCGAAAACCAGCGCGGCCTTGTCCAGCACGCCAGACTCTTTCATCTCCAGCCAGAGGTCATTGCCTTCCCGGGTGCGCTCGCCCACGCCCGCAAAAACTGAGATGCCGCCGTGATGCTTGGCCATATTGTGAATCAACTCCATGATAATGACTGTCTTGCCCACGCCCGCGCCGCCAAATAAGCCAGTCTTGCCGCCTTTGACATACGGCGACATCAAATCAATGACTTTGATGCCCGTCTCATGCACGCTGTCCCGCGGGTCAATGTCTTGAAAGAGCGGCGGATTGCCGCGGATATGCTGGCGTTCCACGCTGGCGGGCAATGGCGGCAGATTGTCAATCGTCTCGCCCAGAGCATTAAAAAGCCGTCCCAGCACTTCCCGGCCAATAGGAACCTCGATAGGATGTCCCGTATCGACAGCCAGCGCACCGCGCGGCAACCCGTCCGTCGGCTGCATCGAGACGCAGCGCACAATCCCGCCCTCGGTCTGCATGGCCACTTCGGCTAACACCCGCAAGGCGCGACCGTCATATTTATGGGTTATCTCGATGGCATTGCGAATTTCTGGAATCTCGCCCGGATTAAAACGAATGTCGATAATCGGGCCGACAATTTGAATCACTGAGCCTTTATTGCCTAGTATCATTACCAAACTCCCTCCTCGGCTTTAGCCGCCGTCATTTGCAAAACGCCAAAGGCGCTGACCACCTCGGACAATTCCTGGGTAATCCGCATTTGCCGGGTCTTATTGTACTGCAAAGCCAGATTATGCAAAATCAAGTCGGCATTCTTATTGGCATTCTGCATACTCACCAGACGCGCGTAATGCTCGCCCGCCACAGACTCCCAATAAACTTTATCCAAGCAGGCCGCCAAGTAACTCCGCAAAATTTCGGGGTAAATCTGCTCATAATCTGGCTCCAGCACAATCTCGCGGCAGACCCGGGGCGGCTCGCGGTCAAAGGGATAGATTTTTGTTATGGTCGGTCTCTGTTCCAAGACCGAGACCAGCGCATTGTAAGCAAAATAGACCTCGACTTTTTGCCCGCCCATAATCCCCGCGGCAAGCTCCGCCAAAATAGGCGCCGTTTCCGTCTGATAATTTGCGGCAGCCGCCGCCATGGGTGTATACCCCGTCCCCAGATAATGCGCCCACTTGGCGCTGTGGCGACCCAAGCAATACAGTCCGGCCAATTTTCCCCTGCCCGGCACGGCCAAAGCGGCCTGCAGTTGCGCCAAAAGTTTGTCATTGAAACCGCCGCAAAACCCCTTGTGCGAGAAAAAAGCTAGGTAATATCTGACCGTCGGCCCGCGGCTTTCCTCTGGCTCGGCACGGCCAAGCGCCGAGATTTGGGCAAAAACCTCCGCCGCCCAAGCCTGATAATTCTTGGCCTGATTGGCATTCTGCCGAACCTTATTGATTTTGGTCCGCGTTACCATCTCCATCGCCTTGGTTACCTGATGCAGATTGGCAACGGTTTTCAGCCGCTCTTTAATTAGGGACAGTTGGGACATTTAGCCAATCCTTTTTAAAATCGTTGATTACTTCCTGCACCAGAAGCCCCAGCTCGCGCGTGAATTCTTTTTTGGTGCGAAAAGTCTCGACAATATCCGCGTAATTAGCGTGAATATGCTTGAGCAACGCCGTCTCAAATTCCGACAACCGTTCCAACGGAATGTCCGTCAGCAAATCCTTGACCCCGGCATAAATGCTGATAACTTGGTCCTCCACGGCCAGCGGCTTATTCTTATCCTGCTTGAGCAGTTCGACCATGAGCGCGCCTTTTTTCAACTGGCGCAGGGTTTCCTTATCCAGCTCTGACGAAAACATAGAGAAGGCCTCTTTCTCGCGGTACTGCGCGAGGTCGATGCGCATCGTACCAGAAATCCGCCGCATGGCCTTAATCTGTGCGCTGCCGCCGACCCGCGAAACCGAGATGCCAACATTCACAGCCGGACGCACGCCGCTGTTGAAAAGGTCGGCCTCCAAAAAAATCTGCCCGTCAGTTATGGAAATAACATTGGTCGGCACATAGGCGGAAATATCACTGCCCTGCGTCTCAATAATCGGCAAGGCGGTCATTGAGCCGCCGCCCTTGGCTGGGGAGAGCTTGGCGGCGCGTTCCAGCAGACGCGAGTGCAGATAAAAAATATCGCCAGGATACGCTTCGCGCCCCGGCGGGCGGCGCATGAGCAGGGAAATCTGGCGGTAAGCCGCCGCATGTTTGCTCAAATCATCATAGACCACCAACGTGTCTTTTTTCAATTCGTACATGAAGTATTCCGCAATGGTACAGCCGACAAAAGGCGCCAGATACTGGGTAATCGCGGGCGCACTGGCCGGCGCGTCGATGATAATTGTGTTTTTCAGCGCATCATGCTGTTCCAGTTGATGGCGCAACTTGACCACCGTAGATTCTTTCTGTCCCACCGCCACATAAATCGAGACAACCCCCGTGTCTTTTTGATTGATAATCGTGTCCACGGCCAGCGTGGTCTTGCCGGTCTGTCGGTCGCCGATGATTAACTCCCGCTGACCGCGCCCGATTGGCACCAGCGCGTCAACCACCTTATAGCCAGTCTGCAAAGGCACCCGCACCGGCTCGCGCTCCACCACGCCGGGCGCAGAATTTTCCAGCGGATAAGAGGTCTCGGTCTTAATCGACCCCAGCCCGTCCAGCGGGTCGCCCATCGGATTAATCACGCGGCCCAGCATATCCTTGCCGACCTTGATGCCGACCACATGCCCGGTACGCTTAACCCACGCGCCCTCTTTAACCTTGGTGTGGTTTTCCAAAATCGCGCAGATAATCTCTTCTTTTTCCAAATTGAAAATCGTGCCGTAAATCTTGCCGGGAAATTCCAATAACTCGCCGTTGACCGCAGAACTCAAGCCCCGGACACGCGCGATACCGTCTGCCGACTCCAAAACCGCGCCCACCTCGTCGCTCTCCGCAATTGTCTGAAGCTGAGCGATTTTTGTCTGAAGATTCTTTAAAACTATTTCGGCTAAAGGCATAATTCTCCTCCTAAACCGCCAAGGCGGCCTTGAGCTGTTCCAACCCAGACTGCAAACTTAAGTCCAACATTTTTTCCCCGCACTTGATGACCAAACCGCCCAAAACATTCCGCGAAACAATATTGTGCAGATAAACTTTTTTGTCCTCCAGCCGCTCTAATTCTTTTTGGATTAGCCCCTGCTGCTCTGGGGTCAAATCCACCGCCGTTAAAACTTCGGCAAAAACACTGTTCTTCTCCCGCCCCAGCAATTCGATAAATTTACGGCTAATCAGGTCGTAAAAAGGCAGGTCATTATTCTCAATCAATTGTCGCATAAATTCCCGAAAATTATTGCCCAACATCCCGGCGAAGACTTGGTTAAAATATTCGCTCTTGCTTTCCCTAGCGATATGCTCGTCAAACAACAGCTCTCGTACGCCAAAATTTTCCTCACAAACCAGATTAAAGCGGAAAATATCCGTTACAAAAAAATCCAATTCGCCCGCGCTTTCCAAGGCGCTCAGCAGTTCCTTGAGATTGTAACGATAATTTAACATGCTAAAACTCTTTTATTTTTTTTAATTCTGCCAGGCGTTCCTGCAAAATCTGTTGCTGCAGCTCTGGTGTAAGATTGAGGCGCAAAACTTTGGCACAGGCGGCGTAGAGCATCTTGCCGACGCGTTCCTCAAAATGGCGGTAAAAATCTTCCTCCGCGCGGCGTAAATCTTCTTCCTTGACCCGGCGCAGCTCGCGGAACTCCTCCTGCCAGACCTGCCACTGTTCGGCTGCCTGCCGCTTGCCCTTTTCCTGCGCTTCCGAGATAATCCGATGCGCCTCCAGCTCGATATTTTTTTGCCGCTCCGCCAAATCATTGTGGAGTGTCTCCGCCGCGCGGGATTTCTCCGCGGCGTTAGCCAAATCCGCGATGATTTTCTCCTCGCGATTCTTTAGTATTTTGGCCAAGACAGGATAAATCTTCGCGCTGATTACCCAGCAGACGATGCCGAACGAGACCAGCGTCCAAAAAATAATATTGATTTCCAATCTAAACAAAACCGCGCTCCTTTGGGTTTACTTAGTGGCGAGCAAAATACTGATGACCAGACCGTACAAAGCCACCGTTTCGATAAAAGCGATGCCGATGAAAACCAGCGGACGCACTCTGTCCAGAATTTCCGGCTGACGCGCCACGCTGTCAAACAATCTGCTCATCATCATGCCGATGCCCAGCGCGCCGCCCAGAGCCGCCAAGCCCATACAAATCGCCGCCCCCAAATAAGCCCCTATTATATTATCCATTGCCTTGCTCCTTTCCTTAAATTTAAACTCACTCTCCGTTCAGCGCCTCGCCAATCATCGAAGCGCCGAGAAACGTAAAGACATAAGCCTGAATACAGCAAACAAAAAGCTCGAAAAATATTATCACAATAGCGCCGCCGTAAGAAGCCAGCCAGACCGCGACATTATTGAACAACGCCGTAAAACCCAAAATAGTAATCAAGAGCAGATGTCCGCCGGACATATTGGCAAAAAGCCGAATGGCCAGTGAGAAAGGCTTGAAGAGCTGGCTGACCACCTCTATCGGGAAAAGCAAAAGCACGACCGGGCCTCGGACTCCCGTCGGCACTAAACTTTGGCAAAAACCCCAAAAACCATGCTGGCGAAAACGCACACCCAGGCTGACCAAGAAAAACAAAACCGCCAAAGCCGCCGTGCCGTTGATATTACTGACGGCGCTGCCCAGCCCCCACTGCGGACCAAGCAGACCCAAGATTCCCAGCGGCAAACCCGTAAACAAGATATATAGGAAAGCAGAAAGACACCAAGGCAACCAAGCTTGGTTCAACCCCGCCGGGCGCAGAATCTGCGCGTCGGTAAACTCAACGACCGCTTCGAGGAGGTTTTGGCCAAAACCTTTCGGCTGAAAAGCCAGCCCGCGCCGAATCAAAAACAAACAAGCAATCAAGAACAGCGCGGCACAAAAATTTAAAAGAACCGTGGTGTCGATGGAAATATCCAGCCAGCCCCAGCGCAGGGCTAAAAAAACTTTCGCCGCTTCGTGCATAAGCCTCTCCTCAAAATATTAAACGCCCTGAATCTTATTTCTTTTCCGCGCTTTTGATGATTTTGTAGAGGCTATAACCTTCCAGACCAAAACCCAAAAGCAACAATAACGCCAAACAATTTGCCCCGGTCGCCAAACGGCTATCCAGCCATTTACCAAGCCAAGTAACCAGACCGATTACCACTGCCGATTCAAGAACCCAGTTGAGAAACTGTCTGTCTGACTTGCTCATCGGGGCTTATCCTAACTCCAAAAAAGTAAAAATGCAAAAAGAAAAAACCAGCAAAAATGGCTTAGAAATTTATCGTTCCTTTCGCATAAAAGGCGTTGAGTGAATAGGAAAATTCAGGATTAACTTTGTCCCAAAAATGCAGGCGGGTCAGATTGATGTCAATCACAATATTATCGATAATCAGCGCGGAAATATCTTTATTGACCTTGAAAGTCAGGGTGTTATTGACCTTAATGTCCTCGCGGTCAACCACGCGCGTCTGCACAAAACCGTTAAGATTGTCGAGACTGTTGGTCTGCTCCGGGTCATTGGTGCCTTTGCCGTAAGTCTCCAAGTTTTCGTAATTGTAGCTCAACTCGCCAAAATCAAACTTGAGCGGCGTGTACTTAGCGGTAAATCTTTTCTCCTCACCAAAACCAAGGTCAAAATAATTCTGTTTCCAGCCGTAGCGCAGGGACATGTCCAGCAACGGTTTGTAGGTCGCGCCCGCCTCATAAGAACGCGAGTTAATCGTGCCGTGCGTCTTGCCCACCGCCGCCGTGCGGTGTCCCGTAACCAAACTCTGGTCAATATGGCGGAAATAAAGCGACGCGTCGAAAACCAGCCACGTCAGCGGCGTATAATCAACCATGTAACGCTGGGTGTCGTCAAAGCGCCGCAACTTGTCCTGATAATCATTGTTGGTCAGCTTAGCCCGGTCAACCAAATCACCGTAACGGATGAACTGCAGGTTGTAAACCCGCGTAAAACCGCCAGTCAAACCTAGATTAAAAAACGGCAAATCATAGCGAACATTGGCCTGGTCGGTCTGACCGTAAGAGTAACGCGAGCCGTCCCCGGTCTTGCGTTTATATTCTTCCAAGGTCTGTAGCGCATGTGTATTAGTAAAAGAAGTAAAATAATTATAAGCCATCAGCATCGTATGCTTGCCGCTGTACAAGTCATCACGGTTGGTGGTCGTCGTGATATTGCCCGCGTTGTCGACCTGATAGGTGGCCTTGTTGATTTTGCGCTGGGACAAACCCATTTCCCAAGCGTAGTCAATGTTGCGCGCGATAAAAAACTCCGGCAGCAGGTATTTTAATTTCAGGCTCTGCGTGTCCTCCGGCTCTTGGCTCTCGGACGAGCCATAACTTTTATTGGCATAGAGCGTCTCGCTAAAACGCTCAATATCCTTATTGGTAAAATCCAAGTCGATGGTCAGGTTGTCCCAAGGATTCAAAGTATAGGTATGCGTCAAGGTGTAATAATTGTCCAGCGTATAGGTGCGCTCCGTCGTGCTGCCTGTCCAGTCCCGCCCGTTCTCATTGGTGCGCCGGGAATACTCCACCTTATTGACCAAAAGAAAGTCCGCCGGCAAAAAACTAAGATACTTAGCCGGATAAAATTTCGACAGCTTGTAAACATTTTCTTGGTAATATTCTGTACGGTTGCGGTTTTCCAGCAAATTGTCGCTGTGGCGGTTGTCATAGCCGAGCGAAACAATGTCATAGGGACGGAGCGTCGCGTTAAAATTATCCAGCCGCGACACGTCAGGCGATTGATTGTATAAGTCTGTAACGCGGCGGTAATAAGTGTTGTCATAATGCAGATACAACTCCTCGTAGAGGTCGCTGGACAATTCCGGCGGGCGGCGGAAGCTGATATTAAAAATCTGCCGTCGGTCATTGCCAATGGTTTTGGTAAAAGTAGAATAATCGTCCTGGCCGAGCGACTGCTCTTTTAAATAATCCGCGCCGGAATATTCGTAGCTGCTGTCAATCGTCCACGGGTTGTAACGGACAATCTCGCTGTAGGCCAGCGACTCGCTCAAACTGCGCAAATCCTTAAACTCCTCGTCCAGATTGCGGGCATAGGAAGTTGAAAAAGTTAAATCCTTCAGCGGCTGAAAAAAATTGGTCAGGCGGGCGTTGCGGTTGTAAGTCTGGAAAGGATTGTCCTGGTCTTTTTCGTCCGTGAAAGACTCAGCATTTTTCAGGAATACCCCCGTGCGAAAAGCGGACGGCCCAATATTTAAATCCATCTGATAATCCTGCTGGCGCGTGTCCACCGCATAAAAACCCTCGTTGGCGGAAACCATAGTTACGGCGGGGACATTCACGTCCGTGCGGTTGTAAGCCAGCGCGATATTGTCGTTCGTGTTAAAACCATAATCCACTTTGTAATTTTGATACACCGTGTCGCCGTAGCGGTCTGTGCCGTCATCATAAGCTGACTGTATATTTTGCTGCTGTTCCAAGCGCGAATAAACATTCAGCCTCTCCATGGGGCGCGAACGGACAATGACGTTCTTGGCTTCCGTGCCTTTAGGATAGAGATTGGGCGGGTTGCCCACCGGGTCATACTTAGCATCGACCGTAACATATCCGGCGGTAATGTCCGTGGAGCCAAGGCGCAAAGTCAAATCCACCTTGGCGGCTTTGGCCCGGTCATCAACCTGCTCCTGTGCACCCACCGCATCGTAGTAATCAAACTCCACGCGGATATTATCTGACGGTGAAAAAACCATGCCGGAATGAAAACGCAAAGTACCGCCGTTATAGGCAAGAGTATACTGGTCATTCTTGGTCTGCAGGCGCTCATTGACATAAACCTTTTCACTGTCCTCGACTATTTCCAGCGGGTCAATACCCGCTAAAGTTTTTAAGTCCAAGCCGCTAGAGCTGTTGTACATAGCCCCATTGGCCGAAACACTATGCGAATTGATGGCACGCTGGTACTGCTTATGGCTTTCGTTATACTCCACATCCGCCCTGAACCAGTCCACTGGCGAATAAGAAAACTTTGTGCCGTAAGTCTGATGCAGAATATCGCCCGGGTCAGTGGATTCGGCATTGGAAATCTTATAGGTCAGGCGAAAACTGTCGCCGTAGCCATAACTCGGGTCAGGACTGTAGCCGATTTGCGAATTGCCTGTAATAAAAGTGATGATGCCGCGCTGCCAAGCGTCCGGATTAAAAGCCACCAGGGCCTTGCCGTCGGAATCAACCACCACCCCGATAGTGGCCGGCAAATCGGCAGTCTCGCCGATAATATAATCACGCCGATATTCCAAAGGCACATAAAAAAGACTGCCCGTACGCCGCACCTCTAAAATCACAGACTCATAGACCAGCGGACGGGCAAAAGAAGGGGTCTCGCGCTCCAAATAAAGCGTGGCCTGATTGCTCCCGCTGAAATAAAGCTGCGGAGCCTGCGAGGTCTTGCCCTGCTCAAAAGAAACTTTGATTGAGGCAGTATCCAGAGGATGACCCGCGACCAAAATTTGTCCACTGTACTCGGATTTTTCGCGTATCGTCGCGGCGGCATTGTCCATCTGCACCTCGACAAAACGCATGATTGGCATATATTTGGGCGCGACCGTGATTTTCGTTACAGGATTTAGGCTGACATCGTAGCCAATCTCCACCTCTAAATCCCCGCCAGAAACAGTGTACGACTCGACCCCCTCAGCCTCGGCGGCTTTGGCCTGCTCCTGTACGAAATAGGAGCTGATGGTAAAGCGCTCTTTTTTGGCCTGCCCCTGCGGCAAAGCAAAATTATAATGACGATAATCCACCTGAATAGAATCGACCGACTTGATATTGCGGACAAAACTAATCTGCCCGGCCCGCTCATCGAGTTTATAATCCACATTGGGCAGCATTTTTAGATTGTTGACCACGACCACCGCGCTCTCCGGCACAATCAGCCTATTCGTCAGTTTATAGGGACCGCGTGTCTCGTCGCCTTTGAGAACCTCCTGCAGCCGCTCCGTCAAATAATAAGCATAATCAATTTCCAAGTCATAAGCATTGTCGGGAATCTCACGCAGAAAAGTTACCAAACCTTTCGCATAGTTAATCTGATAATCTTCATAGCGCGTCAAGACCTGCCCGGCATAGGTAATTTTTTCACTGAACGAAATGAGCGGATAACTGTCCAATTGGATTTTAGTCAGATTGCTGACCGTCTCGACCCGCGCTGGTTCAATGACATAAGGGACTTTGCGTACCGTTTCATTTTCACTGCTCCCGGCGTGAAAAACCAAGAATAAATTATTTTCGCCGACGGCGTTCGCGCTGGTCAACAATCTTTCCAGAGTGTATTGACCGTCCAGCGGTACCAACTCCTGCGTGCCGTCCTGAAAATCCGCGCGAAGCGCGCCGGTAAAATCTTCATTGGCCGTGAAAACAAATTGGAGCTTCTCGTTTTGGCGGAATTTGTCCCGCGTAAAAAGCGCCGTGCCTTCCGGCAGGATGACCCGGTATCCTTCCGGCACGGACAGGTAAATATTGTCCGCGGTAGGCGGCGCGGGCAGTTCCAGCAAGTCCGCCGGGGTATAGCGGAAAACCGCGTTGTCGGTCAAGATAGTCAGCTCGCCGCCGCGGTAATTTTTGTAACGGTGCTGAATCCCGCTCAGCCTAATCTTGGAAGCAATCGGCAAAAAATCTTCAATCGGGTCAAGATATTCATAAGAGCCTTTCACATTGTCCAGCACCGAAAGAATATTATTAAAAACAATCACACCGTCAAAATAATCAATATGATAATCGTCATCTTCGGTCAGGCGGTTGCCGTTGAGGAAAACCTTGACCGTGCCTTCGACAATATTGGTTTCGCCCAAACTGTACTCGCGCTTACCCGTGCCGTTAAACGCAAACTCCCGTTCGTGCGAGCGTTCCTCGCCGTAAATCGCCTCGACCTCAAAATTTTCGCCCAAGTAATCCGCATGCAAACCGTCAATGCCCTTGGTCATCGAAAACAAATCACCGTTGTTCAGCGCCGCATCGTATTTGCCAAAATACACGGAAAATCTATCGTATTCGACATAAATATCTGTTTCCTGCGGCAAATCGGGGTCTTGCATGATTTTGTAACGCACATAAAGTTTTTCGTTAATCTGTCCCTCCAAATCAATCAAGCGGCGGTGGCGCAGTCCGTCGTAGACCTTGACCGAGGCGGGCAGGCTGGTGTATTCGGCAGTATTCTGGTATTTCTGCGGGTCGCCCGAATAATCGAGGTTGTTGTACTCCAGCTCCTCATAGCCGGAAATATCCACCTGCGGATAGGCGCGTCCCGGCTGGAATGCGGACTTGCCGCGCTTCATCGGGTCCTTGGCCGCCGCGGGCAGGAGCAATAATAAAATCAGTAAAATTAGCCAAAACTTTCTCACATTAACTCCAGCAGTACTTGATTCAAAACCAAACGTCCGCGATTGGTCAGGCAGAAATTATTGTCCTGCCGGATGAGCAACTCCTCGGCAATCATTTGCCGGGCCTTGGCTTTTTGCCGCTCGTCCAAATAAGCGTCAGGAATGCCGACATTCTTACGCAGTCCCAGCATGATTTTATTGAAACCATCCTCCGGTTCCGGCTCACGCCGGAAAAGTTTGCCCAAGTAGTCTGCTAAATTTTTGGTGTTCGACCAGCGCCAGCCTCTGTCCTGATTATAGCTGTGCGCCGCCAAGCCTAGGCCGAGATAGGATTGCTCCGACCAGTACGCCAGATTGTGCCGGGAAGCAAATCCCGGGCGGGCGTAATTGGAAATCTCATACTGCACATAGCCGTTCTCCGCCAAAATTTCTTGCGTCTGTTTATACATAGCTTCCCCCAATTCATTGACGGCCAAGTTTTCTGCTAGAAGCGGCGTGCCTGCCTCCCAAGTCAATTCGTAGCAGGAAATATGCTGTGGCGCATAATTTACCGCCGTGCGCAAATCCGCCGCGCTCTCCGCCAAAGTCTGTTCGGGCAGATTGTTCATCAAGTCCAAACTGACATTGGCAAAAATACTCTGCAGTCCCCGCAAAGCCTCGACTATTTTTTCCCGCGTAGACACCCGTCCCAGCCGGCGCAAATAGCGCGGCTGAAAAGACTGCACGCCCAAGGACACCCGATTCACGCCCAGCGACCGATACGCCAAAAATTTCTCCCGCGCGTAAGTCTCTGGATTAACCTCGACCGTAAATTCACAATCCGCGCTCAGCTGAAAACTAGCCGTGAGGCTGACCAATATCCTAGCCAGCTGTTCGGCAGTCAACAAACTCGGTGTCCCCCCGCCGATATATATCGTCGAGATAGTCTTACTATTGTATTTATACCCATTATCTTGAGAATAATACCCTTGTATTTCCGCACACAAAGCATCGATGTATGCGTCGGGGACAAAGCCCTGCTGTCTCGCTGCGCTCGGCAGTTCTCCTTGATTTAAGGGGAGGAAATTCTGATTTTCACAGCCCCCTGTCCCCTCGCAATCCGAAGATGCTGTCGGCGTAGCAGACTGAGCGGCGCCTACCGGAAAACTTACAAAATCACAATAACGGCATTTTTGCAGGCAATAAGGGATGTGAATATAGAGTGAAAACATTCCCCCTGTTTACCCCGCTTTTTTTGATACGTTTAAGATTTTTTTTCCGTCAGTTTGGCCAGACCTTCCAGCGCACGCAAAGCCTCGACTGGCACGGCAAAAATTACCGTATTGGACTGGTCGGAACTCAAATCGTTGAGCGTGGAGAGCGTGCGCAAATGCAAGGCTCCCGGGGTCTGACCCATGAGCAAAGCGGCTTTGGCTAGATTTTCCGAGGCCTCGACCTCGCCGGCGGCTTTGGTAATGACCGCGCGTTTTTCACGCTCGGCCTCGGCCACCCTGGCAATGACACGCTTCATTTCCTCGGACAAAGCAATGTCTTTCAGCTCCACATTCTCGACCTTGATACCCCACGGGTCGGTCAGCTGGTCGATAATCGAACAAATCTCTTTGGAAACTTTTTCACGGTCAGTCAACAGCTCATCCAGCGTTACTGAACCGACGGTGTTGCGCATCGTGGTCTGCGCCAACTGGCTCACGGCATAATAAAAATTTTCAACCTCGATAATCGCCTTGCCCGCGTCAAAAACTTTGTAATAAATCACGGCGTTAATCTTAATCGAAACATTGTCGCGCGTAATCGCATCCTGCGGCGGCACGTCGACGGCCTTGGTGCGGATGTCCACTTTGACAAAAGACTGGAAGACCGGCAGGACCAACCGCCAGCCCGGCTCCAAAATTTTCATAAACCGCCCAAAAGAAAACAGCAGACCGCGCTCGTATTGATTGATTTGCTTAATCGAAACCAGCACGAGCGCCGCCGCGCAAAACAAAATAAAAGGTATGAAATACATGATTGCCCTCCCCTGTCTTACCGGGGAAATTATACCTCAATTTGCGCGGAAATTCATTCCTCAATTTTCAGCATCGCCAAGAACGCGTCCTGGGGGATGTCCACGTTGCCGACGGATTTCAAGCGTTTCTTGCCTTCCTTTTGTTTTTCGAGAAGCTTGCGCTTGCGCGTTACGTCGCCGCCGTAGCACTTGGCGGTAACATCCTTGCGGTTGGCACGGATAGTCTCGCGGGCAATGACCTTGCCGCCCAAGGCCGCCTGAATCGGTATCTCAAACATGTGCCGCGGAATCAGCTCCTTGAGTTTGGCACAGAGCTTGCGCCCGCGCTCCTGGGCAAAATCGCGGTGGACAATGACCGCCAGCGCGTCCACCTGGCTGCCATTGAGGAGTATGTCCATCTTGACCAAGTCCGACTCGCGAAAAGCCAAGAACTCATAGTCAAAAGAGGCGTAGCCCTGCGTGGCAGATTTTAATTTGTTAAAAAAATCAATGACAATCTCAATCAGCGGCAGTTCATAATTGAGACGCACGCGCGTCTTGTCGAGATAGGCCATGTCCTGAAAAACCCCACGGCGTTTCTGGCACAATTCCATAATCGCGCCCGTATAAGTCTGGGGCGTGATGATGACCGCTTTGACCAACGGCTCACGGAAGCACTCGATGCGCGAGGTTTCGGGCAGTTTGGCTGGCGAGTCGATACGGACAATTTCTTGATTGGTCTTGACAATCTCCACCTCGACCGAGGGAGTAGTCGCCAGCAGATTGAGATTATGCTCGCGCTCCAGCCGCTCCTGTACAATCTCCATGTGCAGTAGCCCCAAAAATCCACAGCGAAAACCAAAACCCAAGGCCGTGGAGGTCTCCGGTTCATATTGCAGAGCCGCATCGTTGAGTCTCATCTTGGCCAGAGCCTCGCGCAAATCTTCGAACTGCTCGCCGTCCACAGGATATAGTCCGCAGAAAACCATCGGCTTAGCCGGCTGGTAACCGGGCAGCGGCTCAGCCGCCGGATTCTCGGCGGAAGTCAGCGTGTCGCCCACCGTCGCGTCCGCGATATCCTTGATATTGGCAATGACATAGCCGACCTCGCCCGCGCCCAAACTGTCTACAGGCTTCATGGCCGGGGTTTTCACACCCAATTCCAAAATCTCATGCTCCTTGCCGGTCTGCATAGCACGGATACGCAATCCCTTGCGGAGCATACCTTCCTTGACCCTGATTTGGACCACCACCCCGCGGTACTCGTCAAAGTAGGAATCAAAAATCAAAGCCTGCAGTGGCCGATTATTTTGTTGAGGCGGCGGGATGCGCGTGATTATCGCCTCTAAAATTTCTCGGATGCCGAGGCCTTCCTTGGCGGAGGCGAGGAGACAAGTGTCAGGGTCGATGCCCAGCACGTCCAGCAATTCTTCCTGCGCCATATTGACATCGGCGGCGGGTAAATCAATTTTATTAATGACGGGAATAATCGCCAGCCCCAGCTCCCGCGCCAAAGTAACATTGGCCAGCGTCTGCGCCTCAATACCCTGCGACGCGTCCACCACCAGCAACGCACCCTCGCAGGCCGCCAGCGAACGCGACACTTCATAGCTAAAATCCACATGACCAGGCGTGTCAATCAGATTCAATTCATATACCCGGCCATCCAAAGCCTGATAATCCAGCCGCGCATTGTTAAGCTTGATTGTGATGCCGCGCTCGCGCTCGATGTCCATGGAGTCCAGCAGTTGGGCGCGCATTTCCCGCGCCGACACCGCGCCAGTCATTTCCAGCAGACGGTCAGCCAGCGTGGATTTGCCGTGGTCGATGTGGGCAATGATTGAAAAATTGCGAATCAGGTTTATATCCATCAGGGGCTATCTTAACATAAAATATTTCCC
Organism: Candidatus Termititenax persephonae; assembly: GCA_003864475.1. Taxonomy (GTDB): domain Bacteria; phylum Margulisbacteria; class Termititenacia; order Termititenacales; family Termititenacaceae; genus Termititenax; species Termititenax persephonae. Next base: position 4,157 of record BGZO01000017.1, on the reverse strand, counting down.
TCAATTAACTGTCCTTGGCGTACAAAAATAACTTCGCCCAAGATTTAGGGCCGTCGAAACACTACACCAGATAAAGTTAAAATATCCCGCTGTTGCTAGGCGGGAATTACTGTTCCCGGCAGGGTTTCTAAGATTTGCTCGGTGGTCAAGCCAATCTCCGGCTCCGGCGCGGCGTTAAAGGCTTCCAACGCCACAGCTAGTTTTATCTCCGCACCATAAGTCTCCCGCAACAGGCGTTCAATCTCGGTCTTGCTGTTGGATTCCAGAAGTTTTTTCTTGTGCAGGCCGTAGCTTTCTTTGAAACGCAGAGTCAGGACTCCGTTCACGTAGCTTTTCAAACTGCCTTCGCAAAGCAAAATTACCAAAGCCGGGCGGGACAGTTTTAGTTTGTTCAAAAAAATCGGCCAAGACTGTTTTATCTCCGCCAAGCCTGGCGACTGACCGCAGTCAATTTGGGGCGGACTGGTTGCCGCTTGCCCCACGGTCATTTTAGCCGCCGCCTCGCCAGTTTTGGGCGGCTCAGCGCGACCCGCCGCGACCGCGCTTCCGGCGGACACCGCGCTCGGTACCGGGCGCACGCTTGCCGCACCAGAATCCCGGCTTCCCTCTGCCCTGCCCGTCGCCCGCGTCTCCCCCGCGCCCGGAGCCGACGGCACGGCGGCGGAGCATAATTCCATGACGGCCAGTTCGAAAACCAGACGCGTGTGCGGATTCCAGCGCATGTCCGCCTCCGCCCGCGCAAAAGTCAAAAGCAAACGTCTGACCTCGGCGGCGGACACACCGTCCGCTATCTGGCGCAACGCGGCAATATCTTCCGCGCTCAAATCCAAAGCCTGCTCGGCTTTTAAAATCAAGAGCAGCAGATTGCGCAGGTTGTCTAAAATATCTTTGCAGACCTGCCGCAAATCTTTGCCGTCCGCGACCAACCGCCCGGTCAATTCCAGCGCGGCTTCCAGCTCCCGGCGGAGAATCTTGCCCAGCAATGAGACTAAGGCCGCATTGACCGTCGTCCCCAGCAAAGCCAAGATATCGTCCAAGACAAAAGCTGAACCCGCTTTAAAAGACAACAATTGGTCCAGCAGAGAAAGCGCATCACGCATACCGCCGTCCGCCTGCCGGGCAATGTAATTGGCGGTTTGAGCATCGATAGTTACATTCTCTTGGCGGCAAACTTCCTGCAAATGTGCGGCTATTTCCGGCGCGGTAATCCGCTTAAAATCCAGGCGCTGGCAGCGCGAGCGAATCGTGGCGGGAATTTTTTGAATCTCCGTCGTCGCCAAAACAAAAAGCGTCTGCGCGGGCGGCTCTTCCAAAGTTTTGAGCAGAGCGTTGAAAGCCTCAGTCGTCAGCATATGCACTTCGTCGATAATATAAATTTTGTAACGCCCCTCTACGGGCATGAAATTGACTTGCTCGCGCAGTTGGCGCATTTCGTCTATGCCGCGGTTGGAAGCCGCGTCAATCTCTATCACATCTACCGCCGTACCGTTTTTGATTTTCAGGCATTGCGGACATTTCAGGCAGGGCTTGGTAGTCGGTCCCTCGGCGCAATTTAAGGCTTTGGCCAGAATCCGCGCCAAGCTGGTTTTGCCCGTGCCGCGCGGTCCCGAAAAAATATAAGCGTGCGCCAGGCGATCAGACTGCAGAGCGTTCTTGATAGTCTGCACGATGTGCTTCTGTCCGACGATTGTCTCAAAATCCTGCGAACGGTATTTACGGTAAAGGGACAAGTACGCCATGCCTACTCCAAATAAAAACGCGGAACACGTTTGCTGATGCCGCATATAATCTCATAATCAATAGTATCGGTCAAATCTGCCAGTTCCTGCGCGGTAATTTCCTGCCCGCCCTGTGCTCCAATCAAAACCACCTCATTACCGACAGCCACCGTGTCATCAACGACCGCCAAACACATATCCATGCAAATCTGACCGCAAAGCTTATAACTGCGCCCGTTAAGCAAAACCCTGCCACGATTGGAAAGCAGGCGGCTCAGCCCGTCCGCGTAACCAGCGGAGATGGTCGCAATACGCAACGGTTTATCCGCGACAAAGGTCGCACCATAGCTGACCGCCTCCCCAGGCTGAATCGTCTTGACCAGCATAACCCGCGACTTCAAAGCCAGCACCCCCCGGTACAAACCGATACCGAGCCGCACCATATCGTACTGCGCTTCAGGGAATTCCCCGACCGCCAGGGAACTTAAAGCATGAACATACTTAAGGTTCGGAATAATTTTCTTGGCCGCCGACACGCAGTCGGCAAACTCCGCCAGCTGTTTCCGTCCAGCCGCGCCCAGACAGGCCAGATGCGTGAAGAGACCTTCCACTTCGAGATTTTTGTACTTTTCCAGCCCGCGCAAAAATCCCGCCAATTCGCCGGGAGGCAGGCCGATGCGGTTCATACCGGTATCGACTTTCACGTGGATTTTAATCCCGCCGGGCGCCGCCCGGCTCAGCTGTTCCGCAAAAGCGGACTCATAAACCGTCGCCGTCGCCCCCAATTCCACAATTTTAGCGGCGTACTGCGGGTCAGGCTGGCTCAGCAAGAGAAGCGGCGCAGTCAGACCGCCTTGCCGCAACTCCTCCACCTCGCGCAAAGCCGCCACGCCAAAATAATTAACCCCGCCTTGGCTTAATTTCCGGGCTACCGCCAGCGCACCCAGACCGTAAGCGTCGGCCTTGACGACACCCAAAATGGCAGTCTGACCTGACAACTGCGCCCGGTAAGCCGCTAAGTTGGCCGCCAATTTTCGCAAATTTATTTCAGCAAAAATTCTGTTCATTTTTTACTCCGCTTCTTGGACGAAAGTTTGGGAACAGTGCGCCGCACAGCCAGAACACGATGCGTCTGGAACAACAAATAAAGCAAGGAAACCAACAGCAATAAAACGCAACAAACCAAGGCCAGTTCCAGCCAATCCAGCAGCAGACCGCCTAAAAAAGCAACCACAATTCCGTCCGGCTAAAAAAAACTTCCGGGGTTTTGACTTTTAGATTATCAGCCGCCAGCAAAACCAGTGAAATCAAGAACCGCAAGATTAGGAGTAGCAACAAAACTACGACCAGAAAATAACTGACCGCAAAAATACGGCTAAGTAAGAGCGGCACAAATAAGAAAATCTCACAGAGGAGATTGGCCAGCATATTCCAAAAGTCTCCGTAATCAGTTGCGGTGGCAGTCTGCCGCGCGTAGATGCCGTCAAAGTAAGTCAAAAACCAAGCCGCGAGAAAAGAACCGACCGCCGCATAACGCAAATCATAAAGGACAAAACCGCCGCCCAGCATGGCCAAAAAAACCGCGCCGCTGGTCAAAATATTCGGCGAAAAACGCAGCCAAGCAAAAAGCTTGACCAGCCAGGCAAACTTTTTCTCATAACTTTTCAGACCGCGCCGATCGTGCCAACGAAACATTGAAATATTCACTGACATAATAAATTTATCAACCCTTCCCAACAATCTAATAAAAATTTTCGCGCCCTCCCCCACACCAGAACCAAAGATATACCCAAGAATAATAAAGTATATTCAGCACAATTATGGTATATACTCCGGCGAGAACATCGTCCATAACCACACCCTCGCCCCCCTTGATTTTCTGAATCTGTCTGACACCCAGCGGTTTCACTATATCAAAAAAACGAAAGAGGACAAAAGCCGCCGCCAGCCAGACATAAAAACCTTGCCCCGCCCACGGCAAGAAAAACAAGGGAGTCAGTGCCAGAGACTGCCCGACCACCTCGTCGATAACTATTTCCGCGGCATCGTGTTTCCGGTGCAGACGGTCATACTCGCCGGAGACAAAAATTCCGCCAAAAAATGTCAGCAGGATAAACAAAAGATAAAAATTAAAATCCAGCCGCCGGAAAATCAGTCCGTACAAAACCAAGGCTAGCAAACTGCCCCAAGTCCCCGGGGCCTGGGGCAAATAACCGACATATCCCGCCGTGGCCAGAAAATTAATTATTCTCACATACAGCTTCTTCATCGCTTGATTAACTCCAAGAATCTCTGCACGCTATCAGCGGTCTTATGCTTGGTCTTATAACCCGGATACCGCTTGGCCAGTGCCAAATCACGGCGCAAGTCTAGTTTTTTTAGACGCACCACATGGTTATTGCCCAGCGCCTTGTGGTAACGCGCCAAATATTCCTGCTC
>BGZO01000016.1 GCA_003864475.1 Candidatus Termititenax persephonae | reverse complement strand
GCAATCAATTAAATTATCTTTCGCTGACATTAAAAGTATTACAGAAATTGGAATAGACCATTCTTTTTTGAATTATAAAAAGGAATTAGTTCAATATGGTTATCAGGTAGGAAAAATTTCATTAAAGAAAAAAACTGTTTTGTTTAATAAAATCGATTGAATTAAATGAATATGGTAATAAAAGACAATGATTTGATTTCAAATATAAATAAAATCCATACGACACCATTAGGTGTATTAAGGATAAAGAAAAATCTTTGTTTGGATACTGATGATGTTGTAGATTGGTGTAGGGAAAGGATTAAAAATCCCAACTGCAAAATAACAAGGAATGGAAAAAATTGGTATGTAGATATAGGCGATTGTATAATAACGGTTAATGCTTACAGTTATACGATTATTACAGCACACAAAATAAAAAAATAATGGCGCACACCCCCAATTTTGTCTAATGGTTTGTAAACGTAAATTCTGGCATTTTTTCGGCTTATAAACCGAAAAAGTATTGAGTTATTGTGAGTTTTTCATGCTATAAGCCGAAAGAATATTGACAAATATATACAATGTGTATACAATACTAAGGATAGAAATTGTATAAACTATTATGCGGTTATAATTTTAAGGAATTTTGGGGAGGAATCAATCATGATTAAGAAATTGATACGGCATGGCAATAGCGCCGCTCTTGTAATTGACAAACCAATAATGGAAATGTTGCATATAACCAATGAAACATTTTTTGAATTAAGTACCGACGGAAAGAATCTTATTTTATCACCTCAGAATACTACTGCTCAAGAAAATAATATTCTTGAATCATTGGGGAAAATTAATAAAAAATACAAGAATGTCTTGAGCAGACTTGGTGAATGAATATACATTTCTTGACATTATCTGAAGTATTGTTAATTTTGGAAGACCAGATAAGAAATTACGGTGGCCTATATGGGGTTAGAGATTTGAACTTATTAAGCTCGGCAATAAATATGCCCCAGTCAAGTTTCCAAGGAGAATATTTACACAAAACAATTCCCGCAATGGCGGCCACTTATGTGTATCATATCTGCCAAAATCATCCATTTATTGATGGAAATAAACGAGTAGCCTTGGCGAGTTCATTGGTATTTTTGGCTATAAACGGATATGCATTTAATTGTCCAGGCGAAATAGTATATAAAGAAATAATAGCCGTGGCTAAAGGGGAAATAAAGAAAGAAGAATTAATAAAATATTATAAAAAATATTCAAAGAAAAAATGATTGTCAAGGCGGCACGTCGCCTAACAGGTCTATTTACGTTGCACCGCCAGTAGGCGGCTCGGGACTCCATGTGGCTAGGTCATTCCGCTTCGCTCCATTCCCACGCCAAAACTCCGGCACAGTTTGTCGGCCCTAAAAATGCTACGCATTTTTTTATTCGAGCCGCCAAACCGTCGCATACAGCCAGAACGTTATGCGACATTTGGTCCGAAATTTTCTGTAATATATAGACAAAAGAATAATTATATAATAATTGTTATATTGGAGGAAAATATAATGGAAATTAGAGAAATATCTACCAATAAAGAAAAATATATGGATTTATTGTTGTTAGGTGATGAACAGGAAAATATGGTTTATAAATACCTTTTCAAAGGGAATTTGTTTGCATTATTTGATAGTGATTTAAAAACTGTATGTATAGTTACAAAAGAAGATAAAACAATTTATGAAATTAAAAATATAGCAACTTATGAAAGATATCAGGGTAAAGGTTATGGATATTATATGATAAATTATATTATAGAAAATTATAAAAATAAATGTAAAACATTATTGGTTGGAACTGGTGAAAATGAAAAGATAATTAATTTTTATAAAAAATGTGGATTTAAATATTCGCATGTTCTAAAAGACTTTTTTATAAAGAATTATGATCATAAAATATTTGAAGATGGCAAACAATTAAAGGACATGGTGTATTTGAAAATGGAATTTGAATAAAATTATATTTCATACACAAAAAAATAGAAGATAATGGAATAAATAATATAAAAATAAAACATATAAAAGCGGACCAAACGTCGCCTAACAGGTCTGTATATGCCTCGCCGCCTTAACACAGCCAGCCGCCGGAACGCCAGGTGCGGCACACTCTAAAATTGTCGAAAATTAAAAGCACGGCTATTTTCTCGAAAGTGTGTCATAATTAAAATTATGAAACTGGCAAAATCAGAACTCGAACAAATCCCCGGTATCGGCAAAAATATGGCGCAGCATTTAATAAACGCTGGTTATCCTACTATTGCGTCGTTAAGAGGACAAAACCCTGAAAAAATTTATTTCAAAGACTGCCAGTTTCAAAATATGCAGGTTGACCGTTGTGCCTTATACCAATACCGTCTGGCGGTAGCCTATGCCAATGGAACAATAACCGACCCCGAAAAATTAAAATGGTGGAATTGGCGGGATTAAAATTAACCCATGGGTAAAATGCAATACCTCGCTCTGCTGCGCGGAATTAATGTCGGCGGAAATAATATTATCAAAATGGGTGAACTGCGAAAATTATTTGCCGAAATGGGATTTGCCGATGTCCTGACTTATATTCAAAGTGGAAATGTTGTGTTCAAATGTTCTGAAAAAAACAAATTAAAATTAAAAGCCCAAATCGAAAAAATATTGTTGAAAAAATTCGGAAACAAAATAACTCTCGCTATATTAACGCTGGCTGAAATGCAAAAAGTTATCGCCGATAAACCATCCGGCTTTGGCGAAAATAAAAAAGCCTATAAATATGACGTGGTATTTTTACTGGAGCCGTTGAAAGCCCCGGACGCTTTGAAAGAATTTAATCCCCGAGACGGCGTGGACAAAATATCCGCCGGAAAAAATGTTATCTATGTCTCGCGGCTAATAAAACAAATAACGAAAAGCCGTTTCACCAAAATAATAGGAACAAAAATATATCAAAATATGACTATCCGGAATTGGAACACCACGGAAAAACTATATAAGTTAATGAAGGGAAATAATAAAAACAAAAACGGACAATACAGCTCTTAAATAACAGCACAGCACAACCAAACTATTTTACATAACCTATAGAAATACTAGGATTTGAGCATGTTGCGTCTCGAAAAAATATCAAAAAAATACGCCCATCTTCAGGCCGTTGATAAAATCAGCCTTGATGTGCCTCCCGGCAGCATTTTTGGCATTATCGGCAGAAGCGGAGCTGGCAAATCTACCCTGCTGCGCCTCATGAATTTACTGGAAAAACCTGACTCCGGCGCGGTATGCTAAAGACAGATTGAAATGTGTTTGGTGAATGGCTTTAGGTTATCTGTCCTGCATGGTTAAGTTCCATAATTTTTGAGAAAGTAAACTGTGTTTACGCGGTTTAATTTATGCTCTCTAATTTTTTTTATAAAGCCGTGCATAAAAGCTACCTAACTGGGTATATATCAGATGGGTTTTTGGAGGAGTTTATATGTGGGATGCAGGAAGATTTGATACTAATAATTATCCTAAGGATTTAGGTTATATAATACCTGAACCTAAACAGCCGGAAAACCCACAAAATCAAAATATATTGCTGGTAGGCCGGGAGGAATCGTGTGCTAAATACCCTGAATTGTCAGAAATTTATGGCGATTTGCCGTATCCGCTGGAGCAACAAATAGATTTTATAGTTTCTGCTAATGCACGAATGTCGGGCTGGCTGGAGAATGTGTATGATAATGCAAGATTGATTGAAAATCACCTGGATGTGCTGGAAAGATATTTGCAAGAATTAAAGAGTGCATTGCCTGCCTCTCCTTATCAAGAAGTATTGCAAAGTATTTATGAGCAAGAGTCAGAATTATTGGCGGGTTATCAAGGAATATTTGCGCAAATCAGAGGGGCTGGTGACAATCAAGGCGAGAGAATTGTCACAGTGGATGCTTCACCTCATCCTCGTGTGCCAGTTATTATGCAAACATTTCCTGAAGCTTATCCAGAGGTTGTTCAAGCTATTGATAAGGTGCGTTTGAATATTCCCGCCTCTGAAAACCCACGAGACATTATACAAGCTTTTTCCCGCGGGTATCCCGGCATAATAACCGAGCCAGAGTATATTGATGGAGACTGGAGTTTTATGGTACACGGACAGAGATTTTTTTATGCGGAAGGCAGAATGTTGCCCGCCGAATTACGAGATGAGTGGCAGAAGTATGAACCTTGGAATTTTTATTCGTATTATCAGGAACTACCGCAGTGGAGAGGACCGACTGAAGCAGAAATAGAGGCGATGAAAGAAGCTTCTCGCCATCCTTCGATGGGCTCAGCGTTTTTATATGATGCGATATATTCGTGTGCTACTTACGAAGAAACAGAAGCGGCGCAAATGGTAATAGAAGGGGTCAACACCGAACAGGGACCGGCCAGAGTTCATAAGTATATTCAAGGGCGGATTAAAAAAATTAAAAATCAGATAATGGAACTCGCCAACCAAGACAGAGAAGTAAAAGACTGGTTGAACAGCCTGCGCAATGTAGTGGGTGCTTACGCCCGGCGCCATATAGCAGGAACTGGCGCAAGAAGCCTGCATTCTTATGGTCTGGCAATCGATTTGGTAGTTCCTCGCGCAGAGCAGTATTGGTTCAAGGCTGGCCCGCAATGGTATGATGTGCCATATAGCAAAAGAGGCAATCCGCCGGAAGCAATCATAAAAATATTTGAGAGTCATGGTTTTGTCTGGGGCGGTAAATGGGATATTTTTGATACTATGCATTTTGAATATAGGCCGGAAATATTAATCTTAAATGGAATAATACCCGACCCCGAAAAATCAAAATGGTGGAATTGGCAGGATTAAGAAATAATTACCTTGCGTCATTAAAAACTGTCGTCTAACAAACTTGTCTGCGCCGCGCCGCCGCCAGCAACCAGGCACTAAGACACGTTGACAAAGAAAAAAACATTGTCTATGCTGAAAAACCATGGGTTATTGGGCTGATTTAAGCATTGAATTCGCAAATCAACGGAATTATTTAGACGAATTGTTCAAGATTTACCCGACTATTCCCGATGGAATACGGGATATTGATAAAAATCAATGGCAACGTATTGAAGATAGTTTTACGGCCCGCAATAACATCAGTCTTATTACGCATTTACTTCAGTTAGACCTTTTCCCCATCAAAGATTCCTATGTGGCCTATCTCAAAAGAGACCCGGACGCAATACAAAGAAATCCTAACACTATAAACAGATTATGCGGCAGATTATACGAAATGGGTTTGGACAAAATATTTGAAAAATGTTCAGAACCAAAAGAAACAAACAGGCAAATTGGACCGTTATTTAAACGCTGGCTTACCAATGGCGGATTGGGCATAAAACCAATCGGAATTAACGATTTTCAGAAAAATAAGAAAAATGCCGTTTTAGACGCATCGGACGCGGAAATGAAAGATTGGTGTTCCAGATACTTGCATTATTCCCGCGATAAAGGCTTAGATTTTGTCGGAAGATTTAATGGAAAATATGTTATTGGGGAAGCAAAATTCTTAACCGACTTTGGGGGACATCAAAACGCTCAATTCGCTGATGCTATTAGTACAATAACGAGTTCATCTGTCCAAGCAATTACTATCGCAATATTGGACGGCGTATCATACATTAAAACCAACAACAAAATGTATCGGGATATTACAACGACATATTCAAATTGTAATATTATGAGTGCTTTGGTGCTGCGCGAATTTCTTTACTCAATTTAAGGCATCATTATGGAATTATATTATCCAGAAAAAAAAACAGCTAAAGAAATCCTTGATAATATTCCAATTTGCGACTGGCCTAGAGAAATATCAACAAAAAATATTCTAATAAAAGGGGAAAATCTCACTGTCTTGCAAAAATTAAGAGAGAATTACACCAATAAAATAGATTTAATATATATTGACCCGCCCTTTTCAACCAGCACGACATTTACTATAGGGGAGAAACGGGTGAGTACCATAAGCATGAGCAATGATGATACTGTGGCATATATTGATAATCTAAAAGGTTTTGCTTTTATCGAATTCATCCGGGAAAGACTGATTATCGCGCGGGAATTGCTTTCAGATGTTGGCTCAATCTATTTACATATTGATTATAAAATGGGGCATTATATTAAAATTATTATGGATGAAGTTTTTGGGATTGAGAACTTTAGAAATGATATAACGAGAATAAAATGTAATCCCAAAAATTTTCACCGCAAGGCGTATGGGAACATAAAAGACATGATATTATTTTATTCAAAAACAAATGAGGTGATTTGGAATGAGCCAAAATTGCCGTTTAATGAGAAAGACAAAGAAAAATTATTTAAGAAAATTGATAAAAACGGGAGAGCCTATACAACGATACCCTTACACGCGCCGGGTGAAACAAAGAACGGAGCAACATCGGGGTTGTTTAAAGGCCTAAAGCCTCCCCCAGGACGGCATTGGCGCTGTGCTCCTCGAGAATTGGCAGCACTGGATGCTGTCGGTTTAGTAGAGTGGTCGTCAAATGGCAATCCCAGAAAAATAATATATGCGGATGAGCAGGCTGGAAAAAAGAGGCAGGATATATGGGAATTTAAGGATTATCAATACCCGAATTATCCCACGGAAAAAAATATTGATTTATTAAAAACAATTATTTCAGCATCTTCAAGTGAAAGAAGCATTGTAATGGATTTCTTTTGCGGTTCTGGAACTACCTTAGTTGCCGCGCAGGAATTAAATAGAAACTGGATAGGTGTTGACAAGTCAGAACAAGCAATAAAGGCAACAAAAAAGAAATTAAATAAATTGGAAACGACATTTTTTTCTAATTATGAGTATTCGTATTTAGAAGTGAAAAATAATTGTGAATTTAAAATATTGAATAAATGCTAGTTACCCTATACCATTGTGTCATTGAAAACGCACTACCTCACTCTGCTGCGCGGAATTAATGTCGGCGGAAATAGCAGGAAATAATAAAGACAGACAATGCCGCTCTTAAATAACAGCGCAGCCAAACTACTTTTACATAACCTATGGAAATGCTAGGATTTGAGCATGTTGCGTCTCGAAAAAATATCAAAAAAATACGCCAATCTTCAGGCCGTTGATAAAATCAGTCTTGACGTGCCGCCCGGCAGTATTTTTGGCATTATCGGCAGGAGCGGGGCCGGCAAGTCTACCCTGTTGCGCCTCATGAATTTACTGGAAAAACCTGACTCCGGCGCGATGTATCTTGGCGAACGGCGCGTGGACACTTTGTCTGGCCGTGAGCTGCTACTGGAGCGACGCAAAATGGGCATGATTTTTCAGAATTTCAATTTATTCAGTTCGCGCAATGTCGCGGACAATGTTTCCTACCCGCTGGAGATTGCCGGGCTACCGCGCAGACAAATCGACCTGCGTGTCGGTGAACTGCTGGAACTCACGCAGATTTCCGACAAACGCCGCGCCCGTCTGCGCGAACTCTCCGGCGGACAGAAACAGCGTGTCGCTATCGCCAGAGCGTTGGCGGCGGAGCCGCAGATTTTGTTTTGCGATGAGGCGACCAGCGCGCTCGACCCGCAGACCACACGCTCTATCCTGTCCCTCATTAAAAATCTGCAAAAATTTTTGCAAATCACGGTCGTGGTGGTTACGCATCAAATGGAAGTTATCCGCGCAATCTGCGAACAGGTGGCGGTGCTGGAAGCCGGACACCTAGCGGAAAGCGGCGCGGCCAAAACCGTGTTTGCCAAGCCAAAATCTTCCGCCGCCAAGGAGCTGCTCCATGCCGCCTAATCTTCACGAAATACTGGGACTGCTGCCGCAAGCCACGCTGGAAACCATTTACATGACTTTTGCCTCGACTTTTTTGGCTTGTCTGCTCGGACTGCCGCTCGGCATTTATCTTTTTGTAACTTCGCCAGCCGGTCTGCGTCCGCAAAGTGCCGTTTACAATATTCTTTCCCGTCTCGTTAATTTGTTCCGCTCTTTTCCTTTTATTATCCTGATGATACTTTTGATGCCCCTGTCGCGCCTGCTTATTCACACCAGCATCGGTCCGGCGGCAGTGGTCATACCGCTGTCTATCGGCGCCGCGCCTTTTGTCGCGCGGGTCGTCGAGGCGGCGCTCGAAGAGGTCGACAAGGGCTGTCTGCTCGCCGCCCAAGCCATAGGCTCGACCGATTGGCAAATCGTCCGCAAAGTCCTGTTACCTGAAGCCTTGCCCGCGCTGGTTTCCGGTCTGGCGCTGACCATCATCACGATTATCGGCTACACAGCTATGGCCGGGGCGATTGGCGGCGGTGGCCTGGGCGACCTGGCCATTCGTTTTGGCTATTACCGTTTCCGGCAAGACATCACGCTCGCGGCTGTCGTGGTCATTTTGACTTTGGTAGAATTAGTCCAGCTGGGCGGCACTTTGCTCAGCCGCGGTTTGCTGAATAAAAGATAACGGGGAGATTTTATGCAAAATTTTTGGCGGAGTTTGATTTTAATTTCTGTCCTGCTGCTGGCTGGCTGTTCGCCAAAGGCACCGAAAACCACGCTGACTATCGGCGCCTCACCTGTGCCGCACGCGGAATTGCTCAATCTCATCAAGGACAGTCTTATTCAGGACGGGATTGATTTAAAAATCGTGGAATTTACCGATTACGTAATGCCAAATACCGCCCTGCTTTACGGCGACATTGATGCCAATTTCACGCAACATCTGCCCTACCTCAACTCTAACAGCGAGTGGGTGGAAAAATTGCGTCCGGCTTTCAGCGTGCATATCGAACCTTTTGGCCTGTACTCGCGGCGGTATCAGGACATCGCCGCCCTGCCGGACGGCGCGACCATCGCCATCCCCAACGACCCCACCAACGGCGGACGCGCCCTGCTCCTGCTGGAAGCCCATAAGTTAATCGTGTTAAGAAAAGGCGCGGGTTTGCAGGCTACGGAAAAAGACATCGCCGTCAATCCGCACAAATTGCAATTCCGTGCGCTGGAAGCCGCCCAGTTGCCGCGTACCCTTAGCAATGTCGACGCGGCGGCGATTAACGGCAATTACGCTCTGGACGCGGGCTTAAATCCTGTCCAAGACTCGCTCATTATCGAGGGCGCCCAGTCGCCTTACGTGAATATCGTCGCGGTGCGGCGCGGTCAAGAAAATGACCCGCGCATCGTGGCTCTCCGCCAAGCCCTGCTCTCGCCTAAAGTCAAGAAGCATATCGAAGAAACTTATAACGGCGGCGTGGTGGCGGTGTTTTAGTCTGTAAAACCAAGCTTGACCGTCCGTGCTATAATTATTGCATGGAAGCCAAAAATAAATTTAACGAAAACGCACAGATTTTTTCGCCGGACCAGTTGTCCAAAATCTTTAATGAATTGGACCTTGACCCGCAAAGAGTGTCGCAGGTCAGAAAGACAACGCCGGGACAGATTATTCCTCCCAGCCCGCAACAAAGCGTGGAAGATATTTTACGCCGTAATTTTATCGAGGACGATCAAGATAAATAGTCGACTCGGCATGGGTCGCCGTAAATTTTTCCGCCGCAATGTCCACGATTACCTGTGCCGCCCGCAGCCAAGAGCCGTCGTTTTGGCGAATACTGGCGTTGCCGCGCAGATAAATCCGATTATCTTTTTCGGTATATTCCGCCGTGTCTCCGGCGGCCTGCTGGTCAGCTTGTTTGATTAGCACCTTGCCGCTCAAAGTCATCTGCGCCTGCTCGCCGGAAGTGTCCGCCGTCAGTTCAGCCGCCGTGATTATCGTCCGTTGTTTACGAAATTTGTTTTCACTAATCTCGCCTTGGCGGATTAGCTGGACATTGTGCCGCGCCCAAAAAGTATCGTTATTGATGTCTACCAATAAACTTTCGGCGGTCAGCACGGTGTCTGGCCGCGAGAGCAGCGCGTCCCTGCCGAAGCTAATGTGATTAGTTTGATGGTCAATCTCCGCGTGTTCCGCGCTGATATTGGTGTTACGGTCAGACACTTGGACTTTTTTGTTAAGCAGGGATTTTTTATTGGCCGCGCTGTAGGTCAGCTGTTCGCCCCAGATGTCTACCGGCTCGTGATTGCCGCGGTAAAGCAAGGCGCGAAAACCCTTGTCCGCGAATAATCTTTCCTGCGGCGCGTTGGCCTGCACTTTGCGGGCGGAAAGATTGTCCAGCACTATTTTGTCTCCATCATACAATTTGCCATTGTAAATGTTTTCCACAACGGCATGGTCGATATTCAGGGCAGACCAAATGTATTTGGATTGCAACGACCAGAGCAGGCGGCCGTCCTTATAGCCGCGCGCGGTGGTGTCTGCCAGCTCGATTTTTTTCTCCGAATCCCGGCTCTCTGTCTCCAAATCATCGGCGCTCGTCAGTAACCAGACGCTGAGCAGTACAGCGCAAATCAAGCCCAAGCCCAGCAAAAAAGTTTTTTTCATGTGCGTTTCCTATATAAAATAGAATGTTTGCTAATCGGAGCAACGGCCTGCCCGGCGAGGTCTAGGGTTACTTGGTAGGAATTATGCGCCACAGAGATGATTTCTCCGTCGCTCTTGCGCATTTGCCCGACTTTGACTTTTTGGATTGGCGAAATTTTGGAATCCAATATTTCCAATTCGTCCCCGCTGCGGAATTGATTGCGCCCGGAGACGGTCAGCCGTTTGGCGGCCACGTCATAATTTTCGGCTATACCGACAAAATCATAATCCTTGATGTAAGCGGAATCTTGAGGGTATTCCGTCGGCTCGCCAAGGGAAAACAGTCCGTCAGTATAGGGACGGTGTGAGATTTTGGCGAGATTGGCCCGCCACTCCTGCGCAACACTGTATTGAGCAGGATTGGCCAAGTAAGTGTCGATTGCTTGACGGTAAACCTTGGTCGTCATGGCCGTATAAAAAGCGGACTTCATGCGTCCCTCAATTTTGCAACTGTCTATCCCCGCTGTGATTAACTCGGGCAGGTGTTCCAGCAAACAGAGGTCGCGGGAGTTCAAGATGTACAGGCCGTGCTGGTCCTCCTCCGCCGTATAAACGTCCGGGCGGTTGGTTTCCCGCAGGGTGTATGCCCAGCGGCAAGGCTGGGCGCATTCGCCGCGGTTGGCGGAACGCCCGGTCAAATACCGGGAGAGCAGGCAACGACCAGAGTAAGCGATGCACAGCGCACCGTGGATAAAAACTTCCAATTCGGCGGCGGGAACTTTTTGCTTAATCTCGCGCAATTGTTCCAGCGTCAGTTCCCGCGCCGCGACAATGCGTGTCGCGCCGTTGTTGAGCCAAAACTTGACTGCCGCAGAATTAGTGGTATTAGCCTGGGTGCTGATATGGAATTTTACTCCCGTGCCTAATTCCTGCAGTGTCCGCAGTACGCCGGGGTCAGAGACGATAACCGCGTCGATGCCCAGATTTACAGCTTCCTGAAAATAGGCCAGCAACTTGGCGAGGTCATGGTCAAAGGCATAAATATTCAAGGCCAGATAAAATTTACAACCGTGTTCATGTGCAAAACGGATGCCTGCGCCCAATTCCTGGAGCGTAAAAGAATTACTGTCCGCCCGCAGAGAAAAATTTTCCGCTCCAGCGTAAACTGCGTCCGCGCCAAAACGCACCGCGGTTTGGAGTTTTTCCAAATCCCCGGCGGGACTTAAAAGCTCGGGACGGCGCGGCATCAGTAGAGCAAGACATTGGCGGTAACGCCGAGGTATTGATAAATTTCCGTTTTGGGCAGGGGCGGTTTTTGGTACAAGGCCCCGTAATCTTTAAGAACAGCAAAGGTGGTCGCGTACTCATTACCTGCGTGCCAGACAAAAAAACCGTCCGTTCCCGCGTCCTCACAGGCGCGGATTTGCTCCTTGATGTATTGGTAAAGGGAAATATTGGCATAACCCATATTCATGGCAAAGCCTTGAATATAAGGAATCATGCGCACTTGATAGCCGTGAATTTTGTTCATGCCCAGCGTGGAACCTTCCAATACCGTGCGGTAGGGATTGCTCAGGCGCAGGCGGTCGCCGTAAAAATGTGATGGATAGAGCATCGGGCTTACCGCGTCAAGGTGGGGAGACATTCTGGTCAAATCCTGTCCGATAATGTGATGCGGCTGATAAGCCACCGAACCAAAGACATCCGCGCCGATAGGGATTTTGACTGTGGCCCGCGCGTCTTGTAAGAATTTTCCGATGATGTCTTTCTTGCGCGGGTCGGCCGTGCCACGGTCGGAAAAACGAATATAATCGTATTGTATCTCGTCGAAACCCAAATCCTCGGCTTGCTTGGACAAAGCCAGTTTGTGCTGCCAATTTTTGGGGTCTTCGGCGGTCTGATAGGTCGCGCCCAAACCCTCCTCGAAAACCACGATGCGGGCGATACGGTACAAACCTAATTCCTTGGCGCGGTTAAAGTTTTTTAGATACGCGGGGTTGGCACCGTTGAAGTCGCAGACCACAGTGTTCACGCTGGCTTCCTTAGCCTGCTGCAACAACGCGGCTCCGCGCTCCGGGTAATTCATCGTCCAGATGCTGACATATATGCCGTAAAGCTTGGCGGGACGCGCGGCGAAAACCAGAGAAAAAGAAATCAAGACCAGACAAAAGATTTTAAGTATTCTCACTAAATTACACCCCTTTAATGCTGAAAAATTATAACATAATCTGCCGCCAGTAATTGGCAGACTGATGCGCGCCGCCCCGAGCCGACGCTTGGTTGACGCAGTTAAACCAAGCCAAGCGCGAGGGATAGGACAATCACGCCGGTTCGAATCAGGAACTTTATTTATTCCAGTTTTTTGTTATAATCAGGCGTTCATGCAGAAAATATTTTTAGTCTTGCTTGCTTTGTGGGCAACCGCGTTTGCCGAAATTATGCCGACCCAAAATGGCGAAGCGTCCTCCGCTTCCGCGGAGACTCGTGAAGCGGCTGTTCCCCAAACCGGTGCGGAGATTCTGCAAAGGGTGGACGGTAACCGCCTGGCCAACGGCAAGATTATCGTGATGAGCATGACAATCCACGGACGGCGCGGCGACCGCACAATCAGCGCCAAGGCTTGGCAACGCAATCTCAAGGATTCTTTCACGGAGTACCTCGCCCCGGCGCGCGAAAAAGGCACGAAAATGCTCAAACTCGGCGACCAGCTTTGGACTTACTCGCCGGATACGGACAGGACCATACTCATCAGCGGACACATGTTGCGCCAGTCGGTCATGGGTTCGGACATGTCTTACGAGGACATGCTGGAAGACCCTGTGCTGGCCAATAATTACACCGCAGAAATCGTCGGCGCGGAGACGTTGAATGGACGCTCGACATGGACGCTGGAGCTGACCGCCAAGAGCGATAATGTCGCTTACATTAAGCGGCGCGTCTGGGTTGATAAGGAGCGTTTTCTGCCGCTCAAGGAGAATCTTTACGCCAAGAGCGGCGCACTGCTCAAGACGCTCAGCGTAACCGACGTGATGCAGGTTGACGGGCGGTGGCTTGCCAAGGCGCTGACTTACAAAGATGCGCTCAAGGACGGCGAGGGGACGAGTACGGTCATCGAATCATTGGAGTTCAGCGACGACCTGCCCGCGCATCTTTTTTCCAAGGCAAGTTTGAAGAAATAAGCAGAGAAATACCTAAATCTCGGCGCGGGCTTGTTTCTTGCCGAGCGTGATTTCTTTTTCCCAGACCCCGCTGTAAAAATACGCCGCAGTCAGAATCAGGCCAAGCCCCCAAGAGATAGGCATTGACCACCACACCCCATTCAGCCCGATGACCGCCGAGAGAAAGCTGGCCGCCGGGACACGGATAATCCAGAGCGACAGCACGGTCAGCAGGGTAGGAATAAATGTGTCGCCCGCGCCGCGCAGACAGCCCGTATAAATAAACATCAGCATGAACGGCAGATAAAAACTGCCCACAATACGCAGATAATCCTGCCCCATACTCAAGACCAGCGGCTCCGCGGTAAAAATCAATAATAACCATTTGCCACAGCCCACCACGAGGAGCGACACGCCTGTGGCAATCAGGGCGGACATCACCAGCCCGGCTTTGACCGCGCCGCGCACTCTGTCCCGCCGTCCCGCGCCGATATTTTGTCCGACAAAAGTAGACATGGCCATGGAGAGATTCATCGCAGGCATCATGGCAAAGGCATCGATGCTCCCCGCCGCGGTAAAGGCCGCCAGCGCACTCGTGCCAAAACCGTTGACCAAACGATGCAAGACCATCATGCCCGCCGCCACGAGCATTTGCTGAACACCGCTCGGCAGGCCGATTTGCATACTACGCGCAAAAATCTCCCGGGCAAAACGCAACCGGAAATAATTGACGCGGAAAAGCCGATTGATTCTGTGGAGATAATAAATGCCGCCGATAAAAGACACGCCCCAAGAAATAACCGTGGCGAAAGCCGCGCCGAACACGCCCCAATGAAAATAAATAACGAAAATTAAATCCAGCGCGATATTAACCAGCGTGGAGATGATGAGAAGGTAGAGCGGCGTATTGGAGTCGCCCAAGCCGCGCAAGATGGCGCTGATGAGATTGTAGCCAAAGAAAAAAATCATGCCCGCAAAAAGCGTGTTGAGGTATAACTCAGCGTCGGCGAGTATTTCGGGCGGCGTATTGAGCAGACGCAGAATAAAATCATTGCAAAGCAGGCCGACCGCCATAAGTGCCAGTGAAATAACGGTCATAAAAAGATACGAGGTTTCGATGCAGAGCCGCACCCTTTTGTAGTTTTTGGCTCCATAATACTGCGAAACCAGCACGGACACGCCCATAGTCGCCCCCATGGCGAGGGCGATGAGCAGGAAAATCACCGAGAAAGATGCGCCGACCGCCGCCAAGGCTTTCTCGCCGATGAATTGCCCGACAATCATGCGGTCGACCACGTTATACAACTGCTGAAAGACGCTCCCGATAAACATGGGGATGGTGAAAACTAAAATCAACTTGGCGGTACTGCCTTTGGTCATGTCGAGCATAGATAGGCCTCGAGGCTAGCACAAAATCCAGCCCAGAGCAAATAATTTGCTTTATCGAGTAAGATACACCTATAATGAATAAGTCAGCAGTCAAGATGAATGGGGAATTTATAGGAGCAACCATGAAAAAATTTTTGCCTATCCTGTTTATTATGCCGTTCTTGATTGGCATAGCCAATGCCCAGACAACAATCAAACAATCAATGGAAAGGAGCGATAAAATATCAAAAATACTTGTGGTTTATTACTCTCATACCGGAAACACGCGAGAAATTGCCAAACAGATTCAAGCCGCTGTCGGTGGAGATATTTTTGCAATCGAACCGTTGAAACCCTACCCGTCAGAATACCGTAAAACTACGGAACAGGCCAAAAAAGAAATCACTGCCGGGTTCAAGCCCGAAATCAAAAGTGGAGTGGCAAATATAAAAGACTATGACACAGTATTCATAGGGTCCCCGTGCTGGTGGTCAACTATAGCCCCGCCCGTTGCTACATTCTTGTCAAAGCATGACCTGTCTGGACAGACGATAATCCCATTCATGACCCACGGTGGCAGCGGGCTTGGCCACAGCGTTTCAGACATAACTAAATTAGCGCCCAAAGCAACCATAAAAACTGGGCGCGCATTCTACGGCAGCAGCGCACCATCGGCCAAAGAAGACGTGGAGGAATGGCTTAAAGACATGGCGAAGTAAATTTGAAAATGTTTAAGCTAAGCGGTCATCCCTGCAATAATATAAGGTGAAAAGCTATACGGTAATGGCAAGTTCTTTGCCCGCTAATCTGTGTCTTTAAGGAATTGCCCAAACATTGGCTAAAAGATTGGGTGTCCTAACTTAACGAGATTTTAACGAAATTAGTCTGGAACTTTTTTATTTTAGAATTGTATAATACTTTATGCCTAAGTCAGTTTTTTTCACATTTTTAAGCTTATTGGTGTTCGTTTCCGCCGCAGAACTTTCCCTGCGAGAATGTATTGACACGGCTTTGTCCAATAACGAAACTGTCCGGATACAGGAACTGAAAGTCGAGGAAGCGCGCGCCAAGGTTTGGGCCAAGACCGCGGCGCTGCTGCCCCAGCTGGGATTGAATGCCGGCTATACCCGACTGCGCACGGAAACGGATGATTACAACGCTTCGCTAGTACTCAATCAGCCGCTTCTTGCTGGCGGTCAATACTGGTCTGACCGTGAATTGGCCGCCTTGGAGTTACAGCAGGCAGAATTAGGATTGGAAAAAATTAAACAGGAGCTGTCGCTCGATACGGCAACGGCGTATTATCAGCTGTGGCACGCGCAGGAAATTTTGCTGGCAAACCTGCAGTCCTTGAATAATTTACGCGCCTACTATAATAAATCCCAGCAGTTGGCCGAACAGACTAGATTGCCCCGGCCAGAGGAATTATTGCAAATCGAGATACAGCTGGGCAATGTGGAAATCGCCGCGGACAATGCGGAACTGTCTTGGTGGCGGTCGCGCAATTTGCTGGATGATTTGCTCACGCGACTGCCAGCAACGCCAGTTTATCCAGATGCTGAGCCGCACGATTTTATTTTTGCCGCCGAGCCAACCTTGAATGTTTTGCCGCCCCGCAATGTCTTGGAGCGGCTAGAAAATAATTATGTTCATCGGCTTGATAAATTGGCGGTGCGTCAGCGTGAAATCGCCGTAATATCTGCCGCGAGCGCCTACCATCCGCAAATAAACCTACAGGCGTATTCCGGCGTGGAATGGGGCGAAACTTTTCCCAAAGATGAAACGACCTACTCGCAATGGGGCATTTCCCTGCAAATGCTTTTGTTTGATTTTCTGAAAACACCGAAGCAGGTCGAGCAAAATATTAAAGTTCATGAGCAGGCTTTACTGAATTCTAAATTACTGTCCAGAAACGAATTAATCAAATACTCTGATGTCGCAGCCGCACTGCGAAAAGCCGAGCAAAAAATAAGCTGGACTGTCCTAAATATGCACAAAGCAGAAAAAAGTTTGAGCCTGTATCAGGAGCGCGGACAAAGTTACACGGCCAACAGCAAGCAACTGCTCGATGCCGAGCAGACAGCCCTGCAGGCCAGAATCAGCCAACTGGACAGTATTCTGGATTACAATCTCCATGCCATTGAATTAAAGCGACTGTTGGGAGAAAGTTTGTGAGCATCAGCAAAATAGCCATCCAAAGAATTATCGGCACACTGGTTATTATGGTGCTATTTTGCGGTCTGGGCATTTTCTTCCTGCGGGAACAGTCCATCGACATGTTGCCGCGCATCATCTATCCGCAGATTAACGTGCGGGTGTCGTGGGAAGGCGCGTCGCCCGAGGAGATTGAGACCAACATCACGCGGCGCGTGGAGACGGCGGTGGCCTCGGCGGAGGACGCTATCCGGGTGGTGTCGACAGTTTTTGAGGGCGTTTCCATGACCAATGTTTATTTTGACTACCGCAAAGACATGGAGGAAGCCCTCAATGATGTCCGCGCACGCATGGACCGGGTGAACAATCTGCCGGACGACGCGAGCCGCCCGACCGTCGGTAAGGCTGACCCGTCGCAGATGCCCGTGCTGGAAGTTGGCTTTTCGTCCGACCAGCGCGGCGAGATAGAGATGAACCGCTGGGCGGACCGGGAGTTGGCGGAATTTTTTACGGGTATTCCCGGGCTGGCTTCGATTACGGTCAGCGGCGGCAGATTCCGGGAGATTAAAGTTATTTTTGACCCGCAACTGCTGGACCGTTACGAAATCGCCCCGGCGCAGATTGTCAAACGCTTGGCGGAAGAAAACATCAATCTGCCCGGCGGCTATATCACGAGCGGTGATAAGGAATTGACCGTGCGGCTTTCGGCCAGATACTCCTCACTTGACGATATCAAGAACGTCATCATTGCCAACCGCGAGGGTGTGCCGCTTCGCCTCAACCAGCTTGCCCAAGTGCTTGACACCAGCAGTGATCAGCGCGTCATGGTGCGTATCAATCAGGTGCCGTCGGTCTTGCTGAGTTTCGTCAAGCAACCCAACGCCAACACTGTTGAAGTTTGCCGCGGCATTCAGGAAAAAATTACCGAGTTTCAGGAAAACGGCATCATCCCGCCCGATATCAAGGTCAGCGTTGTCAATAATCAGTCCTACTATATCGCTAATTCTATTGCCAGTGTCAGTTCCTCATTGCTTTTTGGCGGATTGCTGACGGTAATCGTAGTATTTCTCTTCCTGCGTAGTTTTATCCGCACCTTTATCGTGGCTTTGGCGATGCCCGTGTCGCTGTTGGTTACGTTTTTCTTCATGTCGATGTTCGGCATTAATATCAATATGATTAGCTTGGGCGGCTTGGTCTTGGGCATCGGTATGCTCCTCGACAACTCGATTGTCATGCTGGAGAACATCACGCGCCATCAGCAAATCAAGCATGAGGATATTTTGACTGCCGCCGAGGAAGGCAGTACGGAAATCGGTTCGGCGGTGGCGGCTTCCACCCTGACCAACCTAGCCTCGGTTCTGCCGTTCATTATGATTAGCGGCATTGCGGTACTGTTATTTAGAGATTTGATTATCACTATATCCGTGGCCATCATCGCCTCGCTGATTACCGCGTTGACCGTCGTGCCGTCCCTCGCCGCTAGGCTGACGCGGTTTTCCCGAAAACGCCGTGAGAATGAGCGGCATTTTATGGACGGTCTGGCGGTTCTCTATCTTAGACTGCTCAAGCCTGCCCTGCGTTTTCGCTGGGGCATTGTGCTGGTGCTGCTGGCTTTGGGTTCGTTGACTTATCTTAGCCTGCACACTTCCGGCTCGGAATTTTTGCCGCAGATTGACGACGGACGCATTAATATCAGCGTCTATTTTCCGCAAGGCACGGCCCTGCACGTTACCGACGCGCTGGTGCGCAGCCTCGAAAGCGAAATCCTGGCCGCTGATGAGGACATCGAGACGCTCTACTCCTCGACAGGCGGCGCGTGGTTCGGCGGCAATGTGGCGCAATACTCCAACCAAGCGCGGATAAATATTCAGCTCGTATCTCTGGCCCGGCGCCGGGGCAGTACGAATATTTCCATCGGCAAAATTCAAGAGATTCTGCGGAAACATGCCGGGAGCGGCGCAGAGACTCGGGTAACCAAGGCGCGTCTGCGCGGCTTGCGGCTGGGCGCGACGGAAGAGGCCTTGGAAATTAAGATTTTTGGGCCGGAGATTGGCAAACTCAGCCAATATTCCGAGGAAGTGCTGGAGCGCCTGCGCGGCATAGAGGGTTTGACCAATTTCGACACCTCGCTTGACCTTTCACGCCCCGAACTGCAGATAGTGCTTGACCGCGCTCGGCTGAGTAATTACGGCCTGTCCGCCGAACAGGTCGGCGACACGGTACGCACCACGCTGACCGGGCTGGTCGCCACTCCTTACAGCGACAGGCAGTACGGCGACGATTTTGATATACGCGTAATTTACAACCGTGAGAAGTTTATTAACGCGCAGGCGGTCGGCAATATCTTGCTGACTTCTCCGTCAGGTTTTACGGTGCGCCTGGGTGAAGTGGCGCAGATTGAGGACGCGCTCGGGCCGGTCAGGATAGAGCGGGAAAACCAGTCGCGCCTAGTGCGCGTCGTGGCCGATGCCGCGCCAGGCTACTCGGTCGGCAAATTATCCCAGCAGGCCAAGGAAGCGCTGGCGGACTATCAAATGCCCAGCCAATACCGTATGGATATCGGCGGCGAACTGGAGAGTATGCGCGAGAGCAATCAAGCCCTTTTCTCGGCGGCCTTGCTGGCGGTCTTTTTGGTTTTCGGCATCATGGCCGTACAGTTTGAATCCCTGCGCGACCCGCTGGTCATCATGTTTACTGTACCGTTCGCGGTCATGGGCGCGGTTTTCTCGTTGTCCATTACGGGAACGCCCTTTAGCACGGTGGTTTTCCTCGGCATTATTTTGCTCATCGGCGTGGCGGTCAATAATGGCATAGTCATGGTTGATTATTTTGGCACTTTGCGGCGACAGGGCAAGAGCGTGTACGAGGCTGTGCTGGCAGGCTCACCGACACGCCTGCGTCCCGTCTTGATGACGAGCCTGACGACGATAGTCGGCCTACTGCCCATGAGCCTGGGTGTGGGCGAAGGCTCGGAGATGCTCGTGCCGCTGGGACGTTCGGTCATGGGCGGCATGATGCTGTCTTTCCTGCTGACCCTCTTCGTGATTCCGGCGATGTATCTGATTTTTAACGGTGGTAAGATTCCCCAACCACCAAAACTGAATAATGCCGCTTAAAAAGACGGGAGAAAAGCCGGAGACTGCCTGCGTTTTCGAGGTTTCCCTGCTTATTTGCCTGATTTAGGCGGAAACCATAATAATTGTCAGCCTGCTAGAACTAAGGTAAAATTGGGCGGCGGTTAAGTAAAAAACCGCGCACGTTCCCCGATAGCTCAGTCGGTAGAGCAAATGACTGTTAATCATTGGGTCGTAGGTTCGAGTCCTACTCGGGGAGCCAAGGCTAAACCCTAGTATTTATGCGGGTTTAGCAAGACTTCCACTTTTCCAGTGATGTCCTATCAAAATAAAAAATGCCAAAGTACACATAGAAGTACACATAAATTACTTCTCATGTACAAGCAAAAGGATAGGAGCATGGAAAAGGCAAGGTCGCCATTTTGTATATTTAAGCGAAAAGATAAACCGTGTTTTTATGTGCGGTTTAAAAATGAAAAGACCGGAGAGTATCTGTTACCTAAAAGTACTGGACAGACCGATAAAACAACGGCGATAAAAACGGCATGGGAATGGTACAATAAAGGCATACCCCAAAACAATGGCAGAATAAAAGTTGTCAATGTGGAGTTGATAAATACGATTAAAACGACCCTGCTTGATAAAACCGAAATCCAAAGTATTGTGAAAGTATTAAAACAACAGGGTTACATAAAATCCGCTATATTAACAGGCGATAGGTCAGATAAGAATTTGGTCGATTATTTGCTGGAGTTTTGGGATTATGACCGTAGCCCTTATGTAAAAGAAAAATTGCGACGTAATCATAGTATACATAGGGCGTATTGCCTCGGACAATACAATAGGGTTGTTCAGTATTTAAACCCTGTATTTGCTAATCATTTGCTTGGCGAAATAACAAGACAAGATATAGATACTTTTGTGGCACAACTTGATAATGTTTCGGATAAATCAGCAAGAACGAAAAATGCTATTATTCAGACCTTTGTTACGCCATTAAAATATGCATATCAAAAAGGATTGATAGACAACGATGTTACGCAAGGTATAACTTATTTTTCTGGTAAGCCAGCAGAACGGCGTATCCTAACACCAGAGCAAGTAACCGCTTTGTTTGCGATTGAATGGACAGACAACGTAGCAAAATTGGCGAATTTATTAGCATGTCTTACGGGTATGCGTGTTGGAGAGATACTCGGTTTGCGTTGGCAGGATTTAGGCGAAAATTGTCTTTATGTCCGCCATTCATGGAATAACATAGACGGACTGAAACCACCAAAAAATGGCGAAACCAGAACAGTGCAAATGACATTTGCAAAAATTATGTATGCACTTAGAAGCCTTGCCCAATCTAATCCGCACGGGCAGGGTTTAAGTGGTTTTGTTTTTTATTCCGATACAATACCAAACCAGCCATTTGACCAAAAGATTTTAATAAAAAAATTAAGAACAGCTTTGCAAACTATTGGCATGAGCGAGGTGGATAGTAAAAAATACACATTTCATAGTTGGCGACATTTTTATACTTCATACATGAGAGACAAAATTACCGATAAATTACTACAGAGCCAGACGGGACATAAAAGCAACAGAATGTT
The DNA here is from genome assembly GCA_003864475.1 of Candidatus Termititenax persephonae. Taxonomy (GTDB): domain Bacteria; phylum Margulisbacteria; class Termititenacia; order Termititenacales; family Termititenacaceae; genus Termititenax; species Termititenax persephonae. The sequence continues at coordinate 9,977 of BGZO01000016.1, read as the reverse complement.
AAAACATTACAGCAACCATACTATAGACGGCGACACAGAACGCATACAGCAGGCACAAGCAACGACATTTAGCGGGTTATTACCAGAAACCATAAATACTAATTTTGACTTACTAGCCAGGAAACGCGACGCACACGGACGCTATACAGTCTACAATCAGGTGGCATAGAATACTTACGTACCCAAAAGCAAAAAAGGAGCAGAACGTAACATTAGCAGATGTTTGGGGGTTAACCGAAAACATTCCACAAATTGCCAAGAATATACAGATAACATATAATTAAACAAGTTTGAATTATCCTTAACAGGAGAAAAAATTTATGCGGAAAGGATTGTTAGTTCTCTTAGTTTGTTTGGTTTCTCTAGGGTTTGGGCTTACAGAGCCGAGACTAGAAGAGATAAAAACTTATGATGACTTTGAGTCATTTTATGCTGACTGGGAAAAGTACCGTGCTTTATCAAACTATTGTTACATTGAGCAATCTATTAACCAAGACCAATTAGATGATACAAAAGACTATACACAATTACTTTCATTAATGTACCAAACTGAGCTTACAACAGAATATTCCTTTGCTTATAAAACAAAAAATGGCGATATCTATGCTTTCACATTTTCTAATATGCCTTCAATAAATAAAAAAAATTTTTATGCAGAAGACCAAGAAGAATATAACAAAGCAAAGGCTGCTTATGAAGAATTAATTAAAGAGGAAAAGTAACAACACGTTATTAATATGCTATAATAGCGCAGGTAGTAAATAGATAGGGAGCAATTATAAATGAACTAAAACAAACCAACACAATCAGGCACAAAAAGACAGAGCGATTAAAAGCGACAAATAAATTAACACAATCAGAACAAAAAAGCAGAAACGACAAACAAGCACATACAATCGAAACAGAGCAAACACAATCACAAAAGAAACAGGTGTTTGGTAGATTTACCATAATCTACCAGACCCAGAATAAAAACACATAAACACATCAAGAAATGTTTGGGTTGTATCGATATAAATAAAATTATAAGGAGTGTAGAAATGGTAGATAGAAAACCAAAAACGCAGGCGGGATATTACGCCACAGATAATATAACGGGGGTGCTAACCAGAAACCAAGCTTCGGCGTATCTAAAGATATGTAAAAATAATTTAGATGCTTTGTCGATACCAAAAATTCATATAGGGAAGTTAATACGTTTCCGCAAAACAGACATAGATGCTTGGCTGGAAAATGCCATAAAGGTGGTAGCAACATGCTAAGGGAACAACAAAAAATCACAGAGACGCTTTTTACTAATGCCACAAGAATAAAACATGGTGATGTATCTGTAACATTAAAAATCCATGAAGGGCATATCGCTGGTGTTACACATAAAGTTTATGAGGTTGTAAAAGAAAAATTGTAACATATAGCATTAAAGCCGACAGCAAATAAATCAGAGACAGACAATACGCCACTAGGCAAAACAGGCGCATACGCACTAACAGACCAAAAAGAACATGACTAAATCCGGCACTATCAGCAATGGCGGGGGCTTCTACCCCCGCCGGGACAACCGGAGCAATTAGTGCGCAGGCATCATCGCCGGGGGTAAGCTCAGGGTCGGGAAAAGCGGAAACCGCAAGGATAATGATGGAAGCGGAAAGGCTAAACATGGATAAAGCAATAAACTCGGCGATGGCAGAGAAAACCAAAGAAGAAGCGAAAACAGAGAGGGCGGCAAGAAGCCAGAATCTGGAACTGGGCCTATCACAGATAAGGCTGAACAACAACAGCGCAGAAACACAGGCAAAACAACAGGAACAAATGAATAAAATAATAGAAAAGATGGACAAGGAAATAGAAGAAATAGTTGAAAGAGCAAGCATACTAAGAAAACAAGGAAAGGACTACGAAGCAGACAGAGAGTTTAGATTAGCGAAAGAAGCGGCAACCGTATTAGGATTGAGAGGAATGTCATTGATGAACAGTAACACAATGAGACAAGTGGGAGATTATGACGACGCAATTAAAATAATGGGCAAACATAACAGAAAAAAGAAAGACTAATCACGTGGGAGATTATGAATACGACGATAACCATCGAGGTAACCCTTTAAAAAGGACGGGAGTAACCAAACACACAAAACAAACAAAATAAAAATGACCAAAATTAAAACTAACATACACAAATAATACACACAAGACTGCCATAAAAGCAAGGTTAAAAGGATTTAAACACAAAGTGTCAGTCGGCCATATAAGACCAAGAGGGGCAACCTGCCGACTTGCCACCTCGGGTAATTACCCGAGGTGGCAAGTACCAAAAATTATAAGGAGTATCAAAGTGTGTCTCAACCCAAAATATGCATACAAAGTCCAAGATAACAAATTTAACTGGGGAACACTCAGAATGAGCAAGTATAGACTGCAATTCATAAGCAAAAACCAATATTACAAAGCAAAAGCAGAGGGCAAAAATCCAATGGAGATACCATGCGAAAAATGCATAGAATGTAAAGCCAAAAACGCACAGGCATGGGCGGCAAGAGCATACCTAGAAAGCACAAAATACAAGAACGGAATATTCCTAACCTTATCATATAACGATGAAAATCTACCAATAGGGAAACTAGGGAACCCAACTCTGAAAAAAGAGGACATAACACTATTCAAAAAAAGATTAAGGAAAACACTAGGAAAAACAGAAATAAGAACATTTGAATGTGGAGAGTACGGAGAAAAACGGGGGAGACCTCACTATCACATGATTATATGGAACTATAAACCAGAGGACGGGAGAGTAATAAAACAAAATATATCAGGGGACACACTATGGGCATCAACAAAACTGGAAAAGATATGGGGGAAAGGAATAATCCTATACGGCAATGTAACATACGAAAGCGCGGCGTACGTGGCAAGATACGTGAACAAAAAAAGAGAAAAGAAACAACTAATGAAAGACCAAGAGAACGTATATATCAATATGAGCAGAAAGAGAGGAATAGGATTAGACGCATGGGAGAATTACAAAAAGAAATATCAAGAACTGGACGGGATATACATACCAACAAAAAACGGAACGAAAATAATCAAAATACCGAGATACTTTATAAAAAAATGGGAAACAGAATTAAAAGAGAGAGAGGAGACAGAGATAAAGGAAATGACCAAAGGCCTAATTAAAAAACAAATGCTATGGAAAGAAATACAAAAACTAACACTTAAAAAAATTAAAGATTACATGAAAGACCAAGCAGAAATATGCGAAGAACACGAAAGAATATATCACAAAATGCGCGAAGCAAGGAGAAAAGAACTTAAAAAACTAGCAAGATACTGGAACAAACAAAACGAGGAAACAATCAGAGGCATAACCACAAGAAACCAAATATGGCGGCAATGGTGGGAAGCAACACCGCTATATCTAGCGCAAGAGCAAAGGCGCGTGCAACTCGAAATAAACAAGCAACTGATACTGGAAAAAACAAGCCTGTCAGAAAGAGAATATGACGAACAGCACAAAAGAATTGTTATAGAGAAACTATGCAGGCTAAAAAGAGGGCTTGACAATTAAACAAAGAAAATGAAAGAGATTAAGAAAAACATGCAAAGAGGAAATACGAACTTTTAAATGTGGAGAACACGGAGAAAAACGAGAGAGAGTACAAGACGCTTTATGAATTGGCAAAAGGATTAAAAATATCTCCAAAAAGTTTACTTGCGTGAAAAATATCTGACTAAAAAAGTACACATAAAAGTACACATAATTCCATGATTTTTTATGATTTTTCATAAACTGAAATAAGTTAAGATTATTTATTGATTTGCTTGAAACCCGCATAATTACTGGTTATAATGAGTTTAAATAAATTTTGATAGGTTTGTTAGAGTTTACTCTTGTCAGGCTGTTAATCATTGGGTCGTAGGTTCGAGTCCTACTCGGGGAGCCAATACACATAAAATCAAATCGTTTGGGATTAGGCACTCAGCAGGAATAACGACTCACGCCGTGCCGCCTGCCTCTTTATCTGTTAAAGTCTAGCGCTTAACCTGACAATTCCGGCAAATACCACGCACTTTCGCGCCAAAACGAATCGGCTCAAAATGATGGGCGGCGGCGATTTTCTTTTGCAGTTTTATGATTTTGCTGTTGTCGTACTCGATGATTTGTCCGCATTGGGTGCAGACCAGATGCCCATGATTCTGATGCTTGTAGAGATGCTCAAAACGAAACACCCCGTCGACACCACTGATACGTGCCGCAAGTCCCGCTTTTTCTATAACCTGCATTGCCCGAAAAGTAGAGGAAAAACTCGCCTTTGGATATTTCTTCTTAACTAATTCGTGCAGTTCTTCGATAGAAAAATGTCCCTCGGAATTGATAAAAACATCCAGCACATCGAAACGCTGATGCGTATTGCGCAACGCATTTTCGGCAATATAGTCCGCTAAAATTTTGACTTCTTCCTGCGACATCATGCCATTATAGCAGATTCACGAGCGGTAAGTCAGCTGGTCTCTGACCAGCTCCATTAAATGCCTGGCTGATATAAGATGTTTCTGTTTATTAAGTGCCGAAGGTGGGACTTGAACCCGTCCACGCCCTTTTTTAATTTTTAGCACAAATAACTTATTTTTGCTCAATTCGCTTTGTAAACCGCTTAAAATGCGTTTTTACATCTTTAACATATTTTACATAATTTTCATATTTTGCATAGATTTTAGGGTTTCCACGGAACCGAGACGGAACCGGATTATGCTGAAAATTTTTACTGATTTAATTTGTGGTATTTCGATGTAGATTTATGCGTAAATTTTCTTTATCATTGCTAAAACTTGAGATGTAGTTTTTGTCTTTTAAAACAGACATAAAATCCCTGATTAATTTTGTGTCTTTAAGCTTTATATAGCCACTCTTGTTTGTTATATCAGGGTATGGATTTGGCAATTGACTCAAGAAATTTGTGACACATTCATTAGATATCTGTTGCTTATGTGTAATAAGAATTTGTATTTTTTCTTCATCTGTTAACGACGAGTTCAATAAAATAGATTCTAATATATTATTAGATACGGTGAAAGTTTCATTTTTCAGAACAATTTTACTAATAATAGTTAATAAGTCATTATCTGAGACAAAAATATCTTCCTCGATTTTATCGTAGATTGCTTGCTTTTGAGATAAAGATAAATTATCGTGTTCTAAAAGCATAGAATAATCAGTAGCATCTAAACTAATAGATTTCCATGATTTTGTAATATCATCAGCCCATTCTTGAAAAAACAATTCTAATAAAGATGGGAAATGGTTCTTTAAACTGTGAATGTTCTCATTAGATGCACATAATATTTTATGCTGAATTAATAATGTAACCTTAGTTTTAGATAAATTTTCAATGTCGAGTTCAGTATAAGGGCATGGCAATACTTGTAGATATAATTTAAAGCAATTATCTTCGGTATTTAATATTATTGTTTTTATAAAAGCGCTTAGTATTTCTTCTCCAACAATATCTTCTTTGATTTTTTCTTTTGACAAAACAGTTGCGTTGTCTATATTGTTAAGAAAACTATTTAATTCATCAATTGGCACGTTTCCTGCTTCTCCATAAAATTTAATAAGCATTTGCCAACTCGGTTCAATTTTTAATTCTCCTAGTAATATTTTTTTAATTGCGATGCTATCTTTTGTACCCTCTTTTATTCCTTCAAGGTTTGAGAGTTTTGTTTTGTTGTGCTTGATAATTTGCTCTTTTTGGGCAGTGGACAAGAAATCCATATTCAATAATTCTAATAGAGCATTTTCTTTTTCCATCATTTCAGGCAGCTTTAAAAATACATTGACAACGTATTTTTCAATATGTGTGTTAATATATTCTTTGATATGTGAATCCGCCAAAGATACACAAGTGTAATTTTTATCATCAAAATCAACATATGAATATTTCTTGCTTTCGAAAACAAGTTTTAACATATTAATATTAATTTCATACAAATTATTCTCATAAAGGAAATGAGACATTTCATCATCGACAGTTGTTCTAACAAGGTTGGTAAATTTAATATCAAATTTCTTTAGAAACTCTTTGATTTTTTCTTTATCTGTGCCAAATATTGAGAAATCTTTTTTGGTAGCGATTTCTAAAATAAATGTTTCGTTATTTTTTGCTTGAATTATTAAAGCCTGAATGTCGCAATGTTCAAAAATAATTTTGAGATACTTTTCTTTTTTATCCTTAGAATATTTTTTATTAATGACATCCCAGAAGGTTTTATAATTCCGACACAGGGCATTAATGAATTCTTTAATTTCAATTTCTTTTTCAATAAATCCATCAATAAATAGCAATGCCTCTTCACTACTACAACCCAATAATTCAAGTATCCTATTATACTGTGTTCCGTAGTCGGCTTTATTTTTCAATATAAACTCAAGCAAACTGTAATTTAAAATACCCAAGTTTTCATAATAAATATCATCTATTTCTGGAATAAGTTGCGCAATTTTATTCAATCTGTATTCGGGATTAAATCTTGAACTTGTTTTGATATTGATTAAAAAGTCTTTGTCCACTCTTGATATATTACCTTCATGAAATACAGATATATAGTCAGGGTAATTTTCATTAACATAATTATTTTGTAGCATAATAGCAATTATTTGATGTTGCTTTGTCAGTTTATGGTTATCATCCGGCTTATAGATTTTAGAAAGTGGCTCTTGTCGGATAGTTATTTTTTTTCGTTCTAAACTTTCTATTTGTGTCTTTAAATCATTTTCGACATTAGTATTCAGGTTTACTACATTTTGTCGGCGTTCTGAATACTTCCCCAATATAGTTTCTATGTCGGAAATATTTATTGAGGATGGGTGCGTGGATTTAATATAACGGTCGCCGTAAGACTGCCGTTGTGTGAATTTGTTGCAACTAAAATTTCCATTTATAAACTTATCAAAAACAGAATCATTATATATTTTATCAAAAGTATATTCTGTGTTATCTATCATAAATGATACTACATCTTGGGCTTTCTTAAGATATTCCATAACGTACAAGTTTTTTAGTTCGTCAATATCTTTTATTTTTATATTTTCCAATTCACTTAGTTTAGTACGAATTACTGATATTTCAGAATTAATTTCCTCTAGTTTATTTCCCACATATTCTGACTTCTTATTAACTTCACTATATAGAATACCCTCATTCTTACACAGGGCAACAAAATCCTGTGGATATAAATTTTTATAAACGACTAACGCAAATAACTTATTCTCATATTCATTATCGTTTTTAAGAATTTCCTGAAGTTTTTCCTTGTATATCTTAAATTCATTTACAATGTTATACAGTAGTCGCATGTCATCTATGACAAGTGCCATGTTTTTAACAACATGTTCGGAAATATCAAGCGACTTTATTTTTAGTAGATATTCTTTAGAATTTAAAACTGTAACTGTAGGAATAATGGGTATTATAAAATCAAAAAATTTTGTACGACTTTCATCTTTGAATACGTCGTCTCTAAGAACATAAATAAATACAATGCGTCGTCCAATCTTAGCAGAAGCATTTAATAATAAATTAATCTCGCGTAATTTTGTAAATATTTCTGCCTGTTCGAATCTGTCCAAATCTTCGATAACTACAACATTATATTTTGTCGCTTCAAAAAAATAAATAATTTCATCTAGATGATGATTAAAAATTGATTTACTAATATCTTTATCTATTTCTATTTCTGTATTTTGGAAACTTAGTTTTAATTTTATATTATTCAAGAATCTTATCCCTATAGATAACACATAAATACAACCTATGGCACAAAAAAGCAAGGATGAATGATAAGGCAAAGAAAACCCTGTTGATAATATTTTTGTCCAGAAGCTTATCGTTTTGTCTGTTTGTAAAAGATATATGCTCACTATATTGGTCATCATCAATATAAATAAGAACAAAAAAAATGCAGTTGCCAATACTAGCAAATTTGGCAAACGATGTATTTTTCTTATTCGTGATTCTGACAGAGTTTTGTCTTTTTCACGATAAAGTAGTTGTTGAAGTATGCTCAGTTCAATTAGGCGTTGTAGTTTCTGTGGGTTTTCTATTTTTGCTTTCTCTGTTGGATGATTTGCTGAATCTGTAGTATCTAGGTGTTGCAAGTTGGGGTCTTTAAATGTAGCTAAAGATATCTTTAAAAAGCTGAATTTCTTTTCGGGCTTGTGTTTTTGTATAAATGTTTCAATGAAACTGCTTTTCCCGCTACCATAAGCCCCAGTTATAGCAATATTATGAACAACTTTGTTGTCTAAAGCCCAAGACAACGCCTTGGAATAACTACATATGTCTTCCGAAAATAAATCATTTTTTGGAGATAGGGCATAATATTTTTCGGGTTCATTATTCATAAGGTGTTATTATACTAGGCTTTGTTTAATGCTGAAATATAGAGTTTTATACGAAACCGGAAATATTTTTTATGTTAAAATACACAACAATTTTGCGCGTGTGGCGGAATTGGCAGACGCACCAGACTTAGGATCTGGCGGAGCAATCCTTGGGAGTTCAAATCTCTCCACGCGCACCACAAGTTGGCATTCGATTTAGTTAGGGTGTGGGATTTTGGTGGGATTTTGTTGGGGCAGTAAGCACTGGTTGTCGTGTACTAGGTGTCCCTAGTAAAATATTTCAATGTGGTATCTCTATTTAGACGAATCAGGCGACTTGGGGTTTGATTTTAAGCACAAAACTACTTCTAAATATTTTACAATAACAATACTTTGCTTTGAGGGAGTTGCCAACAATCGCTCTTTTAATCATGCCGTCAGAAAGACCCTTGCCAGAAAAATGAATTTTAAAAAACGCAAATTTATATTTGAGGAAATCAAAGGCACGAATACAACACTTGATACAAAAAAATATTTATATAAATTTTTGCAAAAAATTGATTTTAGTATCTATGCTATTACAATAGACAAACAAAAAGTCATGCGCCATATTAGCGAAGACAAATCACGGTTCTATAACTATGTTGCTAAACTCGTATTGGATAAAATACCTTTAGAAAAAGCAGATAAGGCAGGAATTGAATTTGTGATTGACAAGAGTAAAGCAAAAACAGAGATAGCTAGGTTTGATTATTATATACGACAACATTTACAATCTCGAATAAACCCTAACACTCCGTTTAATATCAATCACGGAAACTCAAAGGAATTACAATGTATACAAGTTGCTGATATATTCTGTTGGGGAATTTTTCAAAAATATGAACACAACAGAACAGATTGGCTGAATATATTCAAGAAAAAGATTGCTTTTGATGGAAAGTACGCCGGATAAAAAAAGTGAGCGTGCGCTTGTATATTTATCCCATTCTGTCGTCGCGCGCTCTAAGAGTTTGCTCGGAACGGATATACAAGTCGGCTTACCGCTCATATAAATACTAGCACATAGCCAGCACCTACACAATAGTATCGGCAGAAACTCTTAAAATCTTGCATTTTTAACTTATATTGACCCGCATCGTCCTTGATTGTGGACATTAGTTTTTATTTCGCGTATACTTCTTATTACTTTAATTTTAAAGGAGATGTTTTATGTTTGACAACAAGACCGTAGAGGAACTGAAATATTATGTATATGCGCTAGAGGACGGACAGAACTGTATTTTTTACATCGGCAAGGGCAAGGGTAATAGAGTTTTTCAGCATGAACTCGGTCAATTAGCCAATCAAGATAAAAGCACGGGCGAAGACAGCGCGGATATTTCAGAAAAGAATAAGACGATACAATCAATTATCGGCAAAGGCGGAAAAGTAAAATCTTATATTCTGGCGCACGGTCTGGACGAACAAACAGCGTTTGCTATTGAAATGACGCTGATTGATTTACTGAACATTAAAAATAAAAGATTTAATCTTACAAATATTGTGCGCGGACAACACGCCGAGATCAGCGGCATTGCGTCAACCGAAGATGTGGAAGTTC
>BGZO01000015.1 GCA_003864475.1 Candidatus Termititenax persephonae | reverse complement strand
GGTCGTAAAGTACGCAGGCTACGGCAGGCTACGGGAAAATCCTTGAATATTTTTTGTTTTGAAAATGATATTTTAAAAGCGGCTTTGAGCAATATCGAGAATGATGTCAATACAAACCCTAAGTTAAATCAATTGCGTAAGATTGCCTCCGGCTTGGAGATGACTGTGGCAGAGTTATTAAGAGGGATTTGTTAGCTATTGATACAAATACGGATTCTCACGCCACTTAGCGAATTTGACCGCGTGGTCGCTGATGCGTTCCAGATTATTCACGATGTCGTTGAAAATCGCCGCGGCGTTAAGGTTACATTCTTTAGATTTTAAGCGTTCCAGATGATTCTTGCGAAAATCGTCTTTTTCTTGGTCAATGCGCCCCTCGACTTGGAAAGCATCGTCCGCCAAGTGCATGTTGTTGCCGGCAAAAGCTTTGACGCTCAGGTCGCACTCCATATCCACATCGCTGGTCATGATGCGGATTTCGTCCAGTGCCGACGTGGAATATTTCACGTTATTGGACAGGGAGTTGTCGACCAGATAGACAATATTGAGCGCATAGTCGGCGATTTTTTCCACGTCATTGACCAGATGCAGAAGGCAGTTATGATGCACCGCCTCATTGTGCGACAGCCCGGAACTTTCCAGCGAGACCAGAAACTCAATCACTTCGGACTGCAAATCGTCCGTAACTTTTTCCATATTCTGCACTCGCGCGACATCATGCTTGTTGGGGTCGAAAAGTCCCTGTAAGGAGAGCGGCACCATACTGCGGGCAATGCTCATCATGTGCAAAATTTCTTTTTCGGCTTGAGCCAGCGCGATAGAGGGGATATTGGCAAAACGCTTGTCGATAAATTTCGGCTCGGAGCCGATGATTTCTTCGTCCTTGCCCGGCACGAGCCAAGTTACTATTTTGACCAGCAGATTGAGTAGCGGCAAAAAAATAAGCACGTTGATAATATTAAAAAGCGAGTGCGCGTTGGCAATATGCCGGGAAATGTTCTCGCCGCTAAAAACCGCCCCGGGGGTTATCACGTCGATGAACCAGATGTAAATAGGGACACCCTCGTAACGCACCAAAAAAGAAGTCATAAAAATAATTGTTCCCAGTACATTGAACATCGTGTGCGACCAGGCCAGACGCTTGGCATTGCGCGAGGCTCCCAGCGAGGCCAGCTGTGCCGTGATGGTCGTGCCGATATTTTCGCCGAAGACCAGCGGAACAGCGGTGGAAAAATCTATCGCGCCAACCAGCGCCAGAGCCTGGGTAATGCCGATGGTCGCGCTGCTGCTCTGCAGAATGAAGGTCAATAGACAGCCGCCCAGGACCGCCAGCAAAGGATTGCCGCTGAAGAAGACAAACAAGCTGTGGAAAGCTGGGTCGCTTTTGAGAAAAGTAAAAGCGTCCGTCATGATATTCAAGCCTGAGAACAAAAGCCCGAAGCCGAAAATCGAAAAGCCAATCCATTGCCAATTTTTCTTGCGGGCAAAAAGATTGAGCAGGCCGCCGACCCCGACAAAGAGCAGGGCGTATTTAGTAATATTGAACGCGATAAGCTGTGCCGTGATAGTCGTGCCGATATTGGCGCCGAGAATGATGCTCACGCCGCGCTTCAAACTCAGCAACCCGGCGTTGACAAAGCCTACCGCCATGACCGTTACCGCAGAGCTGCTCTGCATGATGCCCGTGATGCCTGCGCCGACGGCCACGCCGATGAGACGGTTTTTGGTTAGGGCGGCGAGTATTTCTTTGAGTTTTTTTCCGGCGATTTTCTGCAAACCCGTCGAGAGAGCAGACATTCCATAGAGAAACATGGCCAGTCCGCCGAGAGCTGTGAATGCCGTTTGGTAGGGAACCATACGCCAGTTACCATACCGTCAATTATAACTTCCGTCAAGGAAAGGGGCTTGACGTATCCAGCGTCTTGACCGCCGCGACACCTTTGGCGTTGCTCGCCACGCCGCCGGTGGTGTAGTCGTAACCGAAACAAGTTGACCTAATTGCAATATAAACCTTATAAATACTAATACCCATGATGACTGTAATGGTTTTCTTTTCTGCCGTCAGGATTACCCTGGTGATGGCTCTGCACATAGGTGCCATTCTTTCTGCAATAGCCACGCACATAAACATCGGCAAAAACAGCAGACCACATTAGACACAATGCGGCTAAAATCAATATCATCTTTTTCACAAGCTCACCTCCTTACCCATATACCGCCGTTTACTTTACTGTCATAAGCCAGTGCCGAAGCGATTAACGCGAGAATGTTTTTGTTATCAATTTTCATCAAATAAACCTATCCCTCCAACCGCATAAATAATTAACGGTTGCCTTTCGCTTCAATTTCTTTATCAATTTCCTTAAGCTTTTTGGATATTTCACCGATTACTTTCTTGGCAATTATTTTAACCGTCTCCCCCCAAAATGTCCAGTCACGTCCTCAGTCGGCTTGACTAAGCGGTTTTGACTTGCTCGCTAAGTTCGCGGGCTTTGGCCAAGGTCTCCGCCTCGGCGATGATGCGGATAATCGGCTCGGTGTTGGACTGGCGCACATGGAGCCAATTACCGTCGGCAAAAATCACTTTCACGCCGTCTTGGGTGTCCAGTTTTTCGGCGGCGTAGCGGCTTTTTATTTTTTCTAAAATGTCCGCGGCTTGTGGCGCGGAAACGCAGTCTATTTTGGTTTTGTGCATCACGTAACGGGGGTTGCCTTTGACCAGTTCGGACACGCTTTGGCCGGACTCGGCGAGATACTGTAGGAGCAGGGCGATGCCGCCCAGCGAGTCGCGCCCATAGCCGATGGACGGCAGGATAATCCCGCCGTTGCCCTCGCCGCCGCCGACCGCCTTGGTTTTCTGCATGGCCAGCGAGACATTGACCTCGCCGATTTTTGTCCGCACGACTTCCGCGCCGTATTTTTGGGCGATGTCGTCGATAATCCGCGTCGTGGAGAGGTTGGTGCAGATTTTGTTTTGTCCGGGCAGCCGCCCTTGTTGCCGCAGCCGTAGCAGATATTCCGCGGCGAGGCACAGGGTGTAGTCCTCGCCGATGGCCTGCCCGGTCTCATCGACAATTGCCAGCCTGTCCGCGTCGGGGTCCTGCGCGAAGCCGATGTCCGCCTGAAATTCCTTGACCTTTGCCCCCAGACTCTGGGCGATATTTTCCGCCGTCGGCTCCAGCCCGCGATTGCATTGCTCAATGTCGGGCTGGGAATTGATTTGCTGGTATTGCACGCCCAAGATTTCCAGCAGTTTCCGGGTAATAATCGCCCCCGCGCCACAGCAAGTGTCGACGACGACTTTCAGGCCAGCTTGACGGATTAAATCGACGTTGATTACTTTTTGGATTTTGGCCAAATGAATATCACCAGCGTCGAGATCGGTCTCTACCGCGAGGCGACCCTCGGCTGTCCGCGCCAAGTCGCCCGCCGACACTTGGTTATACAGGTCGAGGAGTTTTTGCGCCTCGTCTGTCGGTAAAAATATCCCGTCCGGGCGCACGAATTTGAGGCCGTTCCAGGGGCTGGGGTTGTGCGAGGCGGTTACAATAACCGCGCCGTCCACATTCATTGTCCGGGTAATGACCTGCACGGTCGGGGTGGGCAAGAACCCGATATCGATAATCTTGGCCCGCCCGTCAAAACGCAGGCCGCGAAACAACGCTTCCTTAACTTTTGCCCCGGAGCGGCGTGTGTCCGACCCGACCAGCACCGTCCCGCCGTTGACGAAGCGCGAGTAGGCGATGCCGAATTTTTTGACTATATCGTCCGTGAGCGTGTCGCCGTAAATGCCGCGTACCCCAGAGATGCTGATTTTTAAGGTCATCTATTGCCCCAGTTCAAAATGGTATTTTTCAATCACGGGATTGGTCAGCAGTTTGTCCGCCATTTCTTTGATTTGCGTGCCGGCCTTGTCTGCGTCCGCCGCGTCGATAGTAAAAGTAATGTACTTGCCGACCGCCATCTCGCCGACATTGGCGTAACCCAGCGCGGACAGCGCATCCGCCGTAGTTTTGCCAACGGGGTCGAGGATGCCGTCTTTGTAGGACACGTACATTTTCACTTTATATTCCATGGATGACTCCTTGCAGGTTTTGGGTTATTTTACCAGTTTACGGACAGGTGTAAAGAAAGGATTTTGAATTGTTTTTTCATGATGATGTTCCTATGCTTGGCAGTAATACTTGATAAGCTTATTTATGTCGCCGAATAATGCTTGACGTATTTACTCTCGAATCTATTTTGCTTAGGGAAGAAGTTTATTCTTTAATCCCGAATAAAAACAAGATACAGAATAGGTAAATATGCTAAAATAACCACATTCTTGTGGTTATTTTAGCATATTTACCTATGTTTGTTCATTGATTTTAAGTTACGAATGACGGTAAAATTTTTTAAGAGGGATTAATACTATGGCGACCGCAGCACAAGTTAAGGCTTTGTTTGAGAGTTATAAAAATGGAGACGATTCGCGATTCAAGTCTATCGCCACCCAGATTGCTGCACACGAAGCCAATAAGGGAAATGCTGTTTTTGCAAAAGAACTTAGCGATATTATTCAAAAGTTTTCCAATCGGATAGATAACAAAGTTTCTGCTCTTACTACGATTCCCATAATTGAGCCTCGTGGTGAGTTGTCGGGGTTATTTGAGGCAAAATACAGTAATATCAAATTGAATCATCTTATTCTACCGCCTGAATTATCGAAAAAATTAAAGCGCATTGTTGAAGAGCAAAGTCAACAACAAAAGCTTCGTGAGCATGGATTATTACCGCGCAGTAAAATCTTGATGATTGGTGCGCCGGGAACTGGAAAAACCATGACCGCTTCTGCGTTGGCGGGACAACTTAATTTTCCATTATTTATAATTCAACTTGACGGGCTTATCACAAAATACATGGGTGAGGCCGCTGCTAAACTGCGTCTTATCTTTGACCATATCAAAAAGATTCGTGGTTTGTATTTGTTTGATGAATTTGATGCAATTGGCAGTAAACGAGACCTTACTAATGATGTTGGGGAAATTCGCCGGATACTGAATGCATTTTTACAGTTTATAGAAAATTCTCGTTCGGATAGCTTGATTTTAGCTGCAACCAATCATGCTAACTTGTTAGACAAAGCATTGTTTCGTAGATTTGATGATATTCTTCGATATGAAAATCCAGACAAAAATTTGATACAAGAAACATTCAAAATGTATTTAACATCAGAGTATAGTAAAAATATTGACTGGGTGGAAATTGAAAATGAAGTTAAAAATATAAGTTATGCAGAAATTGCCAAGGTTTGTGATAATGCGATAAAAAACAATGTTTTGGATGATATGCCTGTAAATACCAAACTCCTGCTCGATTTTGTAAGAGAAATTGAAACACATAGAGGATAATCTAAATGTCAGCGAATAAATTAAGGCATTTAGAACTGTCAATGGGACATATAAATGCTACACAGTTTTCATTGAAACAAGGTGGTGGCAGTCGACTTAATATCCCTCATAGATTAAATCGCAAAACACATGCACAGAAGCTACGACACCAACTTGAGGAGATAAGAAATACACATGATAACGATAGCGTTTTTGCTATAAAGTTCAGTGGTCAAGCTAATATGGATTTTTTATTTGAAGAACTTGATAAGAGTGCATATAAAATGGAATTGCTTTCAATCAAAAAAGTTGATGGTGTTATATCTGCTAATGTTCGCGTTGATTCTACGATAACATTTGATAAGCTTTCTTCTGCATTGCAAAATTATGTGAATCCTAAACCTCGTAACGGGAAAGAAGTTCAAAATCCTCTACCGTATATAGCCAGCATAGAACGAATTGAGAGAGTGAGTATAGATAGTTTTTTTACTGATGATATTTCCTTGCTTCCAATGGATAATAACCCTCATTGGTGGGAAGTTTGGCTTACGAATAAAACTAAATTATCGGTGCGAGATTTATTTATAAAAACTGCTATTCATGAAGGTTTGTCTGTAAATCGAAAACCGATATCATTTTATGATAGGACGATTTTTTTATGTGAAGCAACAAAAGAAAAATTGTCTGCGTTTGTGCAAAAATGTAATGTGATTGCTGAAATCCGTATTGCCAAAAAGGCGAAAACAGCTATAGTCAATTCGACGTATGCAGAACAAGAAAGTTTAATGGATTCTTTGTTGAAAAAAACAACTTATCCTCATAATAATAATACGCGTATTGTTGTGTTGGATGGAAATTATATTGTACGACACCCATTATTGAGTAATGCATTGATTAGAAATCAGCAAGCAGATTATCGTTTTAGCCTAGATAATCAAGACGAACATGCGACAGAAATTGGGGGGCTTGCATTATTTGGTAACATAGCAGTCGCTCGACAATACGAGACTATTGTTTTGCGTCATAAAATTGAGGGTGTCCAAGTATTAGATGGAATTCTGGATTTTCCTGAACTATATGGAAGAATAACCGAAAGTGCAGTCCAAATAACGAATGACAATACAAATAGTGCTTACATTATGCCAGTCAGTGAAACTTTCGGAGACAAGCACAAAGGCAAACCATCAAGCTGGTCGGCTTGTATGGACAGGATAACGTTTGAACGACAAAAATTATTTGCTGCGTCTGTTGGTAATGTGAATGGAATTATCAAGTCAAACAACTATGAGCAAGAGCAAAGAAATTCATGCATAGAAAGTCCAGCGCAAGCATGGAATATATTGTCAGTTGGTTCTTATACGCAACTATGTGATGCAAATTTGGGTGGTATTCAAGGGGTAATTCCATATGCAAATGCTGGAGATATTTCACCGCATTCACGGACTTCTTGCCTATTTGAATCCCAGTGGCCTATAAAACCAGAAGTATTGTTTGAAGGTGGTAATAAAATTGTTGCGGCTAATGGGGAAGTTATGACTCATGATGCTTTTGATTTAGTTTCTTGTGCTAAGGATTTTAGAACAAAACTGTTTACAAATATCTATGGAACAAGTGCTTCTGTTGGGTTAGCTGGGCAATTCATTGGTGAACTCATGGCAGAATATCCTGCTTTTTGGCCAGAAACGATTCGTGGTTTAATTGTTCATTCCGCCACATGGACAGAATCTATGGTTGCTAAACGGCCAAATCCATATACAAAAAAAGACATTATGAATTTGTCTCGTATTTTTGGTCATGGTGTTCCTGATTTAGAAAAAGCCAAATACAGTGCGTCTAATGCACTAACACTTATTGCACAGAAAGATTTTCAGGTTTTTGCATTTAAACTAGATGAAAACGATGTTCCAACAAAAGAAAAAACATCTCAAATTTTAATATTCCCTTTACCGTGGCCAATAGATGTATTACAAGGCGAATTGCATGATAAACTAATTAAACTAAAAATAACATTATCGTATTTTATAAAGCCAAATCCTAGTGAGCGTGGTTATTCTACTAAATATGCCTATCAATCTCATAATTTGCGATTTGACATACAGCGTCCTACGGAAACTAAAGAAGATTTTGAACGTCGTATAAATAATGCCATTGATATTGAAGAAAACGAAAACAATGAAAACAGCAAAGTTCGACTTATCCATCAAGATAATTTGAACTGGTTTTATGGTGCGAAGTCTAATTCCCGCACTAAAGGCTCAATTCACAAAGATGTTCTAGAAATTACAGGTGCACAATTAGCAACCATGCAAAACATTGCAATATATAGTGTTGCTGGTTGGTGGAAACATAGAAAGACAATTTCTGCAGATGATACACGAACACGGTTTAGCCTTATTATTGATATTGACGCTGGAGATATTGATATAGACTTATACACACAGATACAAACATTAATACCCAACTTGATAACCATTTAAAATGTTTTTTTTAAGCAATATTCTAAGTTTTTCTGTACCTTGGCTTATTTTGTGATAGGAAACATTACCGGAAAAGACAGAAGTTTCATAAAAATTTCGCATAACCACAAGCATTTTGGCTTGGTTGAGCCTGCAAGACCATACTCGAACCTACGCAGGGTTAAACAATAAAATAAGTGTTTAAAAGCCGTCCGTGAAGCAAATTGTTCCACGGGTCAAAAATACAATTAGTGTCATTTTTCATAAAATTTACACGCCCTATATTTGAACTATCCATTTCAAAATAACCTCTATCAAAGTGTGGCGCTAGTGTCATTTCTTCGTTTTGCGTAAGGTTATAAACAATTTTATGGTCTTGATTATAAGTATATAATTTCCCTACTAGCTTTGCCGAACCTGGATATGACCTTTCTCTATCATAGGTATAATTGAATTTTTGAAATGGGTTGTCATTAATATAAAACACCATAGAATCCTTATCAATGAATAATCTTATTCCAGCAGGTTTTGCAGGAGAAGGCGGATTAGTGTAGATATCAGCCGGAACCCACACCCCCAAATATTTTCCAACAGGATTTGTAAAAGGAAGTTCAGTAATATTCCTTCCAGTGAATACACATATAAGGGACCAAATAAAAAAGAGAAACCCTATTAACCATATTAACAATGATAAGTAACTATTAGTCTCTGCGTCTGGCATTTTCGCAGGTGTCGTGTCCGGCATAATAAGTTCCTTTCTAATGTAATAGCTTTAAAAGTCTCGAACTTTCTGATATATCGTAGCATCATCTTTGTCTTTTTTTATGGTTTCCATGATATATGCTGGGATAAGTTTATTTTTCACAAACGTTTCATAAAGTCGCAAACCTGCCTGTTGCCTTAAAGAGATATGAATTTTATTCCAATCAGCTTTACGAAACAGGTCTCGCATCCTAAATTTTGCACCGTTGTTCAATTTTCGAACTTCCTTTACAACTATTCCAGCTAAACACTCGTCTATTCCCAGTTGGTTAATCATAAAAACTCCTTTCTGAATTTATATATATAAATTATAACACAATTTATAATATATTGCTATATAGCAAACAGCAATAAATAAATTTTCCATAAAAACCTAAAATACTAAAAATGCACGAAAGGAGTGCATTATGGAAAAAGAACTTGAACAAGAATTAAAAAAGCTTATTTCTAGTAAATTACAACAGATTAGAAAAGCCAAAAATTATACGATTGAAAAATTTGCCGACACGCTTTCACTAGATTATGCCGTTGTCCACAATATAATCAGTGGTGTCCGTTTGCCTAGGCTCACAACTCTTTGGCACATTTCAAAAACGCTAGATATTTCCTTGGATAGTTGGTTCAAGGATTTGAGTTTTGAGAACAAAGTTATTTCGGATAAAAAAAGCATTGATTTTGCCATGTTATATAATTTCAAAAAATTAGATAAAACTAATAAGGCGTTTATCGTTAGAGTTCTGCAAGGTTTGAATGCTAAAGTAAGAAAGTATAGACTCAATAAATAATCCAGTAAAATGTTCCCGGTCGGGCATCACGCATTAAGCGAGGTGTCCGATATGAAGCAGAGAGGTATTGGAATTGTCAGGGCGAGAGAATTGCCTGTGGATTTTCGAGAGCAGGTTTCCGGTGTTGTGCGGTATCTTTTAGATAAAGGGTTATCATATTCATAGCGGCGGAGTGGTTGGGGCGGACTTATTCGCCCTGCAGTCTGTCATAGATTATGGCGCGTATCACAGAACATCTATATTTTCCGCTTGGAGTTCTGTTAGCGGTTTTTCACGTATCGTCCAGCCATATATACAGCAGTATATATATCACGGCGGTCAGGTTTCTTGGGGCTTGGTACAGCCGCGCTCCTCACGGCAGATAGTGATAGATGGTCTGTTGCTCCGCAACAAGAGACTTGTATGTGCCTCTGCTGGGATTGTGGCTTTTCTGTACGGCGAGAGCAGAGGTACTAGCGGTACTGTCTGGCAGGCAGTGCGGAGAGGTATTCGTGTTGTTGTCTTTTTGTGCGGTGGCGGAGCAAGATTATCGGTTATTTCCGACGATATTTGGCAGGAGTTACATTGTGGCGGTGTCTGGTCTGGCAGATATATTTTTAGAGTCGGTTGACACCAGCAATCCGTGAAACAAATTGTTTCACGGAATTTTTAGAAGCTATATTGTTATTCTGCCCAGCAAGTGTTCGAGCCTTGAAATTTTGGGGGTTGGGTGTAGGGAATTAGGGATTTTGTAGCTAATTTCTTGTAAATGACAATATCCTAGATATATAATGTAGAATATAAAGCGAGGTTAATAATGTTGCCAGAAAAGTTAGCGTAGATGTACCAAATAAAAGTGGATACTAAGTATGGATAAGTTTATTAAAGGCAATTTATGAAAAATAATACATCAACCAAAAACAAAGAGATACTATTTTTTGCATATCAAGGTATGAAAACTGGATGTGCTGATGATAATGTTGAGGCGATAAAGAAGGCTATCCTTGATTACAATACTTATCAACATACAATAGAAGCTTTCCCTTGGGAGAATTTAACAAGTAGCGGAGGTTTTATAAGTGAGGAAATTTTAGAAAAAATCAAAGCGGCAAGTAGCTTCGCTTGCGATTTAACACGTCTAAATCATAATGTCTTATTTGAGCTTGGGTATGCTTGTGCGAAAAATAAAAATATCTTTATTTTTCTAAACGAGAACATTGAAAATGCTAAGATAAATTATTCTAATTTCCTCTTAAAGAATATGAGATATTCTCCATTTAAAAATGCTAAAGATATTCATGGTAAATTGCAGAACAAGGAATATAGTCATGACCATATAAAAAGTATTATCCCAAAACCAATCTTTGATGTTGAAAATGATATTTTCTATCTTGATAGCGAAGCGGAGACACAGGCCTCATTAGACCTTAATGAATTTCTTAAATCTCAAAATGCAGATAATTTTAAAATTAAACTGAGTGATCCTCATGAGGTTGAAT
Organism: Candidatus Termititenax persephonae; assembly: GCA_003864475.1. Classification (GTDB taxonomy): domain Bacteria; phylum Margulisbacteria; class Termititenacia; order Termititenacales; family Termititenacaceae; genus Termititenax; species Termititenax persephonae. The sequence continues at coordinate 22,777 of BGZO01000015.1, read as the reverse complement.
ATAAAACATTAAGTTATTATTTTACAAATTTACAAACCACTAAAAGTGTTATTTTCCATATGGTACCGGAAAATTACGAAAATCATAATGTTGAAAATGCCAAAAAATCATTTTTGGCGGGCGTTGCTTTGGGATTAGATAAAAAAGTATTATTAATTGCACCAGCTAAATATAGAAGTCCTTTGGACTATGCAGATATATTAGAAACATATATTTCATCCGAGGATTGCATAAATAGAGTTAGACAATGGTTAAGTACTAATTGCATATCAGAACTTGACACCAAAATGCCGGAACAAGTTCAAGATAATAGTAACTTCGGAGTATTGCAGATTGCGTTGGAGTGTGTTGCTGAAAATGAAAAAGAAGATTTATTAAATTATTTCGTATCAACAAATGCTTATGAAAAAGCCAAAGAAAATAAATCGAAAATATTACTTGTGGGAAGAAAAGGCTCGGGAAAAACAGCTATTTATTTTAAATTATTAGATGACTTGTCAAAGAATAATTTAAATTATAATGTTAGTTTAAAGCCTGAATCATTAGAGTTACTGGAAAGTATAGATTTTTCCACATTATATAAATCTGAGAGTTCTAAAAAGACATTTTTTTATACTGTATGGAAAACAGTAATTTATTCAAAATTGATTCAAATTATAGAGAATAAAATAAATACAAAACTTTTGAATAATGGTTCGAATATAAATGCTGGAGATAATGAAATACTTGAATTCTGCAAGTCATATCAGAACTATCTAAAACAAAACTTTTATGGAGTTATAAAAGAAATTAATACGGATACCCACACGGGATTGAATTCTCCAAATATTTTAGAGGATTTATATAAAAAATACATAACGCCTTTAACAAATCTTTTAAAAGCGTATTTTAACGACAAAAAATATATTACAATCAATGTTCTAGCTGACAACCTAGATAAATCTTGGAACCCACAAAATAATTTATTAGTTCAAAGTGATATGATATTAACATTATTAGAGGTAGACTCTACAATTAAAAATGATTTATCAAATGATAGGAAAAATAATATAGGAATTCATGGTTATATATTTCTTAGAGAAGATATTTATAATTATATTTCGAAAACAGCAAATGAACCAGACAAGTTGAGAACACTCTTGTATAAGATTGATTGGGAAAATTATCCGTTAAAATTAAAAGAGCTTATAGAACTTAAATTAAAACATATTTTAAATAAAGCTGAAGATACAACATTAGATGATTTATGGATGGAATTGTTTGAAAAATTTGATAAAAAGTCTCCTTTTGATGTAATAAAAAATATTATCATTTTAAGGCCTCGTGATATCTTATTCTTTATACAAGATTTATTTGTATCAGCAGCAAATAATAATAGGGTGAAAGTATCCCGAGCAGATTTTGAATATGCTATTGCACAATATACAGAGTTTTTAAATGGCAATCTAATTGCTGAAATGAAAGCAGAGTTTCCAGAGGTAGTAGCTGTTGTTAATTTTTTTCAAAAATATCATATTGTTAGATATAACGATTATGTTAATAAATTAAAAAAATTGACTTATGACGAAAACCGAATAGAAAATTTGACAAAGGATTTGTTTAAAAATGGTTATTTATTTGCATTTGATAGGACAGCTAATTTAGTGTGTAAAGATTATGATGAATTAAAACAATTATTATTAAAAAGAATACTTTATTTTTGGAAACACGATGTTGTTTTTATGGTAAATGAACGGTATTTAAATGTAAAAAGATATCTAAAAAAAGAGTTTTTTAGTTAAAAAATAAGTCCTCTATAGATAAGGTCTTTAGCCAAAAAGGCGTGTCAGATTACATTGGTGGTCTGGCGACTGCGTGGTATATAATTAATTTTTACTATAGGGGAGTTGCTAATATTTTAAGAAAAAGCAATGTGTGAATTTTACGCATTGCAAGTTCAGATGTTCGGGATTTCCGAATAACTGAGATATATCTCCGTACAAACTACACAGATATACGCACATATCCGAGTAGAAAACCTGCAAAAAGCGGTTAATCTGCAAATGATAATCATGAGTGTATACGCATAAAAATTCCTGTAACTACTTAAAAAAATGTTGGTTGCGGGGACAGGATTTGAACCTGTGACCTTCGGGTTATGAGTTCCCTTTTATAAAACTAATTGTTACCTATCACAATTTATCTAAACCCATTATAGCCAGTATTCATGCGGGTTGCAAGAGATTGATAAAATTATTTTAATTGATTTTGATTTATGAAAAATCATTAAAAAGTGCGGAATTATCTGTAACTTTATCTGTAAGTTTGTGCGGCAGAAAAAAATTGACTGTAGTACACGGAGTTGTGAGGGACGCTTACAAAGAAAATCTTGCGTTGTAGGCCAACCTCATTTGTCTAATGGGAAAATAAAAACACTCTGTTTGTGTCGGCAGTAAAATTTATTTGCTTTCAGGAAAAACAGGGTCAGGATATGATTTTTTCTTGCCGACAAACGTGATGTTTATTGTCGGCGGCTTAATCGGCTCCGGCGGTAAATCTTTCTCATAATCGATTATCAATCTCATAAGTCCTATCAGCTCACGCCCGCCGTTCTTGATTATCTGATTGACAGCGTCTTTAATGTCCGCTTGCTTATCATCAATCAAGCCATGCAGATATGCGCCCAGCCTTATACGCTCTGCCGTTTCACGCCTTGCTTCCCCGGAAGCTACGCCGCCTTTTTTGCCATTCTCTACAGCTTCTCTATGGCTTAAAGCTGGTTTGTCCACACCAAACGATTTCAGATTTTTGTTTTTATTCTTTTGCATGTCTGCTCCTTTTTGCCCTGCCAGACGCTTGACGTTGGCCTACAGGGCGTTTTTTATTGTGTTTAAGCTCCACTCTCCACAAGCATTTTTACTAATGCGTCCAGCTCCTCGGTCAAAGCGTTTTTGTCGCTGATAGAATAATCTTTGCTCCGCCGCCTGTCTGCCGCCCGTATACGTTCTAAATTCTTGTCGGTCAATTTGCCTCTGGCTTTTGCGTCCTGCAAGACAGCCTCGCATTGCTCCGGGTTTGCTTGCCGCCATTGCTCCGCCATCAATTCAACCCAACTCGCCGGAGTTATAGACTTGGTAATATTCACAAAAACCCTGCGTCCGGTCTTGGGTATAGTCCTGTAAAACTCTCCAAACAAAACCGCCAGTTTCCTGTAAACACCCTCGCCATAAAGGTCATGCGGTGTCAGGTCATGGTTAAACTTCGCCTTAATTCCAACCCTTTTAACAATCCGATACTCCATGCGCAAAACATTACAACCTTGGTATAACTCCGGTAATTTGTCTTTACGCTCCCTGGCCTTATCGTAAGCGTCAAACTGATACGACCCGCTCTTGGTAAAATAACACACATCCTCAATGCCAGACATTCCGCTAGTTGCGTCTCTCTTGAATATCGGCATGTCACAGAAAAGTCTTAAGTAATTACACGGGGCGGTTTTGACTATAAAACTGCCGCCTACTGCCAGACGGGTAACAATGCCATTGTTAAGGTCTATGCCCGTGGCTGTTTCCAGTTTTAAGACGGCCGCTTTTAAGGTTTCCCGTGTCAGCCGTGTGCAGTTTTCGCCGTACAGATACTTGGCCAGACTGCCACGGATAATTACTCCGACTATTCCCTGCCAGATTTTCAGATTGCCAGTATGTCCGGTCATCGTGTTCACGTCCATTTGTTTATCTACTATGCATTTGCTTCGCCAGTCTTTGGCATATTGCAAAGGTATAAATATATGCACTTCGTCTATCATGATTTATCTCTTTACCCCCAGAATCTGGGGGATAGATTTACTTGTTAAAGACTTTCAGTTCAAAACCGCCCCTCGGCGGGGTCTCCACCGAGGAGCAAAAATACTTACAAAACTATACCTGCATCGGTTTAATATCCGGTGCTAAAACTAATTCACCGGCCAGCCATTTTTGAAACAAAGTCTCTGCTGTATTTTTCTGGTCTCTGAAAAAATACAACGTCAACCGTTCCATATCCTCGGAAAATTCCGCCAAAACCGCATAATCCTTAAAATCTCCAAACGATTTATATGGATTTTCTGGCAGAAAGTTTAAGCCGGTGATGTTAGCCTTTGGTTTGCGCTTGCCTGCTCCGTGATAACCAAATTTCGCCATATGCTCCGCACATAAGGCTTGATTAGTGGAAAACAAAGACTTCGCAAAATATCTGCCGCCCTGTTTCTGTGTCAGGCGGTTGTCAAAATAAAGATACTGCTGACCGGCATACTTATTACGTTTGTATTCACCGAGGAGATTCGAGATATTTTCTCCTCGGCAATCATTGAGTATGTAAGCGGTCTTGCCGTTTCGTATAAATTTATAAATGCTATCTGGTCTTATCATGATTGCTCCTCTCTTTGGTCACTTCATAGACGCTGTGAGTTACGCCCGTGATGTGTCCCTCATGGATTTTTAAGATTAACGACACGTCGCCGTGCCGTATCTTTTCGGCATTAGCAAAAAGCGTTTCAATGATTTTTTGCTCCTCGGTCATGACAGCACCACCTTTGCGGCTGTCTGCTCCAGCCATGTGTCTATATCCGCCTTGCGGAAACGCACTGACCGGCCTATGCGGACTCTCGGTATTGGCAATAGGTCGATATTGTTAAGGCAGATTTTTAGATAACCCGCCGCCTGCCGTCTGGTCAGCACCTCACTTACATTGTCCGGCGCATAATAGACCGCCGGTGTTTTCTCTTTTCTGTTTTCCATCTTTTCACTCCTCTTAATTTTGTTACCGCTAAACTTCGCCAGGCTGTACACACCTGCAATAATTTGCGATACAGGAAAATATTAGAGAAAAACCACTGTAAAAAAGACCCCCTTTTAGGTGTCTTTTTGGGGGGCTAAGTGGGGGGCTAAATGAAAAAAGTAAAATCTACACACTGTAAAACAGGATTGATACCGAGGAGCGTGCAGATTTTTATTTATGGAGACTTAATTTAATGATATTTTCGATTTTATTTTGAGCCACTCTTTGGTTGCTGGTTTTTTGTCTTTGGCATAATCTTTAAGCAAGGCTGGCTTTGTTTTTTTCCCGTCTATTTTAATAAATCTAGCAATCTGTTTGTATGTAGTATAGCCAGTTTCCTTAAAAAATTTTGCGCAGTTGATAATATCCATATAAAAATCAAACTTCTTATCTACTTGGTCAAAATTTACTAGCCCAATTTCCAAACATTTGCAAAGTTTTGTATGAGTACAAGGGGCATCACTTTTGAGCATCTGCATAAAATACATATCCTCTGGCTTGGGCTGAAGCAGTTGTTTCTCTATTGCCGCTAATCGTCCATCAAACTTTTCTATGACAGTATCAGCGATTATCTGATTTGCGGTATGCTGTTCTTTAATACGTCTTACCATACTGAATAATTTTACACCTTCATTCTTTTTTTCTAAAAGATTTCTAAAAAACTATTCGCCCTGTTTTCAGGTTTGTTTCGCAGGACAGCGCAAATTCTTAATATGCTTTGGCATACTTATATTTTATTGCGAAGGTCATTTTTCTCAAAATTTCTAGAAAATCGTAATACGGATTGCGCTGTAATAAAATGTAATTTTTTAAGACTAGCGGGAATTATCGGTAGCGTTGATTTCGTTTAAGCCGCCATATGGCACAATCCTTTTTGGTTTTTTATTTCAAAAACTCTTTGATTTTATTTAACTGTTCTCCTTCAACAACAATTACTCTAGTTAATAATTCTGCCGTTATGGATTTTGATTTAATAATATTGTTATACATTTCATCTGTAATAGGAAAAACCAAGCGTTCAATAACGTAAGTACTGCTCCAAACTGTTCTTGCCGGATTGTTGTCAGTAAGTGTATATACTTTATCGTCAATTTTTAATCTAATACTTTCAATGAATTTCCACGCAGCACCATGATATTCCCCGATGAATATTCTCTCTTTTATTTTTCCTTCGATACTTGCCTTTGCAATTTTAAGTCCCAATTTGTCATTATCACTAAAACTCAACCCAATAGGTATCATTACAAAAGTCTCACCCTTCACTTTCCCTTCGAGAGTATCTGCTGTTGTCTCAGAAACATCACCAAAATTCATTATCCCATAAGACGGATTTATATTTTGCAAAACACAACCACTAAACAAACAAAGGCACACCATTAAAACTAAAATTTTTTTCATAAAACCTCCCTATTATTTGTAATATTTTATTGTGCCAATAGTTAAATTGCCGTTATCGTCAAAAAAATAGTCTTTCCATTCAGACCAGTCTGAATAACTGTTATTCCATAGTTTCTCCCTGAATTTTCCATTGTCTATTTGTATTTCCATGTCATAAGATTTTATGTCCCAAATATAATAGTAGTTATTAAATGAATAAACTGCTTTATTTGTCCCGTTAAATTCATATTCCCAGAATTTCTTATCCTCACCGGTTAACCCATGTAGAAAATTCCCGTTAAATCTTGTATCTGTTAGATTTATAATATTCGTTCCACTATTACTATTATTGTTTTCGTTAGTTGTTTCTTTAGCTGCTTTACCGCAACCGACTAGAGTTAAAATTGTTAAAACTAATACCACGCTAATTAAAATTCTTTGCATAGTATAATCTCCTAAAATGTGTATGCTAACTCTCTGTTAGCATATTAAGAATAATAACACATTTCAATCTTTGCTAACAGTCTGTTAGTGGTGATAGATTCAATAAATCGCTACTGTAATCTCAATGAAAAAAAATAATTCGTATAATTTTGAGACTTTTCGTTGTGGAGTAGGCAAGCAAATCCAGAAAATACGCAAAGCAAAGAAATATACACAGGAAAGTTTGGCGGCTGTTTCTGGTTTAGACCGTGTGGCTATCGGTTACATAGAGCAGGGCAAGCGCTCTCCCAAGCTACGAACGTTGTATCAAATTGCCCAAAGTTTGCAGGTTAATGTTTCTGAATTTTTTGATAAAAGCCATATTATCTAAACACCTCTATGATACAACCCCAAAACCCGATTTGCGCTAAGAAACTGTGACTGAACTAAGTGTTTTTGTGAGGTGGAAAATAAAAGCAATGGTTTATACGCAGAGATTTACGCCGCTACCTGCCATGCCGTATATTGCCCGTGAGCATTGCGTTCTCGCTCCGTTTTGTCCGTGCTTATTCGCTCCGGCAATAATCCAGCAAATGCCGATATTTGCGCCTGCTGTATACGTTCTTTGTCGCCGCTAGTGGCATGATTAGAGTAATGCTCTAACATCGCCAATGTTTTATGTCCGGTCTGGCTCTGTAATAGCTTGTTATTGATTTTATCTTTCATGTAAGAAGTATAAAAATGCCGCCAGCCGTGGAATGTATATTTTTTGCTGTCCGCCTCGCTCATGCCGATAGTCCGCAAGGCGACTCTTAATTTCTTGATTAAAATCTTTTCGTCAAACGGCTGGTCTGGCCTAGTGTCGGAGTAAAACACAAAACCGCTCAGGCCTTGCCCGTGCGAGGTACTTTCCGCCAGATTCTTTAGAGCGTCCATGATTTGCGGAAATGGCATTTGCACTGTCCGTGCTTCACCATTTTTAGTGGATTTCAAACCCTCTAAATAATTCCAACTGTGCCGGACATACAAGCAATTTTCGCCCAAGTCCTGCCAGCGCAAGCCCAGCACTTCACCGCTCCGTAAACCTGTAACGGCTGATAATAAGTTTGCTAGTTTGGCTCTGCCGTCCTGCCAGTCAATAGAAAAAATGGCTTGTGCTTGCTCCGGCGTAAGTATTGCCCGCTCTTTGCTTTTGCCGGAAAAGAAAATAATGTTTTGCGTAATATCCGAGGAGATTAAACCTTTGTTATACGCCCAGCGCAAGGGTAAAACACCGGCAATAATGTCCTTGTTTTTGGTTTTGGCGGCTCGGCTGTCTGTGTCCAGCATAGACACAAAATTTTCTATGTCTTGCCGTGCAATATCGCCTAGCAATCGTCCCTTAAAAATCGGTAGCCAGCGTTTTTTAATTATTGCTAAATTGTCTTGGCAATAACATAGGTGTATCCCATGATTGCGGCGTAATTTTTCTCGCACATACGGGGAGCGGTCAAAATCCCAAAACTCTAAAAGATAATCTACAAAATCCCTATCGGCTTTGGTGTTAGGCAGGATTGCGGATTTAATATAGCCTTGTGATTGCAGGGTTTCGATAATCCGTTTCACATCGGACTTGCCCAGCGTGGCTGTCTTGATTGTGCTGATAACTTCGGATTGAGCAATAGTCAGTACACTGTCTTTTTGCGGTATGCCATTGGTATACCATTCCCATGCTATTTTTACCGCCTCGGCTTCGCTAGTCTGGCGGGTGCTATATTGCCGTGGAAAATAGCGGCCTGTTTTTTCATTCTTAAACTGCACATAAAAATACGACTTGCCTTTTCTGCTAAAAATACTAAACGGCCTTTCAGTCATTGCTCCTATCCTTATCAAGGCGCATGAAAAGTAGTCTATCTGTACTTTTATCTGTACCTTGGTTTATTTTGTGATAGGAAACATCGCCGGAAAAAACGGAAGTTTCATAAAATTTCGCATAACCACAAGCATTTTTGCTTGGTTGCGGGGACAGGATTTGAACCTGTGACCTTCGGGTTATGAGCCCGACGAGCTACCAGACTGCTCTACCCCGCGATAAGAAAGAATACCAAATAATATACACTATATCAAACTTAACAAGCCTATCATACCGTAGCGGTCTGGGAACCAGACTACTCAAGACCCGCCGCCACAAGCGGCGAGGTCGCATACCGCCGCCAACCGGGCGGCGGCGAACCCCGCGATGTGTAAGAAAATTTATGATAGCACTTTATTGGAAATACCGCAACGCGATTCGGCAATAAATTATCAGCCGAACATCGCCAGCAAAACGCCCGCCACAATCGCTGAGCCGATTACGCCGGAGACATTCGGGCCCATGGCATGCATCATGAGGAAATTCTGCGGGTCAGCTTCCAGCCCCAGTTTATTGGACACCCGCGCGGCCATTGGCACAGCGGAGACCCCTGCCGAGCCGATGAGCGGATTGATTTTATTTTTGGCGAAGAGGTTCATCAGCTTGGCCATCAATATGCCGGAGGCCGTGCCTATAGAGAAAGCGACCAGACCGAGGATTAAGATGCCGACCGTTTGAATCGTCAAAAATTCCTGCGCCGCCAGCTTGGAGCCGACGGACAGGCCCAGCAAGATAGTTACAACATTTATCATGTTGTTTTTGGCTGTTTCCGCCAGACGGTCGGTCTGCCCGCACTCGTTGAGCAGATTGCCGAACATAAAAGCCCCGATGAGCGGGGCGGCGGACGGCACGAACAAAGCGCAGAGCAGCAGGGTGGCGATGGGGAATATAATTTTTTCTAACTTGCTGACCGGGCGCAGTTGTGTCATTTTTATTTTGCGTTCCGCGGGCGTGGTGCAGAGGCGCATAATCGGCGGCTGAATAATCGGCACCAGCGCCATATAAGAATAAGCCGCCACGGCGATGGCGCCGAGCAGTTCGGGGGCAAGCCTAGTCGTTACAAAAATAGCGGTCGGGCCGTCCGCACCGCCGATGATGCCGATGGACGAGGCCTGTTCCAGCGTAAAATTCATGCCAGGCAGCAACACCGCGCCGATTAGCGTAAAAAAGATGCCGAACTGCGCCGCGCCGCCCAGCAGAGCCAGCCGCGGATTGGCAATCAACGGGCCAAAATCCGTCATCGCCCCGATGCCGATGAATATCAGAATGGGAAAGACACCCGATTTGATGCCGAAATTGTACACATGATATAGGAAACCGCCCTCGTCCGAAATTCCGGCCAGCGGTATATTGCAGAGCAGTCCGCCGAAGCCGATGGGCAGGAGCAGCAACGGCTCAAAGCCCCTGACAATAGCCAAATAAATCAGCGTGAAGCAGATTAGAATCATCACGACATTTGCCCAAGTCAGATTGAGGATTCCCGTATCCCGCAGCACATTGGCAAAAAGATTGACCAGATTAAGACTTTCCACAAATGCTCCTTAGCCGACCACGCCCATTACCTGCTGGCTGGTTACCACGTCGCCGGGTTTTACTTTGATGGCCAGCAATACGCCGTCGCGCGGCGTGCGCACCTCGGTCTCCATTTTCATCGCCTCGATAACAAACAATACTTCGTTTTTGGCGACAGGTTTGCCGGTTTCTTGGGGTATTTTTAAGACCGTGCCGGGAAACGGCGCGTGTATTTCCAACGAAGTCCCGGCGGGGGCAGGCTCGACGTGTTTCGTGGTGTCCGCGATGCCGTTCTCTACTTTTATCTCATATTTTTTGCCGTCCACGGTCGCGATGCCGTCCTTAAAAATAACTGGATATTTTTTGCCGTTGACCGTAACCAGAAAATTATCAGGTTTGTGTTTGTCCTGCGGTTTTTCAATCTTGCGTACGCCCAGCTTGCCTTCGCCTTTGAGAAAGGCGAGGCCTTTTTCTTTGCAAGTCGCGGCGATAAAAATATTTTCCTCGCTGGTTTTCAAGCCCGCCGCTTCCAGCATTTTTTTGGCGGCGGCCATTCCCTTCTGCTCATCTTTTTCATTGAGAGCCAGCACTTTCTCCGTTGTTTTGGGCAGTTTCATTTTTTCCTCAGCCAGCTTGACCAGCGTATCGTCCGGCGCGACAGGCGTTTTGCCAAAATAACCCAGAAGCATTTTGCCGTAACCGTCGGCAAATTTCTCCCAAGGACCGAACATCACGTTATTGAAAGCCTGCTGGAAATAAAATTGGGAGACTGGCGTAACCGACGTGCCGAATCCGCCGCGGCGAACCACTTCGCTCATGGCCTTGATGATTTCTGGATATTTATCCAAAATGCCATTGTCGCGGAGCATTTGGGTATTGGCGGTCAAGGCGCCGCCCGGCATCGGCGACAGCGGTATAATCGGCGACACGGCCAGGGCTTCCGGCGGCACAAAGTAATCTTTGAGACACTCGGTCAGCACTTCCTCGGCCTTGCGGATTTTTTCCAAATCAAAACCCAAATCGTACTCCGAATCTTTGAGCGCGTGCAGCATGGTCAAAATATCCGGCTGACAGGTGCCGCCCGACACTGGGGCCAGCGAAAGGTCGATGCTGTCCGCCCCCGCGTCCAGCGCGGCCAGATAAGCCGCCACCGATATTCCGGCGGTTTCGTGCGTGTGAAAAACCAGCGGCGTTTTTTTGCCGAGCAGTTTTTTGGCCATTTTGAGCGTTTCGTACACCTTGCGCGGATTGCTCGTGCCGGAAGCGTCCTTGAAACACAGCGCAGTGTAGGCGATGCCGGAATCCAGTATCTCACGCAGAGTTTTTTCGTAAAAACTTACGTCGTGCGCGCCCACACAGCCCGGCGGCAAATCCATCATCGTGATGGCGATTTCGTGCTTTAATTTATTGTCCGTGAGGCACTTGCCGCTGTATTCTAAGTTGTCGATGTCATTGAGCGCGTCAAAATTACGAATCGTCGTGGCGCCGTATTTTTTGAAAAGTTTGGCGTGCAGACTGATGATGTCGCGCGGCTGAGACTCTAGGCCGACAACATTCACGCCGCGGGCTAACGTCTGCAAATCAATGTCCGGCCCGACCAGCTTGCGGAATTGCGCCATATTTTCAAAAGCATTTTCGTTGGCGTAAAAAAAGGAGCTCTGGAACAGCGCACCGCCGCCAAACTCAAAGCGTTTAATCCCGGCGGCCACGGCGGCCTCAATCGCCGGCAGGTAGTCTTTCATAAAGACCCGTGCGCCGAAGACCGACTGAAACCCGTCGCGAAAAGCTGTGCAGAGTACTTCGATTTTTTTCTTAGCCATAAAGCTCCTTAATATTTACTGGCCACCGCCGCAATGATTGCCGCGATTAAATTATCATTGATTGCTGATTGCTGCGGTACGGCTGGTTTCTCAGGAAAAAAGCGCAAGGTGATGGTGCCCAGCAGACTAACTGCTGTGGCCAGGAAAGCCAAGAAAAAAAATACCACGCCCATGCCGATAATTGTTAATTGTGCCGCGCTATGCCACATATACGTCTCCTGCCAATACCCTTACCTGACCCTGAGCGGTCTCTACGAGCAACGCCCCGTCATTATCTATTTGGATTACTGTACCGTAGATTTCCCCGCCTGCGGTCTGTACACGAACTTTCTTATTTATTATTTGTAACTCATTTTGCCAGATTTTCAGCAGTTTGGCAAATCCTTCCTGCTGTACCTGCCCGTACAGGGCAAAAAATTTTTCTAAAATCTCCTGCAGGATTTTTTCTTTGGCGGCGGCCTGTCCCGTCTCGATTTTTAGCGAAGTGGCTGGCTTGTCGATTTGCGCCGCGGCCACGGCGGACATATTGACGTTAACGCCAAGGCCGATGACGAGACCCTTGCTGTTGCTTTCCGCGAGGACCCCGCCGATTTTTTTGCCGTTGACCATGATGTCATTTGGCCATTTGATTTGCGCGTCGATTTGGCTCTGACGGATTGTCTGCGCGACGGCCAGCGCGGCGAGGATGGTCAGGAGGGGATTGGGACGCTGATTCTTGAGGACAATGGAGCAGTAAATGTTTTCGCCCGGCGGGGAAACCCAGCGGCGGTTGAGCCGTCCGCGTCCCGCGGTTTGCGTCTCGGCGACGACGACATCACGGTCATTCAGCCCGGCGAGATTGGCGAGGGCATATTTGTTGGTGGAGTCGACGCTGGTTAAGTTGATGAGCATGATTGATTATAGCTTATTTGCCCCAGTCCTTGCTGGCGGCGAAAATATCCCGGTCGAGGTAAGGCGCGGGGTCGATAGCGACATTCCAGCGGCGGATTTCGTAGTGCAGGTGCGGCCCGGCGCTCAAGCCCGAATTGCCGCTCAAGGCGATGACCTGGCTCTTGCGCACATAATCTCCCTTGCGGACCAAGATGGAGTCGCAATGCCCGTACAAGGTGCTTAACCCCATGCCGTGATGGATTTGTACCGCGATGCCGTACCCGCCAATCCAGCCCGTGTAAGTAACACGTCCGTCCGCGGTGGCCAGCACTTTATTGCCGGGTTCGACGGCGATATCCAGCCCGTAATGGATAGACCCCGCGTTGGTAATCGGGTGGATGCGGTAGCCGTACGGCGAAGAAATTTCCATGCGGCGCGTCGGGTAAATCGACGGGGTGCGGGCGTAATTGGTTTTGAAATCCATGGCCTTGGCGTAAGTTACGGCAATCAATTCGTTATTCTTGTTTAAAATATTGCGGTTGAATTGCTGGCAAAAATCAATTTGTTGGAGGATATTTTCCAGACCGCCATTCGGTTTGACGATTTTGACGCTGCCGACCAGCGGGGTTTCCTGCAGAATCTTATTTTCCTTGGCGATTTTCAATTCTTTTAGCAGGATTTTGCACTGATTTTCGGCGATGGCACGGCCGTTGGTCTGCAGGTGCAGAGCGTCTTTTTTGGTTACCGCTAGGACAATCAAATCCCCGGCCAAACCGATGTATTCTTGGTCGGCAGTCTCGACGATTTTGATGCTGGGCGCAAACTGCTTGGTCTGAATCAGTTTTTCAATGTTCTGCTGGATTTGCTCCAGCCGGGCCTGCAAAGCCTGATGGTCTTTGGGGTGCAGGCGGTCGGCGGTGTATTCATACAGGGGACGCTCGCCGATTTTCAATTTGTACTGGATGACGCGCCAACCGATGGTGTTTTCCTCAAGCGTGATGTTTTGGTAGTCCGGGTTGAGATGAAATACCTCAGCGTTTTCCGCGCTAATCATCGCTTCCAGCAATTTGATTTTCTGTGCCAAAACAGCGTCTTTCTTGGCGAGGTCGCGGTTTTTCTGGTACAACAAATAAGTTTTGGTGTGGAGCAATTGATTTTCCGAGCCGACTTGTTTGTAATTTTGCAGCGGCGAGGTGTCCAGTTGGAAACAAGCATAGGCGGAAAAACAGGTCATGAAGACAAAAACCCCCGCCGCCAAACCCAGCAGCCAGCGCGGCATCTCCAGGTCATGGCGCCGTTCGCCCAGCCAAATAAGCGTAAAGTGGTTTTTTCTCATAACAGAAAGAGAATACCCACCATTTGGGTTTTTATACGTTATAATGTTTATATGCGTATCGGCATTACCATGGGCGACCCCAACGGCGTGGGCGCGGAAATCATCGTCAAACTCCTCAAAAACAAGGGTTATCGGGACTGCGTGGTTTACGGTAATCCGCTAGCCCTGTCCGGCCTGAAAAATCAAATCATCGACCCTTTTGGCAGGCTGACCGAGCATGGTCGCGGGCGGGTTACGGCGGAAAATGGCCGCGCGGCCTATCAATATTTGCAAGCCGCGGCGGGGGACGCTCTGTCCGGCGCAATCGACGCGGTGGTTACCGCGCCGCTGAATAAGCAGGCTCTGCGCGCCGCCGGGTATAAGCAGGACGGTCATACGGAAATCTTGGCAGAGCTGACCGGAACGAAAAAATACGGCATGTTTTTTTATGCGCCAGAGCTGTGCGTCATGCTGACGACAATTCACCAGAGTATCCGGCAGGTGCCGAGGTTGCTGACCAGGCAAAAACTGGCGGACACCATCGACTTGGGGCTGGCGGCCATACGCCTGCTGGGTCTGCGCCAGCCGCGCGTTGCCGTCTGCGGCCTGAATCCCCACGCCGGGGAGAACGGCATCTTTGGCCGGGAAGAAACAACGATAATAACTCCGGTGATTAAAAATTACCAAAAACGCGGGGTAAAGATTGCCGGGCCATTCCCCGCCGACGCTTTGTTCACGCCGGCTCAGCGCCGGAAATATGATTTGGTTATCGCCCAATACCATGACCAGGGTTTGATTCCGCTCAAGCTACTGGCTTTTGAGCGGGCGGTCAATGTAACTGTCGGTCTGCCGATTATCCGCACCTCGGTGGACCACGGCACCGCCTATGACATCGCCGGGCAGGGCAAGGCCAGCACTGGCTCGCTGGCGGCGGCCATTCGGCTGGCGCGGCAAATGGTCAAGAACCGTGGCTAATCTGCCAAAAGCGAAAAAACGTTTCGGTCAAAATTTCTTGATGGACCGAGGAGTACTGCAGGAGATTATAACTGCCGCGGAGATTGCCCCGGCGGACACGGTACTGGAAATCGGCGCGGGGACGGGGGTTTTGACCGAGGCTCTGGCCCGGCGGGCGGGACGGGTCATCACCGTCGAGATTGACCGCGACCTTGCCCAGAATCTGCCCGGCTATCCCAACGTGCAACTGGTCGAGGGAGATTTTTTAAAAGAAGCGGAGAATATTTTTGCGGGGCTTAAAACAAAAATAAAAGTCATCGCCAATATCCCGTACTACATTACCACGCCGCTTATCGAAAAACTGCTGGACTATCGCGCCCAAATCACCGCCATAACGCTGATGGTGCAGAAGGAAGTGGCGGACAGGATTTGCGCCGCGCCCGGCGGGCGGGATTACGGCTCGCTGAGCGTTTTCTTGCAATACTATGCTAAGGTGCGACTGGTTTGCCTCGTGCCGTCCGCGGCTTTCCGTCCGCGCCCGCAGGTTGACAGCGCGGTCGTCCGTCTGGACATTCGTTCCGAGCCGCAGTATCGTCCGCTTTCGGAAAAACGTTTTTTCAATATTGTGCGCGGGGCTTTCTGGGGGCGGCGCAAGACCCTGCGCAACACGCTCAAACAATCTCCCTATACGCATTACACCGACGCGCTGCTGGCTAGGCTGGCGGCGGCCACGGGCATCGACTTGAACCGTCGCGGCGAAACTTTGAGCATCGAGGAGTTTGGGCGCTTGAGCGACGTTGATTGGCGTGCTTAAAAAATGTCAAGGACGGAAAGTTTTCTTGACCTCGCTGGTGGAGGCCGGCAAAAGCCACTCGAATGGCCGCGCGCGCAATTGTTCCGTGAAGAAAGCCAAGGCCGCGTTGAGCAGGGTTTTCTCGTCCGCATAATCTTGCGGGTCAAGCGGCTGACCAAAAACATAATCGTGCCGTCCTTTTTCCGAGTAATTAAAAATCGGCAGGATTAGCGGCCGCGCGCGCAGGGCCATGGTTGCCCAGCCCGTCGCGACAGGCAATTCTCTGCCCAGCACGCGCAGGGGGATATTTTTGTCGCTGTCCGTCGCGCCAGTATCCGCGGCCAGCATCACGATTTTATTCTGCGCGAAAGCCCGCAGGCAGGCGCGGTACATATTTTGCGTATTAATGTCGATAATCTCCAGCCCGCAACGGAGACGGTTTTTGTCGATGTAGGCGATGAAACGGTTGTTCCGGGGATTGTTGACCACGGCGGCCACGCGGTAACCGCAGCGGCCTAAAGCGCAGCCGAAAAGTTCCCAATTGCCAGCATGCATGACCAGCAAAATCACGCCGCGCCCTAGGCTCAAGGCCTCGTTGAGGGGGGCAAGTTTTTGTTCGGAAGCGATGCGCCGGAAAAATTGGGGCGGCAGATATTTGAGGGTCAGGACTTCTAAAATATAAGTCAGCATTTTTTGAATGTACCGCTTGGTCTGCCGGGCGGTTACCTCGATAGAGTAAACCAGCGAAAGATTTTTTTGGATTTCCTTGTGCAACCCCAGGGCGAAAATTATCGCCGAGAGTAAAAATAGACCAATTCTGACCATTAAGACCTGCATTTTCGGCTCAATTTTATACAGTTTTCGGCAAAATAGCCAGAAAAAGTTGGCATAAAGTCTGCATGACTTAGCAAGTGATAAACGATGGGGGGATTTTTGTGAAAACAGAAGGTATAGAAAAAATGCTGAACAACGCGCTGAAAGACCACGCGGGGAAGAAGACCAGTTTCAGGTATGACTTGGCCATTGGCGATTTTCCGATAGTGATTACTTTTGGGATAAATTAAGATTCCAACTTTTAATATTCTAGGGACAGTCCCGCGGCGGGCGGCTCAAAACAACCCTTGGCCGTGCCTGCCATGGCGGCGGGAGGAGCCGATGGGGAAGTTCTTGTAGAAGGATTCCGCCCGTGCGCCGAGCCAGTCCGGGGTGTCGGCGGAGAGCCAGACATTGCCCAGCTCCTCGCGGGACAGGGCGGCGAGCGCGCCGTCTGCCGCGGCGGCGAGGGTCTGCCGCGTGTCCGCGGGCAGCGCGGCGGTCCTGCCCAGGGCCTCGCGCAGGACGGTCGGGAAGACGCAGGCCTCCTCGAAGAGCAGGAAGCGCCTGTCCTCGTCCGCGTCCAGCTTGGCGAGGCGCATTATGTCGCGGTGAACCAGGGGGTTCTGCTGGTAATAGATGGCCTGCAGCAGCCCGGAGACCAGCCGCCCGGCGATGTAACGCCCGTCCGCGGCGACCAGCGCGGTCAGGGTCTCCGCCGCGCCGGGCAGACCGTTGCGGAAGTCGCGGAGCGTGTTGTCAATCTGGGCATGTTGGGCGGATGGTGTCGTTGCCATGCGGTCATCCCCTGCGGTCAGGCGGCTCGCTCGTCCAACTGCTCGAGCAGGGCGGCGGCCTTGTCGCGTAGGGCCTGCGGTATGCTCGGGTTGTTCTTGATTTCTTCCAGTGCGCCCTTGTCGGACGGCTTCACGTTGTTGCCCATGCCTTCCAGTAGCTTGCTCAGTTGCTTGAGCATCTCCTGCCGCGCCCCGGGTGGCAGGCTGCCCGTCGGCGCCTTGAGCATCTTAGCCAACTGGGCGATGTTCGTAATGCCGGCTATTTGCCGCTTGATTTTCTCCCCGTTCTTGGCTTCCACTTCGGCGAGCCTGTCCGTCAGGTTCCCCTGTAGTTCCGGCTCCAGTCCGGCCGTCAGCCCCTCCCAGAACGTCCGCATGATGTCCGTCTTGTATGTTGCCAGCCTCTCCTTGGACGCGGCGGCTTGTTCGCTGAGGTGTTGCTTGTCCTGCGTGTATGTTCTCAGGCCATCCGGGTCGTCCTTCGGTGATGGCGGTGGCGGCATGGTCTCCAGCTGTGCCGTCAGCGTCAGGTACTCCCAGAGTTCCATCTCGCCGCGCGTCAGCTTCTCCGGCAGGCTCATGACGGCCTCGGTGAATTCCGCGTGCAGCTGTATTATGTGCTGTTCGGTGGCGCGCCCGGCGCGCTCATCATCCTCGATAATGCGGGAGAGCGTCTTGAGCGTCTGTATGGCCACGTCCACGTAGCGGGAGATGGACGGTATGAAGCCGTTGGCGATGACCCTATCCAGTGCGGACGAGTACGCCGTGCCTATTGAGGCGGCCGCGATGACCGCGCCCTGTTCCTCGGCGGTCAGTTGCGGCGGTGCTTCCGGTGTTTCCACGGTCGTCGCCTTTTCCTGATGCCCGGCCGCCTGCGGTTGTGGCGCGGCGGTCGTTGCCTTTTCCTGATGCTCAATCGCTTGTGGTTGTGGCGCGGTGGTCGCCGCTTTTTCCTGATACCCCGCCGCTTGGGCCTGTGGCGCGTCCGCCGTCCGTGTCCGCGCTTGGCGCGGCGCCTCGGCGGTGGCCGTCGCCTTTTCTTGATGCCCCGCCGCCTCGGCCTGCGGCGCGTCCGTCGCCCGGGTCTCCGGCGGCGCGTTCAGCTCGATTTCCCTGCTGATGCCCTTGATTGTCCTGGTCAGTTCGTCCCGCGCCTCGTTCGCGTCTGTACGCAGGAGGTTGATGATGTCCGCCGTGTTCTTGAGGAATGCCGCCCGCTCTCCCGGCTCGGCTATCGCCTCCGCCGCCGCGGTCAGCCCCGCTTCCGCCGCATCCGCCGCGGCCTGTCCGCTCTCCAGCCTGCGCTCCAGTTCCGCTATCTCCGCGCGCCTGCTCTCCGTCACGGACTCTATGTGCTTGTTGAATTCTTTCTTGGCCGCCTCGTGTCTCTCCTCCGACTTCTCCTCCGCCGCTTTCGCGTCGGCCAGCTCCGCGTCGAGCCTCTCCCGCTCGCTCCTCTCGTCAGGCCGCCCGGCGGTGCGCGTATTTGTATTCGGGGATTGCCCCCCCCCCTCTAGTGTTCCGGGGCGTTGCGCGTACGCTAGATATGGGGTGTCTGGGGCGAGGCCTGCGGCGGCGCGTTCGGCGTTGAGGCGGTCAGTACGATAGGCAGCGATGCTTTCTATGGCTCTGTCGCAGGCTTCCAGTAGCTTACCTGAAGCTTCGGCAGACTTATTCCATCCCAAATCATTAAAAATTTTGGCATCACGTTTTGAGATGCTCTGTTGTTTTTTTATTTGTTCCTCGTTGGCTTCTAGTTCCTCGGGAGACATGTTATCTATCCTCGTCTGGGTATCGGATTCTATTGCGGACATAACTTCATCATCTATGCCAAGAAATTCTTCGGCATCTTTATAGTTTTTTTTCGCTTCAGCCTCGGACATGCTCGGGTCGGTTAGGGAGCGGAGCGTGTTGCCCAAAGCCAAATCCGTCTGTGCATTTCTTGACCTGGATGAATCGAAACGGTTCACTAAAATTCGTGCTTTATCGATGTTCAGGTCTGGCGTAACCTCATGCATGGCATCAAGTACAGTCAAAAGTCTAGCGCGTAACTCTGGGTTGTTGAGGGTGGGGCTGTTGTTTTTTACGCCGTCGAAGATGAATTGGAGAAAGTCTTTGTTGACGATTTTACCTATCTCGTCTAACGCATGTGTATTAGATGCGAGCCATGATATAAGTTCGGCGGATTGGTCTTTGTCGAGATAATTCAGCAGAAGGTTCGCCTCGTCGGCATAGTTGTCATTGGATAATATGACTTTGAAATTGTAGGCGAGATTATTTTTCTCGGTGTCATTTTTCGTTATCATACCCAGCCATCTATCAAACGCTTCTAACGCGGTCTTACAGCCTTTATATAGTTCCGGGTTGTTTTTGAGAATCTCGTCGAAACCTAGACGTACTGCGTCCTTTTCTGTATAGGTGTTTCCGCCGATAGTAATGCTCGGTTCCGCGCTCCCCGCGCCGCCCTCGGTTGCGGTGGTGGCTGGAAAGAAATGGTCTGAAATTTCTTTAATCTTTTCATCACTAAGTGTTGGATAGCTAGTTTTCAGATATGCGGGAAAACTAACACTGTTCCAGTTTCTTGTCGTATCTACGGCATCCATTGTTATATCTTTAATAGTTCTGGCGGTAATTCCAATTTCCCAAGTATTTTTATCTTCGGAACTTGCCCGCACCGTTACCGTTGGCGAGAACGATGTTTCTATTGGTTTGTAACCATAATCATTAGTAAGTTCGCAAAGTAAAAATCTCATTTTTGAAATCCCCCATAACTGATACATACCCATCCACAGGCAAAAATATACCTGCAGGCGTAATAAATATCGGCGGGGTGAGGCGGATAAATGTATCGAATTTTTATGTAGCGATTTTTTCTGTTGTTTTTGCCGTTCGGACAGCTTCGTCATGTCTGCTGGCGCAGACACCCCTCTGTCTTAAATTTGCTTGAAGCAAGCAAATTCAAGACATCTCCCCTTGTAAAGGGGAGATAAGAGGCAGGTAAGTTTGCTCCCCTTATATAAGGGGAGCTGGCAAAAATCTGCCGCGCAGATTTTTGCCTGAGGGGTGTCGGATACATAAAAAAGTGAAATATCCGGTAAAAACTTTCGATATATTGACATAAGCTGGTGTATTGTTTTGGCTTGACGAAAAGAGTAAAATATAAGGTTAGAAAGGAAGGTGCTTTATGTCAGAGGTGGGATTGTTAAATGTCGGGAATTATAGCAGGCTTTTTCTTAATGGCGGTGGAGTACGAGATAGTAAATACACTAGAGTAGCTTCCGATGATGATTTTTATGGAATTGCTGCTCTTGGTGGTAAAGATGTGGAGGATATCGATACCCCCATCGAAATCGCCTTGCTGTCCACCTGCGCTGGCGTGGTGGACATACGTCCGGTAGAGGCGGACGCGATATTGCCCAAGAACAATCCTAAGCTGACGGACATGAAGCTCGGTGCGGCGGCGTACATGGACATGCAGGCGGCGAGGTTTCTGGGGAGCGACCCGGCGCCCCACGCGGCGGCGCTGAAGTTCATCACGGACCGGGGGAATGTCAGCGAGGCGGACATCAAGAAGTTCATGGCGCAGGGCATAGCCGCGGCGGTGGATGCGGAGTTTAAAAACACTCTGTTGCCACTTGGCGAGATACAAGCCATCAAGGATATTTTGGCGGCTTTTTTTGTTAGACCGAACATTACCACGTTCAATGCGGTCAGGGATGTGGGTTTTATTTATACCATAGCCTCTATGGCTCTATCTGGCGAAAAAAAGAAAGCTTATAATGATGTCGCGGAAGCATATAATAATACACTCCGGTTGTTAAACCCTAGCCTAGCTACTTCTGTTAACAAGGATGTTGTGGCTGGTGATTTTAAAGTCAAATCCGGGACAAACAGTGTTGAGGTCTTAGCCACCATGGTACAGTAATAGAAACATATTTTTATTTTGCCTAAGGTTAATGCAAAGGTGGCTGTTCTGTATATTTGTGCGCCCTACGCAGAGAAATTCACGTGCAACAGCAAAAAGTGCCTAGCCTGATTCATAGCAAGGCTGGCGGCTGGTACGATGCTGTCTGTGCAGTATAACCACTACTTAATTGCATTTCACTACACAACAAAAATCTCATTTTTGAAATCCCCCATAACTGATACATACCCATCCACAGGCAAAAATATACCTGCAGGCGTAATAAATATCGGCGTGGTGAGGCGGATAAATGTATCGAATTTTTATGTAGCGATTTTTTCTGTTGTTTATGCCGTTCGGCCAGCTTCGTCATGTCTGCTGACGCAGACACCCCTCTGTCTTAAATCTGCTTGCTTCAAGCAGATTTAAGACATCTCCCCTTAGTAAGGGGAGATAACCAATTACGTGATGTATAATCGGGATGTGGCGAAAATATACAACATGAAAAGACACATCGACACGCGCAGGCGTTTGCGGAAAAACATGACCGTCGCGGAACTTATTCTCTGGACGGCGCTTAAAAACAATAAATTAGGCCTTAGATTCAGGCGGCAGTATGGTGTGAAAGCTTTTGTGCTGGATTTTTACTGTCCGGCGCGGAAACTGGCTGTCGAGGTGGACGGCGGCGTACACCAAACGGACAGGCAGTCGGCGCTAGACAAAGACCGCCAGCGGATTATCGAAAATCTCGGCATAAAATTCCTGCGCTTCACAAACGGACAAATAAAGCACAATTTAACAGCCGTCTTGAAGTCCATAAAAGACAGCCTGTCCAACTGAAAAAGTTAGCTCCCCTTGACAAGGCTAGCGAGCGCGGTTTTCTATGCGCACGAAGCTGTGCAGAACCCATCGGGGTTCTGCTGAGCAGGTAAAAATCTGCCGCGCAGATTTTTACCTGAGGGGTGTCGGAGACATAAAAAAGTGAAATATCCGGTAAAAACTTTCGATATATTGACATAAGCTGGTGTATTGTTTTGGCTTGACGAAAAGAGTAAAATATAAAGTTAGGAAGGAAGGTGTTTTATGTCAGAGGTAGGATTGTTAAATGTAAATACTTATAGTTCTTATTTTCTTAATGGTGGTGGAAGGCTAGATGGTAAGTATTCTAGAGCAGTTTCCGATGATGACTATGAAAGAATCGCTCCTCTTGGTGGTAAAGAGACAAGTGTTGATACTCCATTCGAAATATCTATGCTGTCGACCTGCGCTGGCGTGGTGGACATACGCCCGGTAGAGGCGGACGCGATATTGCCCAAGAACAATCCTAAGCTGACGGACATGAAGCTCGGCGCGGTGGCGTACATGGACATGCAGGCGGCGAGGTTTCTGGGGAGCGACCCGGCGCCCCACGCGGCGGCGCTGAAGTTCATCACGGACCGGGGGAATGTCAGCGAGGCGGACATCAAGAAGTTCATGGCGCAGGGCATAGCCGCGGCGGTGGATGCGGAGTTTAA
>BGZO01000014.1 GCA_003864475.1 Candidatus Termititenax persephonae | reverse complement strand
CAGGCCTTGGTTCACGAAAACAATAGGCTCCGCGCCGCGCTGTATTTTCAGCGTGGTTATGCGGGCGGGCTGATTCCTGCGGAGGTGGTCGGGCGCAGCGCCGACCACTGGCATCGTTTCGTAACGGCCGCCAAGGGTACGCGGAGCGGGGTGGCCGCTTACATGGCGGTCATTGACGCGCAGGGGTTGGTGGGCTATGTCTCCGAAGTCGGACGGGACTCGGCGCGGATAATGCTCCTGACTGACCCGCTGGTCAATGTCAGCTGTGCCAATGAGCGCACCGGGGACATCTATATTGTGTCCGGGCAGGGCAATGGCGGTCTGGAATTGAAATACGCGACACTGCATTCGGATATTCGCGAGGGCGACCGTCTGCTGACTTCCGGTTACAGTTACCGTTACAAAAAAGGCCTGCCCGTCGGCGTTGTCGCCCAGGTGGATCACGGGCAGAAAAAATTGGCCAAGAGGGTTTCCCTCAAACCGATTGCTGATATTGCCGGGCTGGATATAGTTTTCTTCGTCAAATGATTTTTCTGGCCTATATCGGCGCTTGCTTGGCGGCCTATATTATCCAGACGACGCTGTTGTCCGGCTGGCCGTTGCGCCCGGAATTGGTCTTGCTGGTCAGTTGTCTGTTTTTGTCGGGACGCTCTTACGCCAGTCTGATTCTGGGTTGCCTGACGGGATTGTTTCTCGACGTGCTGAACGGTTACGGCCTCTACAATACCGCGCTTTACGCTCTGACGGGATTGCTCTGCGGCTTCATGCCGGTCAGTATTTTTCGCGACTTGCCCTCGCTGGCTTTCGTGAATATGTTAATCAGTTCGCTGCTGCTCAATGTCGGTTATGCCCTGCTGACTTGGCTTCTTTTGGGGCGGGCGATATTTTTAACACCGTTAAATTACTTGGCGGTGGTGGCTTTAAATATTATTTTTTTCTGGCTGATTGCTTTATTTTTTGTCCGCCGTTGCACCTACAATCCCTATGACTAGCCAAAAATACAGACATTGGGCCGCCCGTTATACGCTGTGGTGCGGTGTCTTTTTTCTTGTCCTGCTGGTGGGACGTTTGTTTTATCTGCAGATTATTCGGCACAGTCATTATGATTTTTTGGCGGACGGCATCCGCTCGCGGATTATCACGGCGATTGCGCCGCGCGGCATGATTTATGACCGTTACGGGGTGGTGCTGGCGGAGAGCAAGCTGGTTTATTCGCTGGACTTGTTGCCCTACCAGATTGAGAATCAGCGTTATGTTTTAAATTTCTTGCGCCGCATCAGGATTGACGTTTCCGCTGTCGAGCGGCGGCTGAATAACAAAGACTACTTGCCGCACGAACTGCTGAATGTCAAGCGGGTTTTGGAGCCGTGGCAGATTGCCTATATCGAAGAAAATAAACAGGCTCTGGACGGCGTGATTATCAGCACACGCATCGTCCGCCACTATCCGCACAATAATGAGGCGGCGCATGTGCTGGGTTATGTCGGGCAGATTGGCTCGGCGGAGCTTTCCCAGCTGCGTAATTACGGTTACCAAATGGGCGACATTATCGGTCTGGCCGGGGTGGAGCGTTATTATGATTCTTATTTGCGCGGCGTGGACGGCGGCCAGCCGCTGGAGGTGGACACCTACGGCAATCCCGTGCGCAATCTGCAGACCTTGGAGCCGGTGCCGGGACATGACCTGTACCTGACCATCGATTTTGCCCTACAGCAGGCGGCGGGACGCGCCTTGGGCAATCGCAAGGGCGCGGTTGTCATCGTCCGCCCGGATACGGGCGAGGTGCTGGCTTTGGTTTCCCGCCCGGATTACAATCCCAATTACTTTACGGACTTTCTCTCGGAAAAGGAATGGCAGGAATTGCGCGCCAATGAGCATCCGCTCTACAACCGTGCGCTGGGCGCGTATCCGCCCGGCTCGACTTTTAAGATTGTTACCCTGCTGGCGGCCTTGGAGGACAAGATTGACACGGCGAAAACTTTTTTCTGCGAGGCGCAGATGTTCGTCAACGGGCGGCGTTTTGCCTGCTGGCTGGCGGGGGGACACGGTGCGCAGGATTTATTGCAAGGCTTTGTCAACTCTTGCAATATTGTTTTTTACAATCTGGGCTTGCTGCTGACTCCGCAGAAAATTGCGGATGCGGCGGCGGCCTTTGGTCTCGGCACGGCGACGAATATCGACCTGCCTTTTGAGAACAACGGCTTTGTGCCGACCGAGCGTTGGAAGAAACGGCGTTACGGCCAGGAGTGGTTCCCCGGCGATTCCCTGAATCTGGCTATCGGTCAGGGCTACCTGCTGACCACGCCGTTGCAGATGGCTCTGCTGACCGCCGCGCTGGCCAATGACCAGAACAAACTGCAGAAGCCTTATGTGTTGAACAAGGTCGTTTCGGCGGAGGGCAAAACGGTCGTCCAGAACAAACCTGAGACGGTCAATCTCCTGCCTTTTACTCAGCCCAATATTGACTTGACGCGCAGGCTTCTGCGCGAGGTAGTCGATGACGGCACGGGTAGCAACGCCAAGATACCGGGACTGGTCATCCGCGGCAAGACCGGCACGGCGGAAAATATCGGCAAAGACCACGCTTGGTTCGTTTCTTATGGGCCTTATGCGAAGCCCGATTTGGCGCTGGCCGTTTTTGTGGAGGAGGGCGGTTTTGGCGGCACGGTGGCGGCACGCATCGCCAGAGAGATTTATGCGTGGTACGATGCGCGGGAGAAGGGGGACAGATTGTGAGTATTTTCCGCATCGGCTACAGCCCTTGGCGCAATTTTAACTGGTCTTTGTTCTTGACCGGGCTGGCCTTGTCTTTGTTTGGGATTTTAATTGTGGCGGCCACACACAATCCCGCGCATTTAAAACGCCAGTTGTTTTCTTTGGTTATCGGGTTGTTGTTTTTTTTCTTAGTTACGTCGCTGGATTTTCGGCATTTTCAACGCTGGGCGGAGTTTTTATTTGGGCTGGCGGTGTTTCTTTTGATTGTCGTTTTGAATGTGGGGCATACGGCCTATGGCGCACAGCGTTGGATAAATCTGCTGGGCGTTACTTTTCAGCCTGCCGAGCTGGTCAAACTCTCCATGATTTTTATGCTGGCGAAATTTTTTGAGCAACGGCAGGGCAAGCTGGACACTATCTTGGATATTTTGCCGGGCTTTATTCTGGTCGGCGTGCCTTTTTTTCTTATTTATAAGCAACCCGACCTCGGTTCGGCCATAGTGCTGGTGGTGATTTTTTTCTTAATGGCCTACTGGGCGGGCATGAAATTTTCGCGGTTGTTTATGCTGATTTCACCTTTATTGAGCATTTTGGCTCTCTATGCCCTGCCTTTTTATCCGTTGTTTTCGTGGGGGATTTATTTGCTGTTGATTTTTGTGGCGCTGTGGCTGTTGCATTTTCCCTTGCTGGACTCGGCGGTTTATTTCGGCTTAAATTTTTTTTCCGGGTTGTTTTCCTCATTTTTTTGGTACAGTCTCTCGCTCTATCAGCGCAACCGTATCTTGTCTTTTCTCAATCCCGATATTGACCCGCTGGCGCGTGGTGTGCGCTATCACACCGTGAAGTCGGTTATCGCGGTCGGTAGCGGCGGTCTTTTGGGCAAGGGTCTGTTCCAAGGCTCGTTGACCAACTTGCAATATATTCCCCAGCAGCATACGGATTTTATTTTTTCAGTTATCGGTGAGGAGTTTGGTTTTTTAGGTGCGGTCTTGACCGTCTTAGTTTTGTTTTATCTGCTGAGCCGTGTCTATCTCATTGCCCGGCAGGCGAGTGATGATTTTGGTCGATACTTGTCCGTCGGGATTTTGGCTCTGCTGGGCTTCCAAGTTATTATCAGCATCAGTATGAATATCGGTTTGGCTCCGGTCGTCGGTCTGCCTCTGCCTTTCATTTCTTACGGCGGTACGGCCTTGATTATTTCTTGGCTGAGCTTGGGGCTGGCGCAGTCCGTGGCGATGCACCGCCGGACGATAAAACTGTAGGCCTAAATCAGCGGCTTTATTATCTTCAAGATGTTCAAGGTTCTGAGGCAAGAAGTTATCATTCGGTTTTATTTTTCGGCGGCGGCAAAAATCCCCACTGTTTATTTTTCTTTTTGACCTCTTCGTAGTTCAGTTGTTTGACGATAATTTTATTATTTTGGATTAGCTTTTTTACCGTAGCAAAAATAATCGCAATTTGTTTATTATGCTGGGTCAGGGTGCCGTGTTGTTTTATCTGCTGACGGACGAGTTGTTCTATCTTCCGCTGTAGTTCTTTATGCGTGAAAATAATTTCTCTTAGGCGCGTAAAAGTCCGCATGATTTGGATATTGACCTGAATGGCGCGCGGGCTATTTAAGATGCTGGACAGCATGGCCACTCCCAGTTCAGTAAAAGCGTAAGGCAAATATCTTTGTCCGCCCCAACTTGAGGTGCCATTTTGGCACCTCAAGTTGGCGAACTCTGAGGCGGTCAGCTTAAACATAAAATCTTCAGGGAATCTCTCATTATTTCTTTTGACCGCGCGTTTGAGTTGTTTGGTTTCCACTCTATATAAAATCGCCAAATCTTTATCCAACATCACTTTCTTGCCGCGGATTAGAAATATTTTTGTTTCAATGACCTCCGCCGGGATTAGCAGTTCTTGTTTTTTCATAAATCTTGCTCCTTTTTTTAAATTTTTGCCAATTGGAAAAATCGGCTATATAAGGTTGAAGCAAAAAAAATGCCAAGTGGCGATTATTTTGTCTCGTGATATAATCTTCCCGTTTTACGGGGGCAAATTTTTTTAGGAGGACGGCATGACTTTGTTGGGCAATGATTTGGCTCAAAAAGACCCGGAAATTTATCAAGCTATCGGGCAGGAATTGCGGCGGCAGCGCGACAAGATTGAGCTGATTGCTTCAGAGAATTTTACCTCGCCGGAGGTCATGGCGGCGCAGGGGTCGTGCCTGACTAATAAATATGCCGAGGGCTATCCCGGCAAGCGTTATTACGGTGGTTGTGAGTACGTGGATATCGTCGAGGATTTAGCGCGGGAAAGGGCGTGCAGGCTTTTTGGCGCGGAGTATGCTAATGTCCAGCCCCATTCCGGTGCGCAGGCCAATCTGGCGGTTTACTTTGCCCTGCTCAAGCCTGGCGACAAGGTGCTGGGCATGAACCTTTCCCACGGCGGACATTTAACGCACGGCTCTCTGGCCAATATTTCTGGCGCGTACTATCAATTTGTGCCTTACGGTGTGTCCGCCCAGACCGAGACGCTGGACTATGATGCGCTGGAGACCCTGGCAGTGCGGGAACGACCCAAGATGCTGGTGGCTGGTGCGTCGGCTTACCCGCGGATTATTGATTTTCAGCGGCTACGTGCGATTGCCGACAAGGCTGGCGCGGTTTTGTTTGTGGACATGGCGCACATCGCTGGTCTGGTAGCGGCGGGTCTGCACCCCAGCCCGATACCTTACGCGCAGGTAACGACGACGACCACGCACAAAACTCTGCGCGGGCCGCGCGGCGGCTTGATTTTATGCTCCGCGGAGATTGAGCAGAAATATAATTTCAATAAAGCTGTCTTTCCCGGCATTCAAGGCGGGCCATTGATGCATGTTATCGCCGCCAAGGCGGTAGCTTTGGGCGAGGCATTGCGCCCGGAGTTCAAGACCTACCAGCAGCAGGTTATTAAGAACGCCGCGGCCATGGCGGAGATTTTCTTGAAAAACGGTTTTCGTCTGGTTTCGGGCGGCACGGACAATCATTTGTTGCTCGTGGATGTGAAGTCCAAGGCAGGTCTCACGGGCAAGCTGGCTCAGCATGTGCTGGACGAAATCGGCGTTACGGTCAATAAGAATACCATTCCTTTTGCCACAGAATCGCCTTTCGTAACTAGCGGCATTCGGATTGGCACGCCGGCCGTTACCACGCGCGGCTTCCGCGAGCAAGACGTGCAGGAAGTAGCGGAGATTATTTGCGCGGCTTTGTCCAGCGTCGAGGGCGAAAAAATCCGGCCAGACCAGGCCGCCCAATTAAAAGAGCAAGTGGCGGCTCTCTGCCAGCGCCTGCCCTTGTACGGCGGTTTATAAATGACGGAAGAGCAGACCAAGACGCTCCAATCTTTGTTTCCCGACGAGGCGGTCGTGCCGCCGCGGCCAAGCTGGGACGAGTACTTCATGGATTTGGCGGAAGTGATTGCCAAACGTTCGACCTGTCTGCGCCGTCAAGTGGGCGCGATTATCGTGGAGGATAAACATATTTTGGCCACGGGCTACAACGGCGCGCCGCGCGGCATTGCCAATTGTTGGGAGCTGGGTTCTTGCCTGCGGCAGGAGACCAAAGTGCCGTCCGGGGAGCGGCATGAGCTGTGCCGCGGCTCGCACGCCGAACAGAATGCCATCACGCAGGCGGCTTATCACGGTGTGAAAATCGCTGGCGCGTCTATTTACTGCACGCACATGCCCTGCATTATCTGTGCCAAAATGATTATCAATGCCGGGTTGCGGCGCATTGTCTTCAAAAATTTTTACCCTGATGATTTGGCGATGCAAATGCTCAACGAGTCCAAGATAAAATTAGATTTATTTAAGAGGTAAGGCGATGGCGGAGTTGATTGCCTATCTTGGTCCGGCTGGCTCTTATTCCGAACAGGCCGCGGTGAAGTATGCGCCCCGGCTGGAGAAAATCCAGCTGGAGAAAATCAAGGACATCATGCGCAGTGTCAGTTTGGGCGTGCCGGCAGGTCTTTGCGGTATCGTGCCGATTGAGAATATGCTGGCAGGCGGTGTGGATGATACCTTGGACAGCTTCCTTAACCGCCGCTATCCTGTCGGGGACACCCTGGATAAGCTTGCGGAAAGTAAAAACATCTTTATTATTTCGGAGATTGATGTGCGGGTTAATCATGTGCTGATGGCCTTGCCGGGGGTCAAGGACACGGATATTCGCTGTATTTATTCCCACGCGCAGGCCTTGGCGCAATGCAAGGATTTCTTGGAGGAGAAATTTCCTCAGGCAGAGATTTTTTCTGCTTTCAGCACTTCGTGGGCGGCGCAATATATAGAAGAAAAAAAACTACTTAATTTTGCGGCTATCGGCGCTAAGTTTGCGGCACGTAAATATAATTTAGCCGTGCTGCATGAAGACATTGCCAAACAGAAAAATAATGTTACGAGATTCGTAGTGCTGGGCAAAGGCATCAAATATCCGCCGCGAGACGCGATTACCTCATTCGTTTTTTCCTGCCGCCAGGATAAGCCCGGCGGCCTGCACGAGATTCTGGGTTGCTTGGCGCGCGAAAAAATCAATATGACCAAGATTGAGTCCCGTCCGAGCAAGGCGGCGATGGGCGATTATATTTTCTTTATTGACATTGGCGGCACACCGCAAAACGAGAAAGTATACGCCGCCTTGCGTAATATCGAAAAGCACAGTGCGCCGGATAGCTTTAGGATATTGGGCGTGTATCAGCGCCGCAGATAGGAGCAAGCATGTTGGACCAGAGGATGCTAAGAGAAAACACGGAGGTTGCCCGCGCGGCCTTGAGCAGGCGGAATTTTGCTTTAACTCTGCTGGATGATTTTTTGGCGGCGGATACGCGCTGGAAAGCCGCGCAGACGGAGCTGGACAATCTGCGTGCGCAGCTGAAAGCCGCCTCTAGGACTAAGCCCACGCCGGAAATTATCGCCGCCAATAAGAAACTTTCCGAGGAGATTAAGCAAAAAGAAAAAAACTTGGCCAGCCTGGAAGAAACGCAAAGGGACAAGCTGCTCTATATCCCCAATCTCCCCGATGACACCACGCCAGTCGGCGAGTCCGCAGCGGCTAACCAAGAAGTGCGCCGCTGGGGCGAACCGCCGTCCCGTGATTTTGCCGTGTTGCCGCATGATGAAATCGGTGTGCGCCTCGGCATTTTAAATTTTGACGAGGCCGCCAAGATTTCCGGCGCACGCTTCGTGGTTTATCACGCGGCCGGGGCGCGGCTGGAGCGGGCGTTGATAAATTTCATGCTGGACACGCATACCCAGGCTGGGTATCAGGAAGTGCTGCCCCCGGCTCTGGTCAATGCCAGGGCGATGACTGGCACGGGGCAATTGCCAAAATTTAAAGAAGATTCATTTGCCTGCGACAAGGGCGATGATTTTTATCTGATTCCGACTGCGGAAGTTCCCGTTACCAATTTGCACCGCGAGGAGATTCTTGACGGCGCGCGCCTGCCGCTCAAGTACGCTGCTTACACGCCGTGTTTTCGCCGCGAAGCCGGCTCTTATGGCAAGGACACGCGCGGCATCATCCGCCAGCATCAGTTCAATAAGGTCGAGCTGGTCAAGTTCACGCGCCCGGAAGATTCCCCGGCGGAGCTGGAGTCTCTGACCAATGACGCGGAGCGGATTTTGCAGGCCCTGCGCCTGCCCTACCGTGTGGTCGCTTTGTCCAGCGGCGACCTTGGTTTTTCCGCCAGCAAAACCTACGACCTGGAGGTCTGGTTTCCCGCGCAGAATACTTACCGCGAGATTTCTTCTTGTTCTAATTTCAAGGACTATCAGGCGCGCCGCGCGGGTATCCGTTTCCGCCGGGCGGCCGGGGCGAAGCCGGAGTTTGTCCATACGCTCAATGGCTCCGGGCTGGCGGTTGGGCGCACCTTGGCCGCGATTCTGGAAAATTATCAGGCTGCCGACGGCTCAGTAACATTGCCGGAAGTTTTACTGCCGTATATGGGCGGCTTGGCGAAAATCGGATGAATTTTCCTATGAAATACAGAAAATACTGATTTTAATTTTTAGTGTTATAATCCCCCAATGCTGAAGCTCAAGAGCAAGTTTATCTTTGTAACGGGCGGCGTGGTCTCCGGTTTAGGCAAAGGTATTACCGCCGCGTCGCTTGGCCGCTTGCTTCTGGCGCATGGCTATACCGTAACCATGCAAAAAATGGATCCCTATATCAATGTGGATCCCGGCACCATGTCCCCCTATCAGCATGGCGAGGTTTTCGTAACGGACGACGGCGCGGAGACGGACTTGGACTTGGGGCATTATGAGCGTTTTATCGACACGCCGCTCTCTAAATGGAATAACGTAACCTCCGGCTCGGTGTACTCCAGCGTGATTGCCCGCGAGCGGCACGGCGACTATCTGGGCGCGACGGTGCAGGTGATTCCGCATATTACCAATGAGATTAAAGAACGCTTGGTACGCGCCGCGCAGGACAACGACTCCGATGTGGTCATTGTCGAGGTCGGCGGTACGGTCGGTGATATCGAATCCCTGCCTTACATTGAGGCGATTCGGCAATTTAAGCACGAGCTGCCGCGCGGCAATGCCATCAATATTCACTGTACCCTCGTGCCTTTTATCGAGGCTTCGGGCGAGCATAAGACCAAACCGACACAGCACTCGGTCAAAGAATTGCGCTCCATCGGCATTCATCCCGATGTGATTGTCTGCCGTTCCGCCGCGCGGCTGTCCCGCGAATTAAAAAACAAAATCTCTTTATTTTGCGACGTGCGCCCCGAGGCGGTTTTTGGTCTGCACAATGTCGCCTCGATTTACGAGGTGCCGCTCATGCTGGAGCAGGAAAAGATGCCCAGTGTGGTCTTGGAGTTTTTGGGTTTGCCCAATAGCCAAAAACCTGACCTCGCGGAGTGGCAGGCTTATGTCGATAAGATGAAGAATTGTAACCGCACCGTAACCATCGCGGTGGCCGGGAAGTATGTCGCGCTGGAGGACGCTTATATTTCTATCGCGGAGTCCATCAAGCACGCCGGGGTACAGCACAGTTTGAAAACCAAAATCCAATGGATTAACACGGAGACTCTGGAGTCCGATTCAGATTGGCAGCAGCGCTTGGCGGGGGTGGACGGGCTGATTGTCCCTGGCGGCTTTGGC
Source organism: Candidatus Termititenax persephonae (assembly GCA_003864475.1). Taxonomy (GTDB): domain Bacteria; phylum Margulisbacteria; class Termititenacia; order Termititenacales; family Termititenacaceae; genus Termititenax; species Termititenax persephonae. The sequence continues at coordinate 24,828 of BGZO01000014.1, read as the reverse complement.
GGGGCGGTATCGAGGGCAAGATTAAAGTAATCCAGTACGTGCGCGAGCAAAAAATTCCCTTTCTGGGCATTTGTCTCGGTATGCAGATGGCCGTCGCGGAATTTGCCCGTAATGTCTGCGGCCTGACCAAGGCCAATTCGACGGAGTTTGACGGGAAGACCGGGCATCCCGTCATTGACCTGATGCCGGAGCAGAAAACCATAACGAATAAGGGCGGCACAATGCGCCTCGGCGCGTATCCCTGCAAAATCCAGCCCGGCACTTTACTGGAAAAATGTTACGGGCAGAGGGAAATTTCCGAGCGGCACCGCCACCGCTATGAGTTTAACAATCAGTACCGTGAGCTGTTCACGCAAAAAGGTCTGGTCATTTCCGGTCTCTCGCCTGATGAACGGCTGGTCGAGGTCATCGAATTGCCTGGGCATCCTTATTTCATCGCCTGCCAGTATCATCCAGAGTTCAAGTCCCGCCCCAACCGCCCGCAGCCGCTTTTTTCTGGGTTGCTCCGGGCGGCGGCAGGGCTGTAAATACTGTGCTTAATCCTTGACTTATACGATAGTTCATCGTATAATGTATCGTATGAAAGTAACCGCTATTATTGATGATGCTTTGATTCAGGAGGTCAAAGCTTGTTCGCAAAGCCCTACCATAACGGAGGCGATTACGGTGGCACTTGAAGATTGGCTGGCCCTGCAGCACATCAAACGTTTAAATGCCAAGGTTGCCCGTCGGTCTTTGCTGTTGGGGGAGGCCAAGCCTATCCGTGATTTGAATAGGCGGTTCTAAATTTTATGGTGATTTTGGACACGGCAGTCTGGATTGAGTTTTTGCGCCATAATCCCGCTTATTTTGTTATGGTGGCGGGTCTGCTGGAACGGAACGATGTCTTGGCGGTGGAGTGTGTTTTTGGCGAGTTGTTGCAGGGCGCGTTTAATGAGCGAGAGAGATTGATAATTCGACAGTATTGGCAGTACTTGCCTAAGGTGGACATTCAAAATGTTGTCATCGAAGCGGGAGTGTATTCTAACAAGCATAAGTTATTGGCCAAGGGCGTAGGTTTAATTGACGCGATAATTCTGTTACACGGCATCAAGACCCCTGCCCCAATTTGGACACTGGATAAAAAATTCCTGAGCATTATTCCCAAAGAGTTAGTATATAATTAACCCATGCCCATCTTCGAGTCCGTGCCGAACATTTCCGAAGGGCGCGACAGACAGAAAATCAACGCCTTGCTTGAGGTCATTCGACCGTTGGCGGATTTACAAATCTTGGATTATTCCAGCGATGCCGACCACAACCGCAGTGTCTTCACTTATATCGGAACTTATGCGGCGGTTTTGCGGGCCGGGACAGTTTTGGTCAAAAAAGCGGCGGAGATTTTGGACTTAAAGACGCACTCCGGTGTGCATCCGCGGCTGGGCGTGGTCGATGTCCTGCCGATAATTCCCGTCTGGCAGGCGGACATGGCGGACGCGGTGCGTCTGGCACGTGAACTGGGCGGGGAGATTCAAAAATGCGGGGTGCCTGTTGTCTTCTATGAATACGCCGCGCTGAATCCGTCCGAGCGCAACCTTGCCGATATTCGCCGTAAAAGATATAATGATAGGCATTCAACGGCTGGTCTGGTTTGCGTGGGCGCACGGAATTATCTGGTGGCCTACAATGTTAATTTGGACACTGCGAATGTTTCTGTCGCCCAGACCATAGCCGGACAGATTCGTGAACAGGGGGGCGGTTTACGCGGGGTCAAAGCCTTGGGGCTTTACCTCCAGTCTCGTAGCTGCGCCCAGGTCAGTATGAATCTGGTCGCCCCAGAGATTATCGGACCGCGAGAGGCTTACGCCAAGGTAAAAAGTCTGGCAGAAGGAGTCGGCGTGCAGGTCAAAGAAGAAGAGTTAATCGGCGTTTTGCCCGAGGTGGTTGCCCAAGAGGCGCGGAAATTGTCCGCCGATATTGACAGGAAGATTGCTCTCTTGAAAAACATGGGCGAAAAAGCGAAAGAGAAAAAATTAAGATGATTAGAGATATTTTACCGCCGGACACGGGTTGGCGCAGGGAGATTTTGGGCAAGATTGTCCGCGTCTTTGAGCGCGCTGGGTATGCCGAGATTGTTACACCGACATTTGAGGAATACGCTGTATTGAGCGCCGGGTTGCCCGAGCATTTGCAGTCCGCGTCCTATCGTTTTTTTGACCACCAAGGGGTGCAGATGGTCTTGCGCCCCGACATTACCACGCAGATTGCCAGAGTTGCCGCGACAAAACTGGCCAAGCAAAAAGGGCCTCTGCGCTTTTATTATTCCGGCGATGTGTACCGTGTCTCCGGCTTGGAAATCGGGCAAAACCATCAGTTTCACCAGATTGGCGTGGAATTATTTGACGTGCCGGGCGTGTCTGGCGAGCGGGAAATCTTGACCCTTGCCGAGGAGATTGTGCGGAGCGTCGGGCTGCGGGATTGGCGTATCGAACAGACCAATGCTGGTAAAATCCAGCGCCTGCCTGCCAAACAACGTGCGGCCTTGCAGCAGCAAGATTTTGTTACGCTGGGGCGTTTGCCGCGTTTGTCCGAGCTGCTGTCCGTGGATTTGGAATATTACACGGGCTTATATTTTGAATGTTTTGTGCCGGAAATGGGTTATATCCTCGGTTCGGGCGGCCGTTATGATAATCTCTGCGCGGCGTTTGGGCGCAAGCGTCCGGCGGTCGGTTTTGCTTTCAATCTCGACAAGCTGGCGCGGGTGCTGGCGGCGCAGGGGAGGAAATGATGCTGACTATCGCCTTGTCCAAGGGGTATTTGCTGGACACCGCCCTGAAACTTTTTAAGAAAATCGGTCTGCATTTTCCGGCGGCGGATATTTCGCGCAAGCTGGAGTTTATGGACAGCACGGGCGAGTACCGTTTTTTGATTGTGCGTCCGGTCGATGTGCCTGTCTATGTGGAATACGGCACGGCGGATTTGGGCATTGCGGGCAAGGACATCTTGCTGGAAGGGCGGCACAAGGTAACTGAACTATTGGATTTGAAGTTTGGTTTTTGCCGTCTGGTGCTGGCGGCGCGGCGCGGGGCTTACCGTCAAGACACCTTGCCCACTGGTCTGCGGGTGGCGACGAAATTTAGCAATTCGGCGGCGGCTTATTTTCAAAAACTGGATTTGGACGTGGAGTTGATTAAACTCTATGGTTCGGTGGAATTGGCTCCCGTTGACGGTCTGTCCGATGTGATAATCGATTTGGTGGCGACGGGCCGGACGCTAAAAGAAAATGGTCTGGAAGTCTTGGACGAGATTTACCAAAGCACGGCGCGGCTGATTGCCAATCGGGTCAAAGCCAAGAGCCGTTATAGGGAAATCATGGCTTTGGCCAAAAAAATAAAGAGGGTGGCATGAAAATAAAATTCACTAAGAATGGCTTGCGCGGGACGTTGACCGTGCCGGGAGACAAGTCAATTTCGCATCGCGCAGTGATTCTGGCGGCCTTGGCGAGCGGTCGGACGGAGATTCAGGGCTTTTTGCGCGGCGAGGATTGCCTGAACACTTTAAAAAATTTCAAGATGATGGGCGTGGAGTATAAGGAAAACAAAGACAAGCTGATTATTCAGGGCAAGGGTTTACAAGGCCTGAAAAAACCCGGCAAGGCTCTCGATGTGGGCAATAGCGGCACGGCTTTTCGCCTGATGGCTGGCGTGCTGGCTGGACAGGAGTTCATTACCAAATTGACTGGCGACGCGTCGATTCAGAGGCGGCCAATGAAGCGGGTAACCGACCCCTTGCGCAAAATGGGTGGACGTTTTTCCGGCGACACCGCGCCCCTAATTATCTTCCCCAGTAAACTTAAAGGGGCGGCCTACGAGTCGCCTGTCGCCTCGGCGCAGGTCAAATCCGCGCTCCTGCTGGCAGGGCTGTACGCCAAGGGTGTAACCAGCGTAACCGAACCCGTCCTGTCCCGCGACCACACGGAGCGGATGTTAAAGAATTTTGGCGTGAAGCTCAGGACGGAAAATCTTACTTCGGGCAAATATAAAGCGGTTTTGGCTGGCGGCGTAACAAAACTCCAAGGCGGTTTGAAGATAAATATTCCCGGCGACTTTTCCTCGGCGGCGTTTTTTATCGTGGGGGCGTTGATTCTGCCCGGCAGCAAACTGCTCCTCAAAAATGTCGGGGTGAATCCGACGCGCATCGGCCTGCTGGAAGCTTTGAAAAAAATGGGTGCGAAAATCACGCTCAAGAACAAGCGGTTATTTTCCGGTGAGCCGGTGGCGGATATTGAAGTGGTGTCGTCCGCACTGCAGGGCGTGGAAGTCGGCGGGGAATTGCTGGTCAGAATGATTGACGAGGTGCCGATTTTTGCCGTCGCCGCGGCCTTGGCCAAGGGGCGGACAGTTATCAAAAATGCCGAGGAACTGCGCGTCAAGGAGTCGGACAGGATTAAGGCTGTCGTGGAGATGCTCAAGGCTTTTGGGCTGAAGGCGGCGGAGACCAGCGACGGACTGCTGATTGACGGCAATCCCCAGGTTCTGGACAAGCTGGCCAGGATAAACACATATCATGACCACCGTATCGCCATGTCCGCCGCCATCCTTGGACTGCTCAATAAAAAAGAGACAAGCATCACGGATGATAAATGCATTGACACTTCTTTTCCGAATTTTGCTGTTCTGCTGAAAGAGGCGGGCAAATAATGTTAAAAATCTATACTGACAATATTGAGGAGAGACTGCGGCAGATTGCGGGACGTGCCGCGCTGGACGGGGACAGGCGTGAGACCAAGGCTGTTGCCAGAATAATCAAGGCTGTCCGTAAGTCCGGCGACCGCGCCGTGTTGAAGTATACGCGCCGATTTGACCGAGTGCGCCTGAGCAGTTTGCGCGTCGACCCGTTGGAAATCGCCTTGGCGCGGGAGCAGATTAACCGGGACTTATTGCAGGCCTTGCGGCTGGCGATTAAAAATATCGCGGACTATCACTTGAAGCAAGTGCCTAAGTCTTGGCTGCTGCCGGTTGGGCAAAAGTCGCGGGTGGGACTGCGTTATTCGCCGCTGGCGGTGGCGGGCGTGTATGTGCCGGGCGGACGGGCGGCCTATCCCTCGTCCCTGCTGATGAGCGTCATTCCCGCCAAGCTGGCTGGTGTGCCGCGTATCTGCGTGGTTACTCCGCCTGCGCCGGACGGTTCCGTGCCGTCGGTCTTGCTGGCGGCGGCGCATGAATTGGGCATCGCAGAGATTTATCTTTGCGGTGGTGCGCAGGCGGTGGCCGCCTTGGCTTACGGGACAGAGACCATCCCCAGAGCCGATTTGATTGTCGGTCCCGGCAATATTTATATGACTCTTGCCAAAAAATTGCTTTACGGCGTGGTTGGTTTTGACAAACTTGCCGGCCCCTCGGATTGCTTGATTTTGGCGGACAAAACTGCCCAGCCGGAATTGGTCGCGGCAGATTTGTTGGCACAGTCCGAGCATGACCCGCTGGCCTCTTCTCTATTGATTACCGATGACGCGTCTTTGGCCAAAAAAGTTGTGCGGGAAGTGGAGAGGCAGATTAAGCGTTTGAGCCGCCGGGAGATTATCGAAAAATCTTTGCGTACGTACGGCGCTATATTTGTCATCAAAGAGCGCTCTGCTTTTGTGCGGCTGGCGGACCTGGTTGCGCCGGAACATTTGCAGATTATGCTCAAAGATGCCGGGGCTGTGGCCGAGCAAATCAATAATGCCGGGGCGATTTTTATGGGCGCTTATTCGCCGGTGGCTCTGGGCGATTATTTTGCGGGACCCAATCACGTTTTACCGACGGGCGGCACGTCGCGTTTTGCTTCGCCGCTGGGCGTGGACGATTTTATCAAAAAAACTTCGCTACTCGAGTACAGCAAGTCAGACCTCAAGCTGGCCCGGAAACAGATTGACATTCTGGCAAAGGCGGAGGGCTTGACCGCACATGCCAGTTCGGTGGACGCGCGGTTTGGAAAAAAAATTGCAACATTTTAATTTTGCTTACGAATACTTGTAGGCGAGGAAAACAGCCAGTTAATCAATACTTGACGCGCTGATTAATAGTTATTATTATTAAAAAAGTAGCAAGGAGTAGTTATGGAATTAGGCAGTAAAATTCGTGAAACGAGAGAACAAAAAGGCATTACTTTGCGTAAGCTGGCCAAGGATATTGGGGTGTCGCCAAGTTTTATTTCGCAGGTCGAGCAAAGCAAGGCACAGCCGTCGGTGGATTCCTTGACGCAGATTGCGCGGACGCTGGGCGTGAGCAGCTCATATCTGTTGGGCGAAGAGGACACGGGGATTGCCCTCTTGAAATCCGCTGGGGGCGTGGTTAAGAACAGATTTGACCCGGAAAAACTGGCTTCTGTCAAGCTCAAACGCCTGCTTCCCGAGAACATCAACAATAATATCGAGCCGGCTCTGCTCGTCTTGGAGCCGGGAACTGGCTCGGCGGAGATTACCGGGCCGAGTAGCGGCGAGGAGTTTTTGCTCCTGCTGGACGGACAACTCGATATCAAGGTCAATGAAAATACTTACACGATTCCTAATGGACAGACTTTTTATTTCCCGGCCAATTCCGTGTATAGTTTTCAGAACAGCGGCAGTGAGGCCGCCAAGGTGCTATGGATAAAGGCGTAGCCGTCGCTGCGTTTATTGTTTTTTCCCTCGCTAATGCCGTCCCGGAACTGCGTTTCGGTCTTGGGCAGACCGCCTATGCCGACCCGGATTTTCGTTTCCAGGCCAATCAGGGCTTTACGGAATGCACGCTCAATCCTGATTCGCGCCTGCAATTTGGTTTGAAATACGAGAGTACGGGAGTGCTTTTGGACAAGCGGCGGCGTTTTGCCGTGCGGGGGTTCTTGGGGTCGCTGAAAATTTATCTGAATACTGTAACGAGAAAAACCCCATACTTTGGCGCGAATTTCGGCTGGCTCAATACCGAAGTAACCGCTGATAAGTACCTCTACACCGCGCGCGGAGTTTGGGCGGCGGAATTTTTGGCGGGCTATTCTTTTCGACTGGACGAATTGAACAGAATCAACATCGAATACAATCATCAGGCGATTGAGGACGCTTATGCCAAGGCGAGCAAATTAGAAGCCGATACTTGGAGTTTAGTTTGGGGGCTGACTTTAGGTCCGTTTCCCGAGTCGCCCGTGCGTAGCCAAACGCCTGCGGAAGGAATAACCACCCGCAAGGAATATTTGAGCCGGAAAATCGCTTACAATAACGAGCAGATTGCCAAATATGATTTGCTGATTGCCAAATACAATCAGAAAATTTTGGCGACAGGGCAGGATGAGGACACGCAAAAAGAACGCGATTATTTGCTCACGCAAAAACAGGGCCTCGAAAACGACAATCGGCAAATGCTGGAGTTGCTGGAGAAATAACTGAATGTATACTCTCGAAAAAGTCAGCTACAGTTTTGAAAAACCCGTGCTGGACAATGTTTCTCTGGAAATACCGGACAGCAAATTGATTGGGATATTGGGGCCGAATGGCAGCGGTAAGACCACTTTACTGCGGCTGTTGAGCGGGTTTTACCGCGCGGAGCAGGGGAGCGTACTGCTCAACGGGCAGAATGTCGCGGAGACCCGTCCGCGTCTCCGTGCGCGGCAGATAGCCGTGGTAACGCAAATCAGTGTCCTCAATCCGCAGTTTACCGTCCGGGAAATGCTGGCTCTTGGCCGCGCACCCTACCGCCGCTGGTTTTGGCAGCGGCAGACCGCCGCCGAGCAAGCCCTGCTGGAAAAAATCACCGTTGATCTCAAGCTGTCTGAGTTTTTGCCGCGTCGGCTCAAGACGCTGTCCGGCGGCGAGCTGCAGCGGACGGTCATTGCGCGCGCCTTGATTCAGGACACGCCGATTTTGTTGCTCGACGAGCCGGTCAATCATCTGGACATTCATCAGCAGATTGAGATACTGCGCTATCTCCAGAATCTGGCCGCCACCGGACGCACAGTCATTGCCATTTTGCACGACCTGCGTCTGGCACGAAAATTTTGCGACAGTTTGCTGGCGGTGGAGAACGGCAAGGTCATTCCGGCGGACACCACGGAGATTTTGGCTCGCGTCTTTGACCTGCCGGAGGATTCTGAGTTTTTGCAATAAACTTTTGTGTTAAGATAAATTATGCTCAAAACCCGCCGTCTGCTCGATGCCAATGTCAACCGTGCGCGAGAGGGTTTGCGCGTCTTGGAAGACATTTGCCGTTTTATCTTTGCTGACCTTGCCTTGACGGAGGAGTTGAAAACAATCCGCCATTCCTTGCGAGATTTACTGGACATTCCTGATGCCCTGCTCGTGGCCAGCCGCGGCGCGGACGAAGACGTGGCCAGAGAGCGTCCCGTGCCGCGCCGCGCGGATTTGCGCCAGATAGTCGCCGCCAATGCCAAGCGCGCGGCGGAGGCTCTGCGCGTGCTGGAAGAATTTTGTCCGCGCGGCAGCTTGCTCAAAGACCAGCGGTATAAGGTGTATGATTTAGAGAAAATCATTGCCGTTAGGGCGCGGCTGGCGCGGCCTTTTGACCATGATGTGTATGTGATTTCCGCCGACCCTGCTGTTTTGCTGGACGCGGTGCGGAATGGGTCGCGGATTGTTCAGCTCCGTGATAAGGAGTCTGGCGTGGACGTTGTTTGTCAAAAACTTTTGTCAGTCAAGAGATTAAAAGAAAGCCATGATTTTAGCTTAATCGTCAACGATTATCCTGAGCTTGTCGCGCGTGTTGGCTTAGACGGTGTGCATGTCGGTCAGGACACCGACGCGGCGGCGGTTCGCCAGGCAATCGGTGCGGACAAAATACTGGGGCTGACCACACATAATATTGAGCAGGCCAAAAAAGCCGTGGAATTAAAAGTTAATTATATTTCCGCGGGGCCGATTTGGGCTACGCCGACCAAGCCCCGCCGCCAGCCGGTGGGTTTGGAATACGTACGTGAGGTCGCGGCTAATATTGAGTTGCCTTTTGTGGCCATCGGCGGTATAGATTTGACGAATGTGCGGAGCGTGCTGGACGCGGGCGCGGATACTATCGGCGTGGTCAGGAGTGCGGGGCAGACGGCGGAATATTTAAGGCTGATTCGGTTTGAGTAAGTTGATTTATTCAAACCGTCCAAAATTCAATCTCTGGCAATTATGCTACAATCGTTAATCATGGATGAGTTGATTATTGCTGGACAAAAATTGACCAGCCGTTTTTTCCTCGGTACCGGCAAGTTTGCCAGCAAAAAATTGATGCAGGAAACCATTGAGCAGTCCGGCGCACAGGTTGTAACCGTGGCTCTGCGCCGCGTAGACCTTCAGCAGTCTGAGGAAAATATTTTGAACTTTGTGCCGAAAAATGTTCAGCTGATGGTCAATACTTCCGGCGCGCGCCATGCGGACGAAGCAGTGCGCATTGCCAGGCTGGGCCGGGCTTCCGGCGCGGGCAACTGGATAAAAATAGAGGTCAGCAATGACAGCAAATATCTTCTGCCGGACAATCAGGAAACCGTCCGGGCGACAGAGATTTTAGCGGCGGAAGGTTTTGTCGTCCTGCCGTATATTAGCCCTGACTTGTATACGGCGCGCGCGCTGGTCAAAGCCGGAGCGGCGGCAGTCATGCCGTTGGGGGCGTTGATTGGCAGTAATCAAGGTTTGCAGACCAGGCATTTGCTGGAAATCTTGCGGCAGGAGATTACCGAAGTGCCGTTGGTGGTCGATGCCGGGATTGGCGCGCCTTCACAGGCCGCCGCGGCCATGGAAATGGGTTATGATGCCGCGCTGGTCAATACCGCCGTGGCTTTGGCTGACGACCCGGTAAAAATGGCGCGGGCTTTTGCTCTGGCGGTCGAGGCTGGCCGCGCGGCGTATCTCTCCGGTCAAGTTTTGGCCGTGTCCAGCGCCAGCGCGTCTTCTCCGTTGACGGGTTTTTTGTATACATGAAAAAATTTTTGTCTGGCAAATTAAATACTGCCGCGATATTGAAAATATTTGACGATTCAAGCCCCGCCTTGCTGGAGCAATTGGCACAGGAGGCGCAGAACCTGACCAGGCAGTATTTTGGCCGAACGATGAGCCTCTATGCTCCGCTCTACCTGTCCAATCATTGTGCCAATCAATGCGTGTACTGCGGTTTTCATGCCAGCTTGGACATACCGCGCCGTAAATTGAGCGAGGCGGAAATAGACGCGGAATGTCAGGCTCTGGCGCGGACGGGCATTCAGAGCGTCCTGCTCCTGACCGGAGAGTCGCGCAAATATACGCCGCCGGAATATCTCGCAACGGCAATCAAGATTGCCAAGGAATATTTCGCCAGTCTCGCGCTGGAAGTATATCCCTTGGAGACGGAGGAATATGCGCGTTTGAACGCCGCAGGTTGCGACGGGGTAACGCTTTTTCAGGAGACTTATGACCAAGAGCGTTACAAGATCCTGCACCCTGCCGGGAAAAAAAGAGATTATGCTTACCGTTATCAAGCGCCGCGGCGCATTGCGCAGGGCGGGATGCGTCAAATTACCCTAGGTGTTTTGTTGGGCTTAGCGGATTGGCGGCAGGACATTTTGGCTCTGTACGCGCATCTGCGTTCGCTGGAAAAAGAGTTTCCCGGCGTGGATTACGCGCTAAGTTTTCCGCGCCTGCGGGAAGCCTATGACTATAAAGAAAAAGATTATCTGGTTGACGACGCGGATTTGGTCAAAATTATTTGCGTAACGCGCCTGCTTTTTCCGCGAATCGGCATCAATCTCTCGACCAGAGAGAGCGCGGCTTTTCGGAATCGGGCGGTGCATTTTGGCGTAACCAAAATTTCTGCCGGGTCCTCGACGGCGGTCGGCGGGTATGCCCTGCCAGACAGCGAGACGCGGAGCGTCCAAGATGCGCCGCAATTTGCGGTTAATGACGAGCGTTCTTTGGCCGAAGTCAAGGCGATGTTAGGGCGGCAGGGCTTTGACCCGGTTCGCACCGACTGGCGTTGTTTAGCCAAATAGTTTTAGGCAATTTTGTATATTGGTCTTATCCCGCATCGGTTACCTTGATGATATAAATCAGCGCGTAATAACTAGGGCGATTGTCGAAAGACGTGCCGGAGCCGGTAGCGCTGATTGTCGAACTGGACAGGCTGTGCGTGTGTTTGCTCCCGGTGCCGCTGGTTGCGGTAAAGCTATGCGAGTGGCTGCCGTTACCATTGATTGTGCCAGAGGGGGTCATGGAAAAATGAATTAAATTCCCCTCACCATTGCCCGGATTATGCCCATATACACCATTTTTATTGCTGGAAAGTGAAAAAACGCCGGATACTTTTACACCATAAGCACCACCATTGCCTCCTTTCAATTCCATGCCATAACTGCCAAACTCGCCAGTTTGATTTGTGCCAGTGAACGTATGGCTGTGCGTCTTGGTATCCGTGTTGGCCGAGACAGAATGCGTGTGCGCCGCCTCGTTACCCAGCGTCAGGGCGGTCAGGCTATGATTGTGGCTCGGCAGGTTGTCCGTTGTCAGGGTCGTGGAATTACTGCCTCCGCTCCTCTGCGGCGTGTTCGTCGCATCGTAGCCGATAACAAATCTATTTTTCAGGTTGGGCAATTTGCCATAGCCGGCGACCGTCTGTCCCTCGCATTTATACCAGCCTTTTAGTGTAACATTGTCATTCCAGCTTGTGCCGTCGTACATCAATATCGTGCCTTTCGGGAAAAAACTCAGGTTAATCAACTTGTCGTAGACCAGTTTGGCCGAGGGATATTTCGTGTTGTCGCTCACGTTGCCAGTAAAGGCGCTTACCCTGCTGGATGCATCCTGCTTCTTGTCCAGCGCGTCCCGCAGCGCGTCGAGGTTCGCCCCGGCCAGCCTAGACGACGGGTAGTACTCATCGCTGGAGCCGGCGCTCAGCGTCCCCTCCGCGTCCGTGGAGTACACCTGCTTGTTGCCCACCTTCTCCTTGGTGTGCAGCGCGTTCCTCATGTCTGCCGCCGAGATTTTCACGTCCTTCTTGATGTTGTATGTATTACCCGTGAAGTCCGTGTCCGTACTGTCCGTGTAGTTGCCTGCGTTTGCCATGATTACTCCCCCTTAATTTTATTTTCTGGCGCAAAAATCCCCTTATGCCGTGCCTGGCTGAGCGGGATGTCCCGCGGGTAACCCGCGCCCGGCGTCCCGTGCCTGTAACGTGTCATAAAAGCCTGCTCCTTTCTACTCCCGAACGCAAAGAGACACGCGAAATCCCCCATTGCAGCCTTAGGCGGCAGAGGAATTAGCGTTTAATCTTATCGCGCTTGGCTGACGGGAATTTTTCGCATGCCCCGGCATCCCGGGCTGGGGCAATGGCGGCCGTAAAGAAAAATCTTGTATTGTGTCATGGTCATAAAAACCTGCTCCTTCTATTTCCAGACATAAAAAAGCACGCGCACGCCCCTGCCGCATTTCTATGCGGCAAAAAGCGGCCGTTGCTTACCGTGTCTGGATAATTGGAATCTCTCTCGTGCCTGCACGGGACCCGGCAGGACAAAAACCCCATAGACTGAAAACAATCTCGTCAGCAATAAAACACAAAACTTTTTTCATTACATAATCCCCCACAAAGTGCCGACATTTTAAACCATTTTGAGAATTTGTCAATAGGTTGTATGGGTTGCATACATATGAGACTTTTGAGAATTTTTAATATAAAAGTTTAGCGGAGTTAAATTGCCCATCCCGCTAAGCTAGTCTCATATGTCTCACAGCTTTTTCACTGCCAGATACGATGATTTAAAATACACGCCCTTGGATATCGGCGCGCGCATCACCCAGCTCCGTAAACAAAAAAATATGAGCATGTATGCGCTGGCCTTAAATTCTGGGCTGGACGACACGATAATTCTCCGCTCCGAAAATGGAGAACGCGAACCGAAAATCGGCACTTTACTCAAAATTATTGACGGCTTGGAAATCAGCACCGCAGATTTCTTTAAAGTTTTTACCAAATACTAAAATGTGCTAACATCTCTCTCCTATGCTGAACAGTCTCAACGCCAAGCAAAAAGAAGCCGTACTGCATACCGCCGGGCCATTGATGATTGTCGCGGGAGCTGGCAGCGGCAAGACCCGGGTCTTGACCACGCGCATCAAATATTTGCTGAGTGAGAAAAATATTTTTCCTGAACGCATCTTGGCAGTTACTTTTACCAACAAGGCCGCCCGTGAAATGGAGGAGCGTATCGGGATGCGGCTGCCGTGGATTGGCACGTTTCATCGTGTTTGCGGGAAATTTCTGCGGCGGCATATCCAGCTCCTGCCCGGTTATTCCGCGAATTATGTCATCTATGATGACAACGACCAAACCGCGTTAATCAAGAATATCAGCAAAGAACTGGGCTTAGACCAAGACAAAAGACTTGCCCCGCCCAAAGTCCTGTCCCTAATCGGGCAAGCCAAGAACAAAATGCTCTCGCCGCAGGATTACGCCCGCTTGGCGGAATATGACCTGCAGCTCAGCGTTGCCCAGCTTTACCAAAAATATCAAGCCGCCCTGCATCAGAATAATGCCGTGGATTTTGACGATATGTTATTGCTGACGATTGAGATATGCCAAAAGAATCCTGACCTGCTCCGGCGTTATCAGGAGCAGTTTGAATATATCTTGGTGGATGAGTATCAGGACACCAACCGGGCGCAATACACATTGATAAACCTGCTCGCCGCCCAGCACAGAAACCTCTGCGTCGTCGGCGACAGCGACCAAAATATTTATTCGTGGCGTGGCGCGGACATCACCAACATTCTCAATTTTGAGCAGGATTATCCAGAAGCCAAAATCGTCCTGCTGGAACAAAATTACCGCTCGACTGACTGCATCCTCTCCGCCGCCAATGCCGTCATCAAGAACAATTCCTTGCGCAAAGAAAAAAATCTTTGGACGGACAAGACTGGCGGCGACAAATGCGGATTTATCCTGACCAATTCGGAGACCGAGGAAGCCCAATATGTCGCGGACACTATCGAGCAGTTGCGCGCCACCTACGGCAGTCTCAACAAATTCGCGGTGTTTTACCGCGTCAATGCCCAGTCGCGCGTTTTCGAAGATGCCTTTAACAAGCGGCGTATTCCCTATCGCTTGATTGGCGGCACGCGTTTCTATGCGCGTAAAGAGGTCAAGGACATCCTCGCCTATCTGCGTCTCATCGTGAACACCCAAGATACCGTTTCTCTCCGACGCATTATCAATCTGCCGACCCGCGGCATTGGCGATAAAACCTTAGCTCAGTACGAACAACTCGCCGCCCAAACCGGATTGGCTTTATTTGACGCGCTCGGCGCGGAACACACTGAGCTGTCCAGCCGCAGTGCGCAGTCCGTGCGGGCGTTTCAGAAACTGATTAAGGATTGGCAAGCCTTGACGCTACCCCTGCCGGAGTTAATCGAGACGGTCATCGTCAAATCCGGTTACCGAGACATGCTCACCAATTCCTCGGACGACGCGGACTTAGAAAGGCTGGACAATATCTTTGAATTGGTCAGTATTGCCCGTGAAAATATCAATTCCAGCCTGCCCGAATTTTTGGAACAAATCAGCTTGTTGACCGACGCGGACACCGTGAAAGCCGAAGGCGATGCCGTAACCTTGATGAGCATTCACAGCGCCAAAGGGCTGGAGTTTCCCGTGGTGTTTTTGACCGGGCTGGAGGAGAGCATTCTGCCGCATTTTCGCTCCCTGCACGACCCCGCCCAGCTGGAGGAAGAACGGCGGCTCTGCTACGTCGCCATTACCCGTGCGCAGGAAAAACTTTTTCTCTCGGCGGCACGGATACGTTCCCAGGCCGGCGAGACACGTTGCAACGAAACCTCACGTTTTGTCGGCGAAATCCCCTCCGAACTGCTCGACCGCCAAGCAACAGACGCGCATCTTTTCGGTCAAGTTGCCAGCCTTGAGTCTTTTGTCCGACACGCCAGACCAGCCACGCAGAGCAACATACCCGCCTACCAAGTCGGCGACCGTATCCGGCACAGCAAGTGGGGCGAGGGGCAAGTCCGCAAAGTTTTTGGCTCAGGCGAGGAGCAGGCCTTGGACATTCAATTTGAGCGGGTCAGAAAATCCTTGCTCGTCAAGTACGCGCAATTGCAGAAAATCTAAACACAATTATCTTACGGGAATGTTCTGAGCCTGCAGGTAATGTTTTATCTGCACGATAGATAACTCCTTGTAATGCAGGAGCGAGGCCAGCAACGCCGCGCTGCAATGCCGCAGAGCCTCGCCGATATGCTCCATATTGCCCGCGCCGCCCGAAGCAATGATTGGCAAATCCACCGCCGCCGCCGCGGCCTGCAGTAACGCACAGTCATAGCCTTTTTTCGTGCCGTCCCTGTCCATCGAGGTCAGCAGTATCTCGCCCGCGCCCAAGCTTCGGCCTCTTTTTATCCAGTCCACCGCGTCTAAACCTGTCGGCGTGCGCCCGCCATGCGTATAAACTTCCCATTTACCCGGTGCGGTCTGCCTGGCATCCACCGCCAAGACAATGCATTGCGCACCGAACATCTCCGCGCCCTGTCGAATCAGGTCAGGATTACTAACCGCCGCGGTGTTCAAGGAAATCTTGTCCGCCCCGGCCTTGAGCAGGGCGCGCATGGTATCCGTATCGCGAATACCGCCGCCGACCGTGAAAGGAATAAAAACCTGTTCGGCTGTCCGCTCCACGATATGCAGAAGTATCTCCCTGGCATCGCTGGAGGCCGTGATGTCCAGAAAAACCAGTTCATCCGCGCCCTCTCGGTCGTAAAATTTAGCCAGCTCAACCGGGTCGCCCGCATCGCGCAAGCCGATAAAATTCGTCCCCTTGACCACACGTCCGCCCGTTACATCCAAGCAAGGAATGAGGCGTTTCTTCAAAGTCATAAAATTATCTCCCCGTAACCGTTACGGAAAGCCGCATAACTCATCGGTTGTCTGCCCTCGGGCTGGACGGTTACCAACTCCAGCTTGGCGGCAGTATAGCGCGTCGCCAAAATTTTGACTCTCTTGTTTTTGTGAAAGACGTAGCCGCCGACAGCGCGAACCTTGTTGTGTACCTGCCAAGCGTCCTCGCCGCTGACAATCAGGGAATCTTCTTTGGTAATTTTACGGCAATAGGTCGCTGTCTTCTCGTCCTGTGGACGGCGAATTTTTGGCACATCCGCCGCCAAAGTTTTCCAGAGCAGTTCCGCGCCCCGTTCCGCGCAGACCCCCTGCAGCTCCGCAAAATTTAAATTCTCGCCGATGGCAATTTCTTCCTGCAAGAGAATGTCGCCAGCGTCCATCCGGGCATTGAGCAGCATGGTCGTAACCCCTGTTTTAGTCTCGCCATTGAGCAACGCTGACTGCAGGGGCGAGGCGCCGCGATACTTCGGCAAAAGCGAAGGATGCAGATTGATGCATTCCCATTGCCCCACTATCTCCTCGGGAATAAGCGAGCCGTAAGCCACGACCACAATTTTATCAATAGCTTTGAGGTCGGCGGCGCACGGTATTGTCTCTAAGACAGGCAGGCCATTTTCCAATGCGATTTTTTTGACCGCCGTGGACTGCCGCCGCCAACCGCGCCGCGCTGGCTGGTCGGGGCGGGTTACGACCAAGGTTATCTGCCCCTGCAATTTGCGGAAAGCGGGCAAGGCAAATTCTGGCGAACCAAAAAAAGCCAAGCGCATATTATTTTGACCTTTTTTGCTCAGGCGGCACAGGCTCGGCCTTATCGATAATTAAAATACCGTCGAGATGGTCTATTTCATGCTGAAAAACCCGCGCCAAGAGGCCTTCCGCCTTGATGGTTACTTTCTTACCGTCCAAGTTGAGGCCGCGCACGGTTACCTTGGTATAACGCTCCACCACCCCGTCAAAATTGCGGCAGGAGAGGCAACCCTCCTCGTGTTTAGCCGTCTCCTTGTTGTGTGAAATTATTTCCGGGTTAAGCAAAGCCCCCGGCTGATTGCGTCCCTCCGAGACATCAAAGACAAACAGGCGGTACAGCCTGCCGACCTGCGGAGCGGCCAATCCCACGCCATTACCCAAGGCATACATGGTCTCCAGCAAATCCGCCGCCAATTGTTTTATTTCCGGAGTACTGCGAGACACCATGATAGATTTCTCGCGCAGAAGCGGGTCAGGCTGCTGCAAAACAGGCAAAATCATCAGAAAGCAAACCTCAGGCCAAATTTTACCAGCTCTTCCTCCCACTGCTTGTCGTCATCAGACAAGTCGCTGTTGTAGAGAAAGAGTTTTTCCCAACCAACATAAAAAGTACTGTTCGCCAACAAATTCCAATTCCCACGCACGCCATATTGGTCGTAAAGATATTTGGTTTCCACATCGGCATCCGGGTCTGGGTCGGCTTGCCCAAAAATATAAACAAAATCCAGAGTCAAATCCTTGCGGTAAAGATACCCGGTCAGCTTAACCCCGGTTTCGGTAATAATCGCGGCGTTAGGCACAAGATTTTCGCCAAAAATATCATTCACCGGGTAACCGCAGGAAGCGTAGCCCAAGAAATTCACATTTGGCACGTCCTCGCCAATCTTGTTCGCGCCAAAATCCTGCCCCCGATAGGCGTACATCAAGCCCAAATCCAAGCCGTTGTTCAACAGGCCGCCCAGCAATAATTGCGCGTCGTAATACTGCGCCAGCCCGGCAATATCAATGTCGTAATCATTTTGGTGCATCTCATTAATCAAGCGCGTCGAAAAATAACGATTCTCGGCAAAATCAAAACGCAACTCGGTTAAATATCTATCCGTCCGCACGTCAGTAATATTACCGCTGGCATCGCGTTCGGACTTGCCGGAATATTTGTCATAAACATAGCCAATATTGCCAGTATTGAACAAGGGCAGCCACACCGAAAAATCAAATGAACCGAGCCAAGTCGTCTGACTAACCAGCATCTTGCCGCCGTGGGGCGCGGTGATATCCGTATCAGCATAACTCTGTTCCACACCCAAGGTTAATCCCCACACGTCTCCATTACGCAGGTTACCCCAGCCAAAACGCGCTCCGAGTGAATCGCTGGGATTATTGATGACTTGCCGATCGACATCGACAACCTGTCCCGGCCCGGCGCTGGCCTGAAATTTTATTAAAGAACTGGGCGTGAGTTCTTTCCCGGTCCAAGCGGCTAGGCTAGTGTAACTACGCTTCAGCGTGATTTCAAAGCCAGTCAGACCATAGTCGCGCCCCAAGTGAAAATCGGCCCTGGTCATCAGCCGCGGAAAAGCCAAATCATAATTTCCGGTATTAGTCTCACTGGAAACCACATAATAACTATCGATAACCAGATTATCCTTGAGCAAATCCGGCAAGATAAAACCCGTCATCTCGGTATTTGACGTAGAACCTGCGGGCTGAGCATAGACAACAGTGCGCGGCCCCTGCCAAGCCGCCACCTGGGCGCGCAAATCATCAACCTCTTGCTGCAGATTTAAAAACTCCTTGGGCGAAACCACACTGGCCCTGGCATTTGACCTGCCGTAGTCCTGCAACTTCTTGTCCATCAGCGCTTCCATGCTCAGCGAGAGATTATTGAGATAGACCAAGGTGTCGTAACGGGAAGCCGCCTCGCTACCGCGCAAAGTGCCGTCTGGATAACCACGCACCACCCCCAAGCCAACCATACGGTAGACTGCACCCGCCGCCCAAAAATCCTCCGACATATCTTTGAAATTTACAGTGGCCGTTGTCTCGGGCGCGCCAAACCCTATGCTAAACAAACTAAATAGAAGCAAAGCTTGGGCGAATTTTTTCACATCTAGCGTCCTTTTAAGAACTCCGGCACCTCAAACTCCAAAACAGAGCCGTTGCCCGCCGCGGCGTTGGTCAAAACCGGCTGCGGCTGTTTGAAAGAAAAAGACTTGTCCACCACTTCCGGCGGCGTGTTCCGTCCCAGCAAGGGCAGGAC
This sequence comes from Candidatus Termititenax persephonae, assembly GCA_003864475.1. Lineage (GTDB taxonomy): Bacteria > Margulisbacteria > Termititenacia > Termititenacales > Termititenacaceae > Termititenax > Termititenax persephonae. The sequence continues at coordinate 5,967 of BGZO01000014.1, read as the reverse complement.
ACTGCCATTGCTGTCAACCTCGACCGCATCGTTGACAGTAAAAGGCGGGAACGCTCTTTTCTTAAAACCAGTTGCGATGACCGTAATCGTTAGTTCCCCCTGCTTGGCTTCATCAATCAACGTGCCAAAGATGATATTCGCACCGGGGTCAGCGGCCTTGCGGATGATGCCCATGGCCTTATTCACTTCATGCAAAGTCATATCGGGACCGCCGGAGATGGAAACCACCAGACCAGTCGCGCCCTGCATAGTCTCCTCCAGCAAGGGATTATTGATAGCGTCCTGCGCCGCGTCCAGAGCCCTGTCCGCCCCGGTCGCCGTGCCGATGCCCATCATCGCCGAACCAGAATTGGCCATAATCGTCCTGATGTCCGCAAAATCGAGGTTAATCAGGCCGGGGTTGGTAATCAGCCCGGCAATACCCAGCACCCCTTGGCGCAACACGTCATTTGCCTTGGCAAAAGATTCCACAAAAGTCATGGTCTCGTCATAAATGTCCAGCAGACGCTCATTTGGCACGATAATCAGCGCGTCGACCGTGGCACGCAACTGCTCAATGCCGTCCTCCGCCTGACGCATCCGCGGCTGTCCCTCAAAAACAAACGGCTTGCTGACCACCCCGACGACCAGCGCGCCTTTAGCCCGCGCCACCTCCGCCACAATCGGCGAGGCTCCCGTGCCGGTACCGCCGCCCATGCCAGCCGTGATGAAAACCATATCCGCGCCGTCCAGGGACTTGGCAATATCTTCTTTATTTTCCTCGGCGGCCGCCCTGCCCTGCGCCGGGTCAGCCCCCGCGCCCAAGCCCTTGGTCAGCTTGCCGCCAACCTGCACATGCACGTCCGCACAAGAAGCGTCCAGCGACTGCAAATCGGTATTAATCGCCACGAATTGCACGCCGGACAAGCCGACCGCCACCATGGTATTCACGGCGTTCACTCCGCCGCCGCCGACACCGACCACCTTGATTACCGCTGAACTCTTTGAATCAACCATAAACAACCCCCATTGTTTATTTTGGGAATTATAGCACAGCGGAATAGCAACATGCCAGCAAAATAAATGTCCGTCGGCTCGCCTCTTTTCAGAGTTTTATACTATAATCTGACAAAATTTTAGGAGGACAAGATGGCGCGCATCAAACCTTTTCGGGGAATTCGTTATAATAAGGCCAAAGTAAACTACAGCGATGTGGTTACCCAGCCTTATGACAAGATTTCGCCTGAATTGCTGAACGCCTACTATGAACGTTCGCCATACACGACCGCCCGGCTCATCCGCAATAAAGAGGCTGACCCATACCAAGCCGCCGCCGCAGAGCTTAACCGCTGGCTGGACGAGCAAGTATTGGTGCAGGACGAGCAGCCAGCCATCTACGCCTATCATCAGGCCTATCAGGTCAACGGCGAGCAGAAAGTCCGCCAAGGCTTTGTCGCGCTGGCAGGGTTGGAAGAATTTTCGCAAAAAATAATCTTGCCGCACGAAAAAACCCTTGCCCAGCCCAAGGCCGACCGCCTTAATCTCCTGCGTGCCACCAACGCTCATTTTGGTCAAATCTTTTTTCTCTACAGCGACCCGCAAAAAAAAGTGGAAGCCCTGTTGGCAGAGGCGGTCAACCGGGAGCCGGACGCTGTGGCCGTCGACCATTTCGGCGACCGACACACGCTCTGGAAAATTACTGACACTAAAATCATCACCGCCGCCGCCACCGTCTTGGCGGACAAGCAACTGCTCATCGCGGACGGGCATCACCGCTATGAAACAGCCTGTAATTTTGCCCGTGAACAGGGCGTAACACTCGGCACGGAAAATCCTTACGGCTACACGATGGCCACGCTGGTCAACATGGACGACGAGGGTTTGACCGTCCTGCCGACGCACCGCCTACTGCACGGTCTGGTGGATTTTACCGAAGCGGCATTTTTGACCAAAGCGGCGGAGCATTTCGTCATCACCCCGCACCATGCGCTGGAGCATCTGCTCAAAGCCATGCAGGAAAAACGCGCCGCCGGACAAATCAGCTTGGGTTTTTATGCCGGACAGCCTCTGCTCTATGAGTTGACCCTGCAAAACAAGGCCAGCATGGACAATTTGGCGGCGGACAAATCGTCCGCCTGGCGGCAACTCGATGTCGCGGTGTTGCACACATTGATTCTGGAAAACATTCTCGGCATTACCCCGGAAAAACAGGCGGCGCAGAAAAATCTCAATTATATCCGCACCGCCCACGGCGCTTTTGAACAGGTTTTGAACGGCCAAGAGCAGGCAGTGTTTTTCTTAAATAACACGACCGTCGCGCAGATGTACGCGACCGTCCTTGCCGGGGACATCATGCCGCAAAAATCCACGGATTTTTATCCCAAACTGCTGTCGGGACTGGTCATTTACAAAATCTCCTAAATGAGCGCCCGGCTCGAAGGCATCATCCTGCGCAAAAAAATTTGGCACGACAACGACCTGCTACTCAGCGTCTTCAGTTTGAGCGAAGGGCGCATCAAGCTGGTGCAACCCAGAGGCTTTAAAAAAACAAGGGCAGAACTTGACCTTTTTTGCCGCAGTGAATTTATCGTCTCGGATAATAAAGATTTCGCGCTGATTTATCAGACTAGCGGCCTCGACCTTTTTAGCCAAATCCGCCAAGATTACACCTTGCTCCAAGCCGCAGCCGAGGCCGTCCAGACGATAGAAAAAATCACGAGCAGTCTGCAACCCAATCCAGAATTGTATCAATTATTGCTGGATTATCTGCGTACGTTCAAAACCGGAAGCACGGCAGCGGAACTGACCCAGCGGAAAACGCTTTGGCAACAGAACATCCTGCGCTCCGAAGGCATCTACAGCGGACAAAAAATTTCGGAAAAAAGTTTCTGGCAAACAATCGAAGCTTATCGGGGGTAGTTTAGCAAAAATTTAGCGGCGAAATCTTTTGGCCAATTCGTCGCGGCCTAAATACGTGATGATTGGCCTGCCGTGAGGACAGGTCTGATAATTAGGCAAGGCCAGCAGGTCGCCGACTAGTTTATCCATCTCCGCCATGGTCAAAACATCGCCGTCCTTAATCGCCGTCTTGCAAGCCAGCGTGTAGAGCAGATAATCCTCCCGCTCCGTCAAGGCACGGGAGCCGGCAGATTCACTCAATTCCTCCAGCAACTCAACAAAAAACTGCTCGGCGGAAGTCCGCAAACTTATCACGGGTATCGCCCGCAACAAAACCGTGCCGTCAAAATCTTGCCACTCAAAACCCAGCCGTTGTAAATCGGCGGTATTTTCCAGCAGAACTTTGTTCAAACTCTGCCCAATTTCCACATTTTTGGGAACGAGGAGCAGTTGTTTTTCTTGACGGCGTTCGGCCGTCTTCAGCCGCTCATAAATGACACGCTCATGCGCGGCATGTTGGTCGAGCAAAAGCAAGTCCTCTCCGTCCAAGGCGATAATAAACAAACGATTGGCTTGCCCGAGAATACGCAAGCCGTGCCGACCTGCGGGAAAAACTTCCGCGGCGGTCTGCGGTTCGGGCATCGTCATTTGCGGAGCCAAACCAGACAAAACAGGGGAACGATAATCCAAAGCCAGCGACGGGGCGGAAGCATAGGCGGGCGGCGGCGGCGCAACCGTCGGCAGAGGCGCAAGGCCTTGCGCCTCTGCGGCGGCAGGCGTGTCCTGCGGAAGCGCATGATACGCCTGCCGCACCGCCGCCCGCACCGCTTCAAAAACCCGATTGCTCTCGGCGAAACGCACTTCCCGCTTGGCGGGGTGGACATTGACATCGACCTGCGCAAAGTCAATCCGGATAAACAAAATCACGTAAGGGTACTTGCCGCCATAAACCAAGTCGGAAACCGCCGCGTCCACCGCCTTATTTAAGAGCGGCGAGACGATATGACGGTTATTGACGAAAAAATTCTGCCCAGAACGCGTGCCGGTTACAATCGTCGGGTCGGAGACAAAGCCGGTAACAGCGAAATCCTGCAAACACAAATCGACGGGACGCAACGCGCGCGCCACGCGCGAACCGTAGATTGCCCCCACAGCATTACGCAGGGCGATGTCCGCTGCCAAAGTCTGTCCGCCCTGCGTGGACAGCACGGTCTCCCCGTCGCTGTTAAAAGTATAGGCCACGTCCGCACGCGACAGCATCAGCTTGCTCAAATACTCGCGGATATGGCTTTTCTCAGTCTCAGCGGTTTTCAGAAATTTTAAGCGGGCCGGGACGGTGGCGAACAAATCCTCAACCATAACCGTCGTCCCCTCGGCGGCAGAAACCTTCTCCACATGCGAAACACTACTTTGTTCCAGATGCAGGCAGTAACCATGCGGCTCGGCTCCGCCGCGCGGCTTGGAAACAATCTGCATATTGGACACCGAAGCAATGGACGGCAGAGCCTCGCCGCGAAAACCTAAGGTCGCGATGCGGAACAAATCCTCTTGCGTCTTGATTTTGCTCGTGGCGTGGCGGACAATACATTTCTCCAAATCTTCCCTGTCCATGCCCAAACCGTTGTCGGAAACTTTAATCAGCTGTTTGCCGCCATCGGCAATCTCAATAACAATCCGCGTCGCCCCGGCATCCAGCGCATTCTCGACCAGTTCTTTGACCACTGACACCGGCCGCTCGATGACCTCGCCCGCGGCAATTTGGTTGATGAGGTTTTGGTCTAATAACTGGATGCGCGACATAGATAAATTGTAGCATGTTTGCCGCCTATCATTAAAAGTCTTAGAAGCCTCATAATTCTCTAATCTGGGACATCAGCTGTTTTAGGGATTTCAGCACCACAGATTTCTTTTGCGTTACACCCAAGGACACAGGCGCGACATGGCCGCCCGGCAAAAGTGAAATCGGCTCCACACCCAAAGCGGTAGCTACTTGATAAAGAACTTTGACAGTCAAGTTGCACTGACCATGCTCTATCTGAGAAAAATAGAAATAACTAATTCCAGCGGCAAAAGCGGTTTCTTCCATAGAAAGTTTTTTAGCTTGCCTAATAGTGCGTATCGTTTGACCGATATGAGTCATTAAATAATCTGTCATGAAATCTCCTTGATTATTTTTGTACATATCAAGTCTTGACAGTATCAAGTATTTCGTATAAAATATAGTTTATAAACTGTATTAAAGGGGATGGTTATGGCAAATGATTATGGCGACGACACAAAGTATCCCTCGGCCAAACTGGTCTACGACAAGTTGATTAACCTGAGTTTTTTCCCGAAAGGCACGATATTGATGTACGACGGCACGAGCTGGAATGACAATGTTACACTGAAAGGCTGGTATAAATGCGAGGGACAGACAGTCGCAAGCTACGGCACATTACCCAATCTGAAAAACAGATTCATCATCGGCTACGATGCGACGAACACGCCGCAGAGGAGCGGAGGCAGTAATTCCACGATCCTGACGACGGACAACCTGCCGAGCCACAATCATAGCCTGACCGCCCTGACGCTGGGTAACGAGGCGGCGCACACGCATTCCGTCTCGGCCGACACGGATACCAAGACGCACAGCCATACGTTCACTGGCACAAATCAAACTGGCGAGTTTGGCAGTAATGGCATGGAAGTGAGAGGAGGCAATGATAGTGCTTGGGGTGTAAAAGTATCCGGCGTTTTTTCACTTTCCGACAATACAACTGGTGCATATGCGCATAATCAGGGCAGTAGTGCGGGGAATTTAATTAATTTTTCCATGACCCCCTCTGGCACAATCAGCGGCGACGGCAGCCACTCGCACAGCTTTACCGCAACCAGCGGCGCCGGGAGCGGACACACGCACAGCCTGTCCAGCTCGACAATCAGCGCTACCGGCTCCGGCACGTCTTTCGACAATCGCCCTAGTTATTACGCGCTGATTTATATCATCAAGGTAACCAATGCGGGAGAATAAGCCGCCCTCTCCCGTCCGTCGCTTAAACAAATCTAGCTTAGGCCATCTTTAAGACCAATATACCAAACTGCCTAAAA
>BGZO01000013.1 GCA_003864475.1 Candidatus Termititenax persephonae | reverse complement strand
TCCAGTGCAGTATGATGCTAGTATATTTTTTCCAAAAAGCCCTTACTACTTGCTATTAGTTTACAGCGGTTCGCGCACCTAATTCTGCAAACGCACTCTGCAACTACTTTATTAGCCCTGTGGGTTCGGATTCCATCGTTCCCACTGCTACAAATAGTCAAACCGACTGTCAATTTATAACTCGGACATTCGGACAGGAAAATCAACATGACCAAAAGAAACAATCCGTGAAACAAATTGTTTCACGAGGGGCAGCGTATCGTATAACTTGTTACCACTGAGAGATGACAGCATCGTATCCACCCCACACGGAATCGCGACAACACGAATAAAATGTTTTTACTATGTGATATGATAGGCAACAGGTTTAACTGTATCAGGAGCGCTTATATCAATGGGAAAACAAATACCACAATTGAAAGCAAAGCATCAAATGCCTGTACTGTTTTCATTTTTTTCTGGTAGCGGCTTTCTGGATTTAGGATTTGAGAACGAGGGATTTGAAGTTGCCTTTGTCAATGAAATTTCCCCAGCCTTTCTGGAGGCATATAAATATTCACGTACCAGAATGGGACTACCAACACCCAAATATGGATACTATAATCTGGACATAAATGCGTTCCTTAACGGGCGCAAGAAAGAATTGTTACAGCTTGTAGACACAACGAGAAACACCGGCTCCCTTGTAGGTTTCATTGGAGGTCCGCCTTGTCCTGATTTTTCAGTTGCAGGAAAAAATAAAGGCGCGAGAGGTGTAAACGGCAAATTATCTCTTGCTTATGTGAATATCATTACTGGTGTTTTGCCTGATTTCTTCTTGTTTGAGAATGTCAAGGGATTATGGAGTACAGTAAAACATAGGATATATTTTGAAAAATTAAAGTTAAAATTACACAAGGCAGGATATGTTACAAGTGAACGTCTTTGTAATGCTCTGGAGTTTGGTGTTCCCCAGGACAGAGAACGTGTTTTGTTGTTTGGGATTAGGAATGAGTTGTTAGTCCCCAAAGACCATACTGGTTTTGGAGAAATAACTAATTTTCCGTGGCAGAAATTTACAAAATATGATGTCAGTGAAGTAAAAAAAAATAATTGGATGAATACCAATGATTTTGGCAAAAACATTACCCCGTCATTAGCGGATGCTATGAAGCAAATAACTGTTCAATATTGGTTTGATAAAAATGATGTTGAACACCACCCAAACGCAAAGTCTCATTTTCAACCCCGCAAAGGAATTATAAAAATGCAGACTGTTCGAGAAGGAGATGTTAGCCGTAAATCATATAAAAGACTTCATCGGTATCGTTACTCTCCAACTGTTGCTTATGGTAATAACGAAGTACACTTGCACCCCTATAAAGAACGCCGTATTTCTGCCGCAGAGGCACTGGCCATACAATCACTGCCAAAAGAATTTGAATTGCCACAGAGTATGAGTTTATCAAATATGTTTAAGACTATCGGAAATGGGGTTCCGTTCTTATTATCCAACGGTATTGCTAAAACAATACATGCTTTTTTGAAGGATAATATATGCAAAAAATAACAGGGTACAATTTAGTGGCATTTATAAACCAACTGCCAAAAAATCGTAATTACAATTATATAAATCCACGCAATCACGGCTTAATTAGAATTATTGATGTCAATTTGCCAGAAGGACCGATAATAATAAACCGTTGGTTGCCAGAAAAGGGCGAAACAATGGGCGTTACAAAAAACGAAAGTATTTCAACAGAAATGATTTGGCGTATTGCCAATGCTTTGTTCGAACGTCAACCCTTGAATATTGATAGACTACTCGCCTCAAGTTATAACACGCGGTCAGTTATCGAAAGTCTTATTGCACACACGCCGCAATTTTATTATTGTTATCCAGGACGTGTTGAGGAGATTGCCGGACATACACACGTTGAACACGGACATAAGCATATTTTATGGTTACCATCAGAGCCGCACGAAAATGGAAAATTGTTAGAAAAGAAAACCGAGATTGTTATAAGTGAAATACCAACAAGCACAGCAGTTTATGATAGTTTATCGTTGTCGCAAAACATTGATTTACAGGGAATGGATATTGAGGCGGTACGGCGACATACTCAAATTCAGATAGCTTTATATCTAATAGGTCTACAATTAGGTTATAGAACGTGGATTGCTCAGAATGATAAAGGAATTGTCTATAACAAAAGACCGCTCGTTGAGCAAGAGGGAATCATTAGAACTTTACAAAACGAAGCCTTGGTAAGCCCTTTTGACGGAGCAGTAAATGCCGGGCTATTCATAGATTGTATCTGGTTTAAAAATGGACGTTTAATGCCTGCCGTTATGGAAGTTGAACATACAACCGGAGTAACGAGTGGTTTGACCAGAATGTTAAATTTCTCTAACAAAATCCCCCCTATTCAAACAAGATACGTTATTGTGGCACCTGACGATGACAGGCAGCATATTATCACGGAAGCCAATAAATCTATGTTTAGAAATTTACAAGCTCGCTATTTTCCATATTCAGCAGTTGAAGAATTGTTTGTTATATGTCAACGTCGAAAGCTACGCGGGGTTACAGAAGACTTTCTTGATTGTTATATGGAGAAAGTAGTAGTTTAAAGATTATTGCCAAGTGTTCAAGCTTATTTTCTTAGGCTTACGCCCAGGCCGCAAATTTTCTGCAACATAATTTCCTTAGTAACGATATCTTAATATACTTGGTTTGAGGAGTGTGTATGTATTTTAAGCATATCCAGTTTGACGACAAAATCGTTTTATATAATGCGGAAAAATTTTATCGAGGCAATCACGGCTGGTATTCGATACGTAAAATTTTGTCCTTAGAAACCAAATACATCAATTTGATTTTTGACCACAATTTACCCGGCAGTTCCATTCAAAACTATGCGCGCTATACACTGGGGCAACACGGGTGGAAAAATTATTTAAATCACAATCTGCAAGAATTGTCCGTAACTGATTGGCGGTCGGCCGAGATGGCTGTTGAGGCTGAGCAACCTTTTGCCCTATTTGCCGAGATAGATAAGGCCAACAAACACCGCACAGGTCAATGGGTGGACTCCGTGCTGGACCCGTCGCTGCATTGGTATTGTTCCGTAGATAACAGAATCCGCCTCATGGAAATCCAGTCCCGCAAGAACAAGGATCAATATCTTTTATTCATAGTCTTGGGCAAGATTCCACAAGAAAATATTGCCGAAGCGGATTGGGAAGAGTCCATTCTGGTACTGCGCGCAAATAAACCTTTTAATTTACGCGAACATCCGGATCACTTGACCGTCATAAAAGAAATACATGAGGCCGCCCGGGTGGCTTATAAAAATAGGAGCGCCCAAGGACCAATAATATTTAAAGCAAAACATAATTTGTCAATTTTCCGCGTCGGTCTGGGCAACATCTACATAGCCGAAGAACACGGTGTGCTGACGGACGAAATCCCTGACGATGTGATGCAGGATTCCTTAACTCATTTACCTGCCGCCGTACGGGAAGCCTTTCGAGAGGCTTGCACGGTGGAGTTAAAAACTATTGGCGAATATTTGGACAATCCGGCTATCGTACCAGATTGTTTGCCGCTGCTCATGGATAGTCTGGAAACCTATGCCGCCAAAACAGGCGGCGACAGTATTAGTGAAGTAGTGGACAGGTACTTTAATCCATTGCAAAACAGAGAAATCCTGTTGACTGGTTATAGCGCGCTGGGCATGTTCTATGATGTGGCTAAAAAAATTATAAAATGCCTGGACAATCCTGTTGATTTTAAGAACGGCACGGAGATTCCGGCGTTAAGTATCCTTGCTGAAATACAGCAGCATAACGACAAGGTTTTTAAAGACATGGGTGATGGCAGTCTTTATAAAAACCGTAAATATTTTCTGGAAGTTGTGCAAAGAAAATTGTTGCGCTTGGAGGAGCAGGCGATACCGCCGGGATGCATCGTGATTGACCGGAATCTTACAGATTCCATGGTACAAGTATACCGTAATGCTGGCGCGGCGGGCATCATCGCGCTCGATACTTCGGAAACCAGCCATGCGTCTTTGAAGGCCAAGGGACTGCAATTCCCTTTCTTGATTGGGGTGGATGAAGAAATCTTGGATTATCTTGACCGTCGCGACCACGACCGCCCTGCCGACGAGGTTATCTTTTATGGCGATGAATTAACTATCAATCCGCAATCGGCATACAAACGGCATTTGTTGGCCTTGGCGAACCGGAATAATCCGCATATTTTTATTAAGCGCTTTCCTAATTATTCCGTGGTGTTGAATGGCGAGGAGATAAAATTTAAAACAAACTTTTTCTATACAGCGGGCGAAGAACTTATTGAGCCGCTGGGCGGAGAGATTGGACTCCTGCGCGACGAGATGTTGCCCAAGGGAACATTGGCAGAGTTGCGCGAGATATTTCTAAAAATTGGCCGACTGGCTCCTCAAGGCTTGACGTGGCGCACGCTGGACGTGAGCAGGATTGATAAATTGCCGGACAGCATCGGCCTGCCTGCCTATCAAGACAATCAGGCCAGTTTATTGGATTATATTCGTGGCACGGCGGAAGCCTACGCCTGGGTGCAGGTGCGGACGCAGGCATTTTTTGCGGCCCAACAAGAATTGGGTACGCCTTTCAATATTATGTACCCGATGATTCATACACCGCAGGATTTTAACTACTATCATGAAAATTTTTATGAACCGGCGCGGGTTCTTTTTCCCGCCGCGCGGGTACGCGAAGGGGTGATGATTGAGACTCCCTCGGCGGTGCGCCTGATTCAAGATATTCTGCCGCCCTTGGACTTTATCAGCATCGGCTCAAATGATTTGACCATGTTTACCTTGCGGCAGGACGAGCGGCAGAAGACAATCAAAGGATTGACTCCCTCCGTGCTGGACGCGCTACAGACTGCTATTAACGCCGCGAACAGTACCCAGAAAGAAGTCAGTGTTTGCGGCGATATGGCCAGTAATCCCATCATGTCAGTTATCTTGCTGGCCTTGGGCAAAACCAACCTCAGCGCGGGCGATAATTATGCGAGCGCGGTAAATAAACAAGCCTGCGCTTATGTCCTCGAAAAAGGTTTACTGCCGGAGATTAGGCGGATTTTAGAAAATACGGGCGGACAAGATTATGCCGAAAATGTTTATGCCCAAGTTCTAGAAATTTTTAAAGATGATGCGGAGTTATATAATTATTTTTTGCACAATTACGCGCTCAATCCAGTAACGCAAACGCCTCTGCCCAGCTAGGGTGCGGATGAATCATCTTCTGAAGGTCGGCGTATTTGGTCCGGGTATTGACCAGCACCACCGCCTCGCCGATAAGCGCGTCGGCGTTCCCGGCCACAATGACGCAACCGACGATAGTATCCTGCGGGTCAAGGAAAATTTTTAAAAAACCTTCGGTCTGATTTTCCGTCTGGGCGCGGCCGAGCCGGGCGAGGGGAATCTTGGCGCAACGGTCGGTATAGTATCCGACACTGGCAATCTGCGGCGAAGTAAAAATTACGCGCGGCAGGACGGTTTGATTTATGGCTCGCGGATTTTTTAGCGTCAGATTGTCGGCCACGGCCAGTCCTTGATAAGTCGCCGCGTGGGCGTACAGGGCCAGGCCATTGCAGTCGCCGACGGCATATATCCCCGGCACAGTTGTTTGCAAATCCGCGGCGGTCAGGACATAACCCTTGGCGTTTTTCTGCACGGCTGAATCTAAAATATAATCCGTCTGGGCGCGGCGGCCGGTTGCCAGCAAGCACTGTTCTGCCGCGACAGTCTCACCGCTGTTTAGACAGAGCGTTTTATCCTCAATTTTTGTGACGGAACTGTTTAACAAAAATCGGCAACCCGCGCGTTCCAAGCTTTTTTGCAGTAAAGCGGCGGCTTCGCTGTCTTCGGCGGCCAGCAGTTCCGGCACGACATCGATAAGTGTTACCCGGCAACCCAAGCGGCTGTAAATGTCCGCGAATTCCAGGCCGATAACGCCCGCACCGACCACCGCCAAGGTGGCGGGAATAGTTTTGCTCCGCAATAACTGGCTGTTGTCCAGCAGCCAGCCGCCGTCCGGGGTTATTCCGGGCAGAACGCCTGGCGCGGAACCGGTGGCCAAGATAATGTTGTCCGCCGTATATTCGGCGGACGTTTTGACCGCAATTTCTCCGTCGGAAGCTTCCGCAGGCGGCGTTACGGATACGATTTTGCCCGGCAATAATTTTGCTTCGCCGCGGAGAGTTTCCACCCCGCTGGTTTGGAGCAGAAGAGCGATGCCCTTTTGCAGGCGCGTGAGAAGACGGTTTTTGCGGTCAATCAAGGCGGCAAAATCCAGCTCGGCTTTTTCCACTTGGATATTGAGCAGGTTGGCTTTTTTGATTTGTTGCAAAAAATGCACCGCGCCGAGCAAGGTTTTTACGGGAATACAGCCGTTATTGAGGCACGCGCCGCCAAGCTGCTGTTTCTCGACCAGCAAAGTTTGCAAGCCCTGCTTGGCGGCGCGTGCCGCCGCCTCATAACCGCCAGGCCCTGCGCCGATGACGATTAGGTCGTATTTCTTCATAGGAGTTTTAGCAGCCCCCCCAAGATTTGAATCCGTAGCCCAAACTGCTCATTGGCCGTGGCGTTTAAATTATTCTTGACCTGCTGTTTGACTTCTGTGCTTGCCAATAATTCCTGAAAAAAATCCCGTACTTTTTCCCGCACGATTATCGTAATAATTGTCCGCTGCTTGCCCGAGTAGAGTTTTAGTAGCAGACGCGCCTTCTGGAAAAGTTCCGGCAAATCTAGGGTGCTGGTCGTGAAATAAGTACGCACGTTGACCGACAGCCGATTCTCGGTCTTGGCCTCCAGCTCGCCGGGTAAATACGAGCCGATTTGCATCAGGAGCGCGTTCATGGTTTCCGCTGGCAAAGCCGAGATGGCTAGAAATAATCCGCCGGATAAATTTTCCTCGCTGATGTTTGGTGCGAAAATTTGCAAGGGATTGTCCGCGATTTTCTCCATAAACGCCTTTTCATTTTTTAATCTGGCCAGAGTTTCTTTGAGGGTTTCTTTGATAATCAACAAATCATTCTTGCCAAAATCCGCGTCCAAGGCGCGGCCAAAAAAAGAATGCTTAAATTCTTGTACGAGCTTTTCAGTCTCCGCGTCGAACAAGCCCGGGGTGATTGCGATACTCTGCAGCTTGCTCAAGATTTTCATCTTGTAGCCGGACGAGGTTTTCTGCACGGCAATCGGCGAACGTCCGATACCGTTGAGCAGGGACAGCGTAATCAAGACAGAGCCTTGCACAAAAACGACCAGCGGTTCCAGCCCTTTAGTTTTTTGCCAAGCGGGGCGGGAAAGGATAATTTTGCCGCCCAGCAAGTCCAGCAACAGCTGGCGTTCTTTCGTGCCTTTTTCCCAAAGCCTGGCGCTTTGTTTGAAAATCATATCCAGACCGATTTGCCAAACGGCCAGGTCATTTTCCGCGCTGAATTTGGTGTTCTCCAGCAGGTTCAGAATTTGAGTGGTGGCATTCATGTTCATCGGACTAGCCAGCCGTTTGCAAAAGGACTTCATTTAATTGTTTGGCGAAATCCAACGGATTGTCCAGCTTGCCGCCCCCGGCGATGACCGCCTGTCCATAAAGCAGTTTGGCGAACCCGGCTAATTTTTCCGGCGCGGTGTGCTGGAGTTTCTGGATTAACGGGTGGACGGGATTGAGTTCCAAAATCTTTTTCTGGTCAGGGACTTCCTGTCCCATGGATTTGAACATCTTAATCATCTGCGGCGACATTGCGCCGGTGTCCACTGCCAGACAGCAGGGACTGTCCGTCAGACGTGCTGAAAAGCGCACATCCTGCACTTGACTGCCCAGCACGGTCTTCAGCCCGCTCAGCAACCCGCCGAATTTCTCCGCCGCTTCTTTTAATTTGGCTTCGCTTTCTTTCTTGTCGCCAAGGTCGATGTCTGCCTTGTCGATGGCCTGCAATTTCTTGCCCCGATATTCATAGAGCTGGGGGATGACGAACTCGTCGATGATATCATGCAGGAACAGGACTTCGTATTTTTTGGCTTGCAACGCGCCCAGATGCGGCGAGGCAAGCGCCTGCCCGCGCGTTTCGCTGATTAGATAGTAAATGTCTTTCTGGTCGCGCGGCATGTCTTTAACGTACTCCTCAAGGCTGCGGTATTTTTCCGACCCGCTGGTTGGAAAAAGCAATAAATCGGCGAGCGCTTCCTTATGCTCGTAGTCATAATGCAGGCCTTCTTTGAGAGCCGCGCCGAATTCCTTGTAAAATTTCAGATATTTCTCTGGTTCTTTTTCTTTCAGATTTTTCAGGACGCTGAGAATTTTTTTCGTAATGTTTTTTTTAATTTTTTCCAGCTGCGCGTCTTCCTGCAGAATTTCGCGCGAAACGTTGAGCGGCAAATCGCTGGAATCCACTACGCCCTGCAAAAAACGCAAATATTCTGGTATTAATTTTTGGCAATCATGCATGATAAAAACACGCTTGATATAGAGCTGGAGACCCAAGGTGTGTTCCTTGGTAAAAAGGTCGAACGGCGCGTGTTCAGGTATGTAGAGCAGAGCCTTGAACTCGCTCGTCCCCTCGGCGGTGTAGTGAATTATCTCCAGCGGTTTGTCGTAGCCATGCGTAATATGTTTATAAAAATCCTCGTATTCTTCCGGCGGGACTTCGCTCTTATTTTTCGTCCAAAGGGCTTTTTGTGAATTGAGTTTTTCTTCAATGATTTTTTGCTCCGGCTTGGCCTTGGCGAGAGGCTGGCCGTCCTGGTCTTTTGGTGTTTCGGTGCGTTCGATGTCCATGTAGATAGGATAGTCCACGTAATCCGAATATTTCTTAATCAGCTGGCGGATAGTGTATTCGTTGAGATATTCTTTGGCTTCTTTTTTGAGATGCAGGCTGATTTCCGTGCCGCGCGTGGATTTAGCTGAATTAGCCAGCTCAAAATTGCCTTGCCCGCTTGATGTCCAGCAGGCCGCTACGCCGTCGGCTGTTTTAGAATTAACCGTAACTTTGTCCGCAACCATGAAGGCCGAATAAAAACCCACGCCGAACTGCCCAATCAATTCTGGGCCGTCTTTGGCTTGCTTAATCCGCTCGACAAAATCTTTTGTGCCGGAGTGGGCGATAGTACCGAGATTGCTAATCAATTCGTCCCGCGTCATGCCGATGCCGTTGTCCGTGATGGTGAGGAGACCGGCCTTGTCATCACGGAAAATCTTGATGCGCAATTCCGTATCCGTGCCGAGCAGTTCTTTGTTTTGCAGCGCGGCGAGGCGCAGTTTGTCCAGCGCGTCCGAGGCATTGGAAATCAACTCGCGCAAAAAAATCTCACGGTGCGAGTATAACGAGTGAATGACCAGTTCCAATAATTGATTGACCTCAGTTTTGAATTCAAATTTTTCAGTGGACATGTCCTGATTATAAGCGATAATGTCGCGGCAGAAAAGCCTAACTGGGGCAGGGGTCGGCAACTCATTCAGCCTCGTGTCCGCCAAGAGGTCAGACGCTCATGATGAACTGATTTTCTTTTTACGCGTAAAATTCTGTTATAATAGCCCCACCTAAAACGAGGAGTTATTCATGTGGACTGGTTTGCTGGATAAATACCGCGCGTATCTGCCCGTTACGGACAAAACGCCGAATATTACCCTGCACGAAGGCAACACGCCGTTGGTCAAGCTGGACAATTTTGTGCGGCAAGAGGTTGGCCTTGACCTAAATGTTTATGTAAAGTTTGAGGGCTTAAATCCGACTGGCTCATTCAAAGACCGTGGCATGTTTCTGGCCATCAGCAAGGCGGCGGAAGCCGGGTCCCAAGCGGTGATTTGCGCCTCGACCGGCAATACCTCCGCCTCTGCCGCCGCCTATGCCGCCCGGGCGGGTCTGAAATGTTTTGTCCTTATCCCGGACGGCAACATCGCGCTGGGCAAGCTGTCCCAAGCCATGATTCACGGTGCCAAAGTCCTTGCCATCGACGGTAATTTTGACGATGCGCTTGCGGCCGTCAAGGAAATCAGCCAAAAGTACCCGGTTACGCTGGTCAATTCACTCAACCCTTTTCGCATTGAGGGACAGAAAACAGGAGCCTTTGAAATTTCTGAACAACTGGGGCGCGCACCGGACTATCATTTTGTTCCCGTCGGTAACGCCGGCAACATTACGGCCTATTGGCAGGGTTACCAAGAATGGCAAAGCGCCGGGCAAATTCAAGGTCTGCCTAGGCTGATGGGTTTTCAGGCCGCCGGCGCGGCACCAATCGTGGACGGACAGCCTATTAAAGACCCACGCACCATTGCCACGGCGATTAAAATCGGTAATCCCGCGTCGTGGCGCCGCGCCGAGGCCGCGCGTGATGAGTCGCACGGGGTCATCGAAAAAGTTACCGATGCACAGATAACCGCCGCCCAAATCGCTTTGGCCGCGCGTGAGGGTATTTTTTGCGAGCCAGCCTCCGCCGCCTCCATCGCGGGATTGTTGAAGAAAGCCAAGGAGGGAATTTTTCAGCAAGGCGACACGGCGGTCTGTGTTCTGACCGGGCATGGCCTCAAGGACCCCGACCGCGCCATCGCTGTCGCTCCGCCTGTCAGCAAAACCAGCGCGGATGTTCAGGAAATAGCCGAGCTTATCGGCTTGTAATCCTGTTCCTGATTAAGAAACTGTCCGGACTTATTTTGGTTGCACAGGGATGAATATATGAACATTGACCCCGGGAATGGTGGCATTGATTATTCCCAATTCTTCTTTGCTAAGAAATTTGTTGTAGTATAAATGGATTATATTTTTATTATCTAGTTCAATAAAATATTTTTTAGCCTGCTCACATCTCCAGTTGTCCTCGGCATTTTTCTGGAAAGAAAGTAGCAGCCGCTTCTGATGACAGAACTCCACTTCTATTTCTCTGGCTAGTTGCAAAATCTGCTGAATGGTCAGGGCAACATTTTTTTTATTCTGTCGGTATTGCACCTGGCTAGTCTTGGATGCTAGGTGTATTAAGTTGTAGTTATTTGTCCGATAAATTATCAGCCGGGACAAGCCCAAACTGGCCGCCAGGTTGCGGCAGGTTTCGAGAATATGCTTGGCAAATCTTAAGCCGCGATATTCTTGGTTTATTTTGATAAAAGTCAATAACAAGGCGTTGTTTTCGACACACAAAAGAACGGTTCCAATCTTGTTGCCGTCAAATAGCACGCGGTAACATTGTCTATCCACATAAGGAGAGTCAGATTCATGCAGTAATTCCAGCTTGTGCCATACCCTGATTCTGCTGGGGAATCCGTTTGTTTCAGGATTTTTATCGGATATACGTTTAAAATGCCACATCGTTTCTGCTCACAAGAAAAATGATTTGCTTAATAACTGGGTATCGCTTGCTTGGTGCCAAAAATTCACCCTGCGCACCGACAATTACTTATATGAATTTACCTTAGCACCCTCTTTTCGCAACAAGGTGCGCTTGCGTACCACCCCGCCAACTCCAGAATATCCGCCCAAGCCCCCGTCGCTACGGATTACCCGATGACAGGGAATGATAACCGGTAGCGGGTTGGCGCCGCAGGCGTTCGCCGCGGCCCGCGCGGAGTGCGGGCGGCCTGCACGCCGCGCCAACCCCGCGTAGGTGATGACCTGCCCCTTGGGAATTTTACGCAGTTCCTGCCAGACACGCACTTGAAAGTCTGTGCCGGAGGCTTCATAAGTTTTGCCGTTTTGGGTAAATCTAAGCACTGGCATTTTGTTCCTCCGCCGCAATATTTTTAGTTTCGAGTTTGTTGCGTTGACGGCTGTATTTTATTTTATTCTGGTGGACGCCGCAACCAATTTTACCCGTCGTGATATGGCGCAGTAAAATCTCATCACGGGCTTTGCTTCGGCACGGTTTCTTAGTTTTCCTCTTGGGCATTATGTTTGATTATATCAGACAGGAAACAGCACTTGGAAAAAAATATCTTGGAGATAAAATTGCGCTGGCTGATGAAACAATTTTCCGCGTTTTTCCCGGAAAAGCCGCAGATAATAATCCTCGGACTCTAGGTAATATTTGTGGGGCAGGCCGTTCCAATGGCCGTCATTCTTAAAAAAAGTGTCGTTCTGCCATGGCAGGCCTATCTTAGGATTGATTGAAATAGTTGTCAGATTCTTTGGCAAATCCAACTCTGTCCAAGACGCATGGCGCAACCCCCAGCTGGGAAAATCACTCGAGACGGTATGAAATAAAGAATAGTTGGCTTGTGAATTTGTTCTGTAAAGCAGATGCAACAAATTATAATTGGACACCGGGCCTACGGAAAGATACTCTTTGCCGCAATGTTGTGCCAAGTCGATGATGGTGCTTAACAAGGCTTTGCCTATCCCAATGTTGCGCCATTCTGCCTTGAAAATATTAAGCAGCTGGATATTCAGCGACTCGGCAAGGTTGCACATTCCCAATTCGCCAATCTTTAATCCCTGCCCGGTCAAAATATTGTATTGCAGGCCCGTATAAATCAAAAAGTTGCTTCTCTTGGTAAAGACCAATTTAAGCGGCAACTGGGAATAATTTACGGATATCTCTGTTGGCAACCCGGCAATTATCTTGGTTAGCATAATATACTATCGCTGTTTTTTGAGAAGTGTTGCAAAAATTTTGCCTTGCCGCTACAAACCAATTCCGAGTTTTCGACTCCTATCCGCAATATGCCCGCGGCGTATTGCTCTTGTTTCGTTTGCTCAATTACTTAAATGATAAGAATATGTTTTTGGGTTCTTCGCGCTTCGCGCTAGTTTTCCGTCGGTGTTAGAGGGAGGCCATGTTTCTCAATATTTTTTGCATTTTCTATTGGCTACGAGTTTACCACTGTGGAAGAATCCCGAGACAGTTTTATCCAGCAAAATACTTGATAACCCAATCTGTGTAACCTATAATTGTGAGTGATGTTGTCCAAACTCAAAAATCGTTTTTGGCTTAAGATGTTTGTGTGCGGGGCAGTGCTAGTGCTGGCGAGTGGTTTTGCCTATGTCATTTATAGAGAAAATATTGATGTCGTTTCTGGAAAACCATTTGATAATGTGCCTATACGGTCGCTATTATATGGTGGTTTCAAATGGGGCGTGATGCTAAATATTGGACTTTTGCTCACCTCGGTGGACTTTTTTAGAGAACATATTGTGCTCAAAATAATCGTGATTTTCCTCATGTTGCCCACCTTTCTGGCATATAGCTATCTCCTAGTGATTGGTTATTTCGGCGGTTTGTTTTCTATAATAATTGGTGCTGTTTTCTATCTGAGTTATTTTGCTGGATTGAATTTATTGTTTTCAAAAAAGGATAAGAATCAATGAAAAACTGGAACTTTGAAGAAGTGAAAAATCAAGCAACGCAAGAAGCATATGCGTATTTTGACAAAAACATTCGTGCTTTACCCAAAGATGCCAAGCTTGGGGATAATGATGTGGACGCGTTCAGACATGCATATGTTAGCGGAGTGTTCACGCAGGACTATGGTGCTACTGTGGCAAATTTTTGTGGGATAATGCAAGAAATATTTCGCTCTGGAAATAATACGCCTGCCAAATTAGCTACGAGTGCTTCTACCAATATGGATTATTGGAATAACAATATCGGCAGAAAATATGGCAAGAAGACTTCTTCCAGAAGCGAGTTGGTTAAAAAACTACAAGAAGCCTTGACTAATGGTGAGTTAATTATTGACCTCAAGGACACAAGAAAATATATTGGCAAGGCGCATTTTTCATTTGACAAACAAAAACCTGTTGTCGTCCTAAGAGAAAGCCCAACTGGGAGGAATGAATTGTTTGTTGATTTGATAGCAGGAAAGATTATGACACGGGAAGATTTTGTCCAGCAAATTAAGTCTAACAACTATCTGGGCTATTTTATTGTGCCAATAAACGGAATAGATACGCCCGTGTCAAAACCAGATAAATATCTAAGCAATAATTTGAAGTGATTTTATGGGGTGGTTTGGTTCCCCGACAAGGAGTACTTCGCGCTTCGCGCTAGTTCTCCGTCAGTGTTAGAGGGAGGCCATGTTTCTCAATATTTTTTGCATTTTCTATTGGCTACGAGTTCCCCGACAAGGAGTCGAACCTCGATTAACAGAGCCAGAATCTGTCGTCCTACCAATTAGACGATCGGGGAAGAAGTTGTGCCATCACGCGCCCAACTCCAAGCGGGCGAAACGCGTGATGGACACGCCTGCTGGCAAAATGTCCTTAATTGTTTTATCCGGGTCACGGATGTACGCCTGTTCCAGCAGGCAGACATCCTGATAAAATTTATTGACCTTGCCGTCAATTATTTTTTCGATAATGTTGGCCGGCTTATTGGTGTTTTTTTCATCCTGCAGGATTTGCGTCCGGTAAATATCTTGCTCGCTTTGGAGATGTTCAGGCGAGACCGCCAGTCTATCTAGGTATTGCGGGGCAGGGTTGGCGGCCGCGATGTGCATGGCAATATTTTTGGCCAATTCGCTGTCCGGCTGTCCGGCCAGTTCGACCAGCACACCGATGCGTCCATTATGCACATAGCTTTCCAACAAATTACCGCTGTCCGCTTGGAACAGGGCAAAACGCCGCGCGATGATGTTCTCACCGATAACAGCGATGGCATCCGTTATCAAATCAGCCACCTTTTTGGACTCATCGCCGATAAAGGTCTGGGTTTCCAGTTCGGCAATGTCTTTAGGTTGCCGCGCTAACGTCTGGTCAAGCAGCTGATTGAGCAGGGAGCGGAACTTGTCATTACGTGCCACAAAATCCGTCTCGCTGTTCAGTTCGAAGACCACAGCGGCGGTGCGGTCGTCGTTAAATTTGACATCAATCAGGCCTTCCGAGGCGGCGCGGTCGGAACGTTTGGCGGCGGCGGACAAGCCTTTTTCGCGCAACCATTTGATTGCCGCGTCAAAGTTACCGGCGGTCTCCTGCAGAGCTTTTTTGCAATCCATCATGCCCGCCTGAGTTTTCTCGCGCAATTCCTTGACAGCCGCCGCACTTATTTCCACCATTTTATCTCCTTCAAGTAACTTTAAATTTTTGTTTCGCCAGTGCGCCTGCTGGGCTAGACCTTGTCAATCGCCTCGGTCTCTAAAATCTCTTCTTCTTTCTCAATCGCGGCGACGGCCTCCAGTGCCTCATCAGGCGACACATAAGCATTGTCCTCATACACACCGCCGTTTTTCTCAATAAAGGCCTTGGTGCCTTCATTGCAGGCGTTGGCCATAGCTTGCGTGATGAGTTTAATCGCGCGGATAGCGTCGTCGTTGCCCGGTATCGGCACGTCGACGAGTTGCGGGTTGGAGTTGGTGTCGACAATTGCCACGACCTTGATGCCCAGCCGCCGCGCCTCATGCACCGCGATGTTTTCCTTAACGGTGTCGACGATAAAAATCGCCTCAGGCAGTTTGGTCATTTCCAAAATGCCGCCCAAGTTGCTCTCCAATTTGGCCATCTCCTTGGTCAGCTTGGAAACTTCTTTGGCGGGCAATTTGTCGAAAATGCCTTTTTCTTTTTGACCAAGTAATTTTTTGTATTTACGCACGGACTTGCGGATGGTCGCCAGATTGGTCAGCGCACCGCCCAGCCAGCGGTTAGTAACATAGGGCATTTTGCAGCGCAGGGCCTCGTCGCGCACCGCATCTTGCGCCTGTTTTTTCGTGCCGACGAACAGCACCTTGCCGCCGCTCGTTACGAGGGTGCGAACAAAATTGTAGGCCGCCTCGAGCCGCTCCAGCGACTGCTTGAGGTCAATGACGTGAATGTCATTGCGCGCGGTGTAGATAAAGGGCTTCATGCGCGGGTCCCAACGCTTGGTCTGATGACCAAAATGCACACCCGCCTCCAATAAATGACGCATCGTAACATCAAATGCCATATTGTTTCTCCTTAAAAAATAGATGTTTTTACTTCTCGCCCGGCTTCCTCTCACTTGCAACACCTGAGACTCAGGCAACCGTCCAAGCAATGACCAGACGATGTTTATTAAGCTCGCACAACAATCACTCACTGCGCGGCTAAAACCCCTTCCCTTATTGGCAAAGGGACGGCATTATAGCACAAGAAAGATTTTGCGCAAATATCGTTTTGGCTAAATTTTGCGGTTTGGCAAATGCGAATCTGAATGTCTGGCCAGCCACCCGCGCCGCGGGTAGTCCACGCGATAGTGTGAGCCGCGGCTTTCCCGGCGGCGCCAAGCCCCGCTGACACAGAGCTTAGCGCAGAGCAGCAGGTTGTCTTCATCGGGCGAGCT
Organism: Candidatus Termititenax persephonae; assembly: GCA_003864475.1. Taxonomy (GTDB): domain Bacteria; phylum Margulisbacteria; class Termititenacia; order Termititenacales; family Termititenacaceae; genus Termititenax; species Termititenax persephonae. Next base: position 21,791 of record BGZO01000013.1, on the reverse strand, counting down.
GGTGGGCAGGTTTTGCAATTTTTGCCAAGCCGTTTTTAAGCCCGCACCATCGCGGATTATCCCCGCCTGCCGCCACATAATCTCCTGTATTGCCGCGCGATTGCCGACAGGTTTCCTTAGCGGCACGGCGTGTTTCCCTGCCGCGGCTCCGCCGCGTCCCTTGTCCCGCAAGGCCGCAACGGCCGCGCGCCGACCGAAAACCAGTCCTTCCAATAATGAATTGCTCGCCAGACGGTTCGCGCCATGCACGCCAGTTGAGGCGCACTCGCCGCAGGCCAGCAGGCCGGGGACGCTTGTCCGCCCAAAAATATCCGTGGCGATGCCGCCCATCGAGTAATGCGCCGCCGGCACGACCGGGACTAAATCTTTGGCGACATTGATGCGCAAGTCTTGGCATTGCCGATAAATCGAGGGGAAACGCGCCGGAATATCAATCGCCGCCGTCGTGAAATCCAGTAGCACATGGTCGGCGTTGGTTTTGCGCATCTCGGCGACGATGGCGCGGGACACCACATCGCGTGGAGCCAATTCGGCGTGGGCATGATAGTCCGGCATGAAACGCCGCCGCCGGACATTGCGCAGGACCGCCCCCTCGCCGCGCACCGCCTCGGAAATCAAAAACTGGCTTCCCTGCGGCCGCGTCTCATAAAGCGAGGTCGGATGAAACTGCACGAACTCCATGTCGCGGATGCGCGCACCAGCACGATAAGCCAGCGCGATGCCGTCGCCGCACAGGTCAGCAAAATTTGTATTGTACTTGAAGACCTGTACATAACCGCCCGTGGCCAAAACAGTGTTCCGTGCCAGTACCGCGAACTGCCGCCCGTCTCTTAAAAATATTCCGCCGACACAACGCCCGCGCTCCAACAGCAGTTCCAGGCATTGCGTGGCGGGGCTGAGCGTCAAATTGTCCCCGTTGTTTTTTTGCAAATAGGCCAGCATCCCGCGTTCTACCTCTGCCCCGGTCGTGTCCCCGGCATGGAGTATCCGCCGATGTGAATGTGCCGCCTCTTGGCCAAGAATCAATCCGCTGTCGTCGCGGTCAAAAACCACGCCCATCTCCAGCAATTCCCTGACGCGCGGTATGCCCTCGGCGACCAGGACCTTGACCGCTTTTTGGGTACACAGTCCCGCCCCGGCGTATAACGTGTCCCGATAATGAAAAACCGGGCTGTCGGTCTTGTCCATGACCACGGCCACGCCGCCCTGCGCCAACTGGGTGCTGCTGATATTGGGGTCGCCTTTATGCGCCAAGAAAACTTTGCCGCCCTTGGCCGCCTCGATAGCCGCCGACAACCCGGCGACTCCCGCCCCGACAATCAGCACATCCGTAAAATAAACTTCGTCCAACATTGACAGCGATTATATAATGAAGTTCGCTTTGCTTACCAAGCGGTAAGATTGCCCATAAATTGGGGCTGTAGTATCATGACCCCCGATGAAACTTTGTGTGATTGGGACTGGCTACGTGGGCTTAGTCGACGGCACTTGCTTTGCCGAGACAGGCAATGACGTGGTGTGCGTCGATACCGACCAAGCCAAGATTGACGCGCTGTGCGCGGGAATGATTCCGATTTATGAACCGGGTTTGACAACATTGGTCAAGAAAAATGTGGAGAAGAAGAGATTATCTTTTTCTACCGATATCCGAACGGCCGTACGGAATGCGGATATTTGTTTTATCTCGGTCGGGACTCCGTCCGGCGAAGACGGCTCAGCCGACCTGCAGTATGTGCTGGCGGCGGCCAAAACTATCGGTGCCAACCTCGATGGTTACAAGGTAATCGTGGACAAATCCACCGTGCCAGTCGGCACTGCGGACAAGGTAAAAGCCGTGATTGCCGCGGAAACCCAACAGCCTTTTGCCGTGGTGTCCAACCCGGAGTTTCTCAAGGAGGGCGCGGCCATCGAGGATTTTCTCAAGCCTGACCGTATCATTATCGGCACGGACAGCGACAAGGCGTTCAAAATCATGGAGACGCTTTATGCGCCATTTGTGCGGACTGGTGCGCCGATTATCCGCATGTCCACGCGCTCTGCCGAGATGACCAAGTATGCCGCCAATGCCATGCTGGCCACGCGCATTTCTTTTATGAATGATTTGGCGAATCTTTGTGAGTTGGTCGATGCCGATATTGACATGGTACGGCAGGGGCTGGGTTCCGACCCGCGCGTGGGCAAACGTTTTTTATTTCCCGGTATTGGCTACGGCGGCTCCTGTTTTCCCAAGGACGTGAAGGCAATCATCCGCACGGCGCAGGAGCATGGCTACGCGCTGGAACTTTTGCAGTCCGTGGAGAGCGTCAATGAAAAACAAAAACAGACGCTGGTCGCCAAAATAAAACAACATTTTGGCACGAACCTCTCCGGCAAAAAATTTGCCGTTTGGGGTTTGGCTTTCAAGCCGCAAACCAATGACATGCGTGAGGCTCCGGCGATTGCCATCATCAATGCGCTTCGGCAATCCGGTGCGCAAATCAGCGCCAGCGACCCGGAAGCGCTGAATGAAGCCAGAAAGATTTTTGGCACACAAATCGAGTATCAGCCGGACAATTATGCCGCGCTGGACAAGGCCGATGCCCTGCTCATCCTGACCGAGTGGAATGATTTTCGCGAGCCGGACTTTGCGCGTATCAAGGCCAGCCTGAAAAACCCCGTGATTTTTGACGGGCGGAATATTTTTAACCCAACGCTCCTGAAAGAACAGGGGTTTAAGTATTATTCGATTGGGCGGAAGCCGCTTTGACCTGCCTTAATCTTGGCTTTGCGCGGCCTGCGGTTCTACATAACGCTATCTGCGCCGCCAAGCATATTAGGCATAATTTTTTAGCATAACATATTTTCTCCCGGCTTACGGAAGCCAAGCTAGGCAAGCCTGGCAAAACGAAAACCGTAAGGGGTACCGGATATGAATATTTAATATATATCATAGTTACGAATAAACAATTATGATTCACTAAAATAGTGTTATATGGAATGCAAAATGACCGACAACAAAGATATACGTAAAGTTATTGGTGATAAACTGCGGTCTGTTCGTGTCAGGCTGAAGTATTCTTTGCAACACATGGCTGACAAATACGCTATTGATTATGCCCATTATTATCAGATTGAAAAGGGCAACCGTTATGTGCGTCTGGATATTTTGCAAAAAATTTCTAAGCATCTCGGTGTCGGTATAGATTTCTGGTTTCGCGACGATGACATTCAATTTACGCGCATTCAGACAGCGTCTATCATGGGGGTAATTAACTCTTTTGACAAAAACAAGCGGGATTTCTTGTGTGATATGTTGACTGCCTACAGCAAGCGCAGGAAATAATGGTAAAATTACCTAAAATATTTTAAAATACCTGTCTCTTTGTCCGCTGGCCCCATCGTCTAATGGTCAGGACACGAGATTCTCAATCTCGCAATAGGGGTTCGATTCCCCTTGGGGCTGCCATTGTGAAACACAGAGAAAATCCTAAGCCGGCAGGCACGTCGACAGCCACGACAAAAGCAATAGTCATGCGGACTATTGCGACCGGGAATCGAAAGCTCGGACTGGGCTTGTCCCGGCAAGCCCAGGAAAGCGCGTCTCCGCAGCGCGGGAGCGTGCCGCACCAGCGGCGCAATGGCGACCGCGACGAAGGAACGATTCTCCTTGGGGCTGCCATTGTGAAACACAGAGAAAATCCTAAGCCGGCAGGCACGTCGATAAGCCGCGACAAAAGCAATAGTCCCGCGGACTATTGCGGCTGGGAATCGAAAGCTCGGACTGGGTTTGCCTCGGCAAACCCAGGAGAGCGCGTCTCCGCAGCGCGGGAGCGCGCCGCGCCAGCGGCGCAGTGGCGACCGCGACGAAGGAACGATTCCCCTTGGGGCTGCCATTGTGAAACACAGAGAAAATCCCAAGCCGACAGGCGCGTCGATGGCCGCGACAAAAGCAATAGTCCTGCGGACTATTGCGACCGGGAATCGAAAGCTCGGACTGGGCTTGCCCCGGCAAGCCCAGGAGAGCGCGTCTCGCCAAAATATTTGCAACAATTTTGCGCTGTTGACGATAAAACAGTAAGCTTTTAAGAAAGGAGATTTTCATGTTCATTGCCAGAAAAAATGTTGCCGCCAGATTTTTAGGTTTTCCGAAAAAAATATTTAACGACTTTCGTGAGTTCGTTTACGCGGAGAAAATAAAGTATTGCGAACACCTAAGTCCGAGAGTCGAGAAAGCCAGGCTAATTAGAGAAATCAAAGACCCGGAACGACTCTGTACCGACAATGTGCCTGATTTTGATAGAGTTGTTGGCACGCTGGAATGGATTGTCAATACAAATACTGCGGATACGCTGTTGGCCGCCGAACTTTTGCGGGATATTGCCAGACATGAAACGCGATTCAAAGCAAGATATGGGAGCTTGGCTGGTTTTATGCTCGACCATTGTCGAAGAGAAATAATAAAAACAATCCTTTACGAAGGAGCTTCTGCTGAAGAGATGATAGAACGGTTGTTGAGGAAATAGTTTCATTTGGCCTGCGCCGCAGGGCGGTTTGTCCAAACACTCACGGCGCACACGTTGTGTGCTTGTGGGTCTCTCTTCACGTCGCTGCGCTTGTAACCGAGAGCGGCTTCAAGCCGCCGAGGAAATCCTGTCAGCTAACCAAGCTGGCAGGGTGAAGTTCGACGCGCTGACGCTCGCACATCTGTGCGAGCGGAGAGGGCGAGATTCGAACTCGCGATACCTTGCGGTATACAACATTTCCAATGTTGCACCATCGACCACTCGGACACCTCTCCGCACGTAAAAAATATTATACGTCATCTGGCAATTTTGGACAAAGTAGTCTAGGATTTTCAATATAAATTATTTGAGGAGGATTTCATGCAAATTTTAAAAACTTTAGCGGTGGCTGTTTTAATGGGCGGACTGCTCCTCGCGGCAGGGGACAAACCGGCGGCGGCTCTGCAGAAAACGCCGTGGCATTTGACCAAGCTGGACGGACAAAAAGTTTCCGCACCGCAGGTGCAATTAATTTTGCAAGAAGACGGCACGGCCAATGGTCATGGCGGAGTCAACCGTTTTGCCGGAACTTACGCGCTGGGCGGGCAAAATAAATTGTCTTTTTCCGCGCTGGCTTCGACCAAGATGCTGGGCATATCCCCGGAAGCCAACGCCGTAGAAGATAATTTTTTTAAGGCCTTGCCCCAGACCAAAACCTACAAAATTCAAGGCCGCCGACTCTTTCTCTTGGACGCGCAGGGTCGGCCATTGGCAGAGTTCGAGGCCCTGCCTTGAATTATGCTAAGGCCAGCGCGATTTTCTGGCAGGAGTTGCGGATGACGCGCGAGACCTGCGCCTGCGTGATATTAAAACGCTTGGCAATGTCCGCCTGACTGCGCTCGCTGACGAAATGGTACTTGATAATCATTTGGTCGCGCAGGTTCAAGGCACGCAAAGCCTCGACCAAGCCCTCCCTCTCCAAAATATCCTCGGTAAAGCATCCGCCGCCGACAATTTCTTCCAGCCTGATAAAGCTGTCCTTATGCCCGGTACTGCCGACCGGAGCGTCCAGCGAAGTCAGGTAATGCGCGTTGACCGTCTGGATAATCTTGTCCAGTGTTTTTAGCTTGAGTTTAAATTTCTTGGCAATCTCCGTCCGCGTTACCTCGCGGCCGTTGGTGTACAAAAAATCCTCGCGGAATTTTTGAATCCGCGCGTTCAACTCCACACATTTACGCGAGACGCGGATGCTGTAGCAATTGTCGCGGATATAATGTTTCAACTCGCCGTCAATAGTTGGGATGGCGTAGTAAGACAGCTTAGTTTTACGCGACGGATTGTATTTTTTTACCGCCTTGATGAGGCCAATCGCCGCGACCTGCACTAAGTCCTGAATATCCACGTCCTTACGGACATATTTCTTGGCCATGTAAATGGCTAGCGGAAAATTCTCCATAACCAGTTGATTTTTTTCTGGGGAAAGCCCGCCGCCCAAACTGCCGCTGACCAGTTTGGCAATGATTTTCTTTTCCGTATTTTTGAGTTGTAATATTTCCTCTGAAGTTAATTTTTTTTCCACCTTATCAGTTTTGGTTCTCGTGATGATTGCCATTGTTTCCCCCCGTTTTTATTTGTTACGGGCAGATAAATGGCATTTTTTTTGCCAAGTGTAGTTTTTGGCTTATTTACGCCAAAAACATAAAAAAGGGTCTAAAATATATTGATTTTTTCTGTGCAATAATGAACAGTTGCGAGTTGCTTTGTTATTTTAAATGTACAAATCTGTGCAGTTGCGGGATTACTTTAAATGTATACCCATTTTTTTCCAAAATATACATGAATTTTTGCAATTGCTTTTTGTCGAGTTTATTGTCGACCGGCTGGAGAAAAATCGGTGTTCGCGCGGACACCCCGGCTTCGCGCAATGTCGGCAAAGTTTCTTCCGCCTCGGTTTTTTTTGTCAAAATAATCTTAACGTATTTGCCGGATTTTCTCGGCACGGCTTGATAAAATTTTACAAACCCCCGATTTTTTATATCGATGGAGTAAACAATGTTAGGCAAATCCGGCAGCCGCCGCACAGCCGCTGGCAATGTGCCGTTGGTCTCGATGAGATACGTGTAAGCTCCGCCGAGCGATTTGATGACCCGCGCGATATATCCGGCATGGAGCAGCGGCTCGCCCCCCGTGAAACTGACCAGACCCCGCGGCGACAATCCCAAAATCAAGTCCGCGCAGTCCGCCACGGCTACCTCGTTTGGCACGCGTACCCAACGCCGAGTAAACTCCACGGGCTGATAGGCGCAATATTTGGTTTTGCGCCACGATTTTTTCGTGTCGCAGTAGGCGCAGCGCAGATTGCACCCGCTGAAGCGCACAAAAGTCGTTGGTGTCCCGGCATAGAAACCTTCGCCCTGAATACTGCGAAATATTTCTTGGATATTGGCCTGCATAATCACGGACGCGGCTGAAGTTCCGGTGTCCGCGCCAGAAAAGTTTCATATCCGTGCCGCCGCAATTGGCAAGCCGGGCATTGCCCACAGCCATAGCCCCAGTCCTGCTTGGTCTCATGGTCGCCGTGATAACAGGTGTGCGTCTGCTCGCGGATTAGTTCCACGCCGTCTTGCCCACCGCATTGGTACGCCATGGCCCAAGTCTCCGCCTTGTCCTTGTGCATCAACGGCGCGCTGATTTCCAAGTTCGTTTCCATGCCGTGGTTCAAGGCCGTTTCGAGAGATTTAATAGTGGACTCGCGGCAGTCGGGATAGCCGCTGTAATCCGTCTCACCCACGCCGACGATTAAAATCCCGCAGTCCAATTTATAGGCCAGAGCCGCGGCTTGGCTCAGAAAGATAATATTGCGTCCGGGGACAAAAGACGCGGGCAGACCGTCCCGGACAGCGTTCAGGTCCGCATCGTCCGCCAGCAGTGCGCTGTTACCGATTTGCTTCAAGGCCGGGATGTCTAGAACACAATGCCCGGCCACGTTTAAAATCTCAGCGATTTTTTGGGCGCAAGCCAGTTCCACCGCATGTTTCTGTCCATAGTTAAAAGAGACGGCGTAAGTTTTGTCCGCGCCGTATTCTTGCGCCGCCCACATTAGACAGGTGGCGCTGTCCTGCCCACCTGACAGGCAGACCAAAGCCTTGGCTTTGTTTAATTTTTTCATTTATTCAGCCTGTCCAAAATCTTGTCGCGGATTTTTAGGAAAAACCCGGAGACAAGCAGCTTGTTTGTGTAATAATGAGCGGCGAGCAGCAGCCCCCAAACAACCAGCACATACAAGAACCAGAGTTCGCCGCTGAAAGTCAGCAGGTTGAGAACGAGCAGGCCGACATTTGTGAAAACATAAAGCGCCGCGTGCGCGAGAAAAAATCCCCATAAAGTCCAAGCAACTTCTTTGCTGAGCATGAAATTATTGTAACACTAAAGACGGCATATTTTTAGCGGACTATGTTTGGCGATTTGGGTAAAATCCCTGTCCGCAAAATCCCGGGCTGGTCGGAAAAGACCACGACCTCATAGGGATAAACTTCTTCGGGCAGAATTGAGCCGCGGCTGGCGTTGAAAAGACTGGCGGTATTTATGCCGCAGTATCGTTCCAGACATTCAGCGTAAGCATCATCACGGTCTTCCTCTGGCCAAGGTTCCGCACAATCATCAAGCATTGTCATAACACGCTCCCTCTGTCTGCCATACATTACCCACGAGACACTATTTATATGTATGGATATTTTTTGGGGTATTCTTTGCCCAAAAAATAATACCAAGCCGCGACCAGCGGCGGCGTGATATTTTTTGGGGTATTCTTTGCCCAAAAAATAATACCAAGGGCGCGACCGAGGGCGAAGTTCATTGCGCCCGAGGAAGTCCCAGCGAGCAACCAGCGAGCGGAGTGCGACCGAGGGCGTATTTCCTTGTGCGGCGCGGCGAACTTAACCCTGTCAGCTCGGTTAGCTGACAGGACTTCCTCGGCGGCGTGAAGCCGCTTTCGGTCGCAAGCAAAGCGAAGTTAAGTGAACCCCAGCCGCTGGCTCGGTCAGCCAGCGACACTTCCTCCGCGGCTTGTAGCCGTGGTCGGTCGCAAGCGCGTGAAACGCGCGACGTGTGGAAGTACCCCCAGCCTACCGGGCTGGAAAAGGGTACGACCGAGCCTGCATTTCCTTGCAGGCGAGGAAGTACCCCCAGCCTACCGGGCTGGGGGTATAAAACCTCAAATTCTGGGTATATCTATTTCAAGGAGGATTTATGCCTGGAGAAAACACTAAAGTAGATTTGGATATCAAGCCACAGATTAAGGGGCCTCTGCCCGCAGTCAAGCTCAAACCTGCCGAGTCCCAGCGGGCAACGAGTGAGCAGGTTACAAATTTAGTTTTAAATAAATACAATGCCCTGCGCAAGCACGTTGAAGCCCTCAAGGTCAAGCTTCTCGCCCTGCCTTTGCTTGGCAAAATCCTGGGTCTGTTCAAGAACATCAAGAATGTCAAGAACCAATATCTAAATAAAGAAGCTCTGACCGCGGGCTTGTCCCAATTGAAAGACAAAACGCAATCACTCAATCAAACCAAGTCCCTGCTGGGCGGCTTCAACAAAAAGTTTAATCTGACGGCCAAGCTGACCGACCTCAACAACAAGTTTGGCAAGAATGCTATTCAAGCCAAATTTGCCAAGGTCAAGGAAGACTTGCAGGACATTCAGCAGCAGGGGAAAAATATTCTGCAGAACACGCTCCAGAACAGCATTAATAAGGACTCCAAGCCGACTGCCTAAAAAAGTTTGGTATTTTCGGGTATAATCTTTCCCTCGGAGGAGTGGCAGAGTGGTCGATTGCGGCGGTCTTGAAAACCGTTGTACCCGCGAGGGTACCGTGGGTTCAAATCCTACCTCCTCCGCCAAGCGCGTACGCGCGGTGTATTTTTTTCTCCGCTCAGTAAGGTTGTAATTGATAATCCAGTCCGGCGGTAAAATCGGCTTTTAATTTGGCAACGCCGCGCAGGCCGCTTTTTTCCGCTGGATTGCAGGAAAAACAGTTTTCGGTATTCAAATTGTTGGAAGCGTTGGCAATTAATATGTCCGCCAAGGACGTTTCAGCGCTCACTATTCCCAGGTACGGTTGTTTGCTGACAGGCGCTATCCCCGGCATTGAAACAAAACAGCAGGGAAAAACTTTGCCGTACGGATTGATGGCCGGCCTTAACTCCCAATATTTGCAGCTTGGTACGTTGCGTAGCTGATAATTATACACTGCCGGAATATTATTGTTGTTAAACCTAAACATAAAATCATTTAAAGTGTCGTTGGTATTAAAACGAATGTGCGAATTATTCACCAAATCGGTTAAAACATTGCCAATATACATGGCTTCTCGATTCTGCAAAGCATTTTTTCTGGTGATAATATTGTCGGTGCTTAATCCCAAAACAACGCTGTCGGCCCAGTCATGTTGATTTACCAAGTCAATTAACTGGGGCAGTTCCTGATAAGTATTTTCCGATATAAAAAACGGCAAAATAATTTCCGTAGCCGACTTGCTTATCCTTTTCTTTTGGCAGAGTACATCAATAATCTCAACCAAGCGGGCAAAGTTGCTGTAGCTGACAACCGTTTTCCGATATGTTTCGGGACTGATGCCTTTGAGGCTAATCGCCAAAGTATTTAAACTCAACAATAAGTATAACTCCGTTTCATTATTAACATTGATTAGGGAGCCGTTGCAGAAAAGTATTGGTTTTATCCCCAAGGCCAAAGCTTTTCTGGCCACGGCCAGAGTTTTTTCTTTGGCCATCAACGGCTCAAGACCGCCGGAAATAAATACAGTTTGCAGTCCGTTCTTCTGTCCCTCTGCAAGCAGTTTTTCCCAAGCGGAAACGGTTAAAGGAGTTTGTCCTGTCCGCTCCTCTAGGTACTGCCAATTATCCTTGCTGTAACAAAACTCACAACGAAAATTACATCTTATCGAGGGATGGATTTCGATGGCCCGCGGATAAATGAATTCTCCTTTATTTAATTTGTCCATAAGTTCACTGTCTTGAATCAAGGTTTTCAGTTTATAGAAAAAATTTTTCCAAAGAGGATGCTCGGAAAACAATTCCTTGAGTACGGCCAGGGGTTTAAGAACCGCATAAACTTTTTTAATTTCCGGCAAAGATAAATTATATGCCGCCAGCAATTCGGAAACTCTAATGTCAGGAAAAGCGTACAGGGCCGCAAATATTTGCAGGCTGAGTTGCCGCTGTCCGGGGCTGATATTGTCCTGCAGCAATCCGTTAAATTTAGCCTGCAACTGTTCAGAAAATTTTATTTCTGAGCCGAATCCTGAAATCCTTTGCGCAGTAATTTCCTGTTTAAATCCTTCTTTAAACGCTTTTTTCATTTTTTTAACTCCTCGACTATTTTATTGTTTTTAACACTCAGGCAGATTCGCTCATACTTATCAATCTCCTGCAAATCTACGCCGTCCAAGATATAAGTTTCCGAGCTAACAGCCTGTTCTTCTTCCAGCACCCCGTTCCGTATCCAAGTGTGCTTGTATCTTTCAAAAAGAAAATCAAAGATATCAAAACAAAAACTCATCAAGCTGTTAAAAAGTAACGAGGTGGCATACAGCACTTTATTGTGCAGCCCTTGAAGTTGGCCAATGTTCCGCTCCAGATTTTTAATTTTAAAATATTCTAAATATGGATTATTTTGTAGCTGAACTCTTTCTTTAGAAAAAATTACATTTATATCGTCTCGATAGCCGTAATGCGCTCTGGACATGAATTTTACAGATTGCGAGATGCTGTTTGCGGCATACCCAGTAAAAAAACTGTTGGCAATCGGTTCAATATGCGGCTTGTGCCGATAATTTAACACAATGTCGCTTTGGCGAATCCAAAAAGGAATTCCCTTATATCCCTCAGTCCACATAGTCAGTCCGGCGCCGCAGACATCAATAACCGCAAAATCATTTGTGCTTGCGCGATGGAAGCGAGAGACATCTTCCCAAAAATTTCTGTAGGGAAACAATAGTTTTGCCCAGAAGTCCCGGCTTTGCTCGGACAGCTTATGCTTAGCCAGTTCTTGTTTTATCTCTTGTAGCAGAGCAGCGGAATCCCTTTTAATCCAATAATGTTTGATGCCTAGCAGAGCGTCTTGGTGGGGATTCATTAAAATCGCGGTAAACAATTCATTTAAAGTGCCGGGAGAATATTTAATATCGTCGTCGGTTAAAGTAACTATGTCCGCCTTGTTCTCTCGGGCGTAGCCAAAAATTTTGTGGATAGCATTAGCTTGGCTGGGACAATTATCTTTCAGAATGGTTATCTTCTGTAAAACATTGATGCCATTGCCCAGCGAATTCAAGGCTTGCCGGAAAACAAGCGGCAGGCTTTCTTTTACTTCTGCCGTTTTGCCATTAACAAACAAGACCAATTCCACGGAAATATTGTTTTTCAACGGCGCGGACAGATTGTTGAGTTCTGTTTGAATATTGCGGATGCGGTCCGGGAGCAAAGACTCACCTTTATAGGTCGGCAGCCCGATTAATATTTTGGGCTGATTTTTAAGCCTTTGCCGTAACAAGGCGCGGCTGGGAATTGTTTTTGTCGCAAAAAGCAGTCCCGTCTCAATTTTCCGGTCTTCCAGATAGGCGATGTATTTTTCATACATTATTTTGAAAATAAATAAAGAAGGTTCTGCGGAAAAATCGGTTATTTGCCTGGAAACAAAGTGCGCGTAATATTCTGTCATGGCTTTATGAATATCTTTTTTTCTATCAAGGTAAATCAATTTTTGTCGGTCAAGCTGGTAAATGATATCCAAAAAATCCATGGCGATTTGATTTAAATCAGCTGAAGTCAATTTGGTCGGCAGCCAAGATTCTCTCGCAAAACTCAGCAGTTGGAATTTCTTGGCTTTCAAGTTGTAACAAAAATAAGAGATATGTTTAGCGCCGCGATATGCTATGGCCAGTCTGTTCTGCTGCGCGACGACATAGAGCGGACTGTCCCCAATATTGCGGGTGCGCGGCAAGGATTCCAAGCTCAGAAACTCCACTCCGGGTGCGTCAATTTTAAAAATATCTTGCGCTATTTGTTTGCGGATATTTTCTCGGAAAATTACCAAGGGAGAATGTTGGTCGGTATATTCTTTCTGGCTGGGATATAAAGCCAGTAACCGTCTTTTCTCCGCGACCTCCGACTCATTTTGTATAATCAGCAAATTGCTTTTAGCCAACGTACTTTTCTCGGCAGAAAATAAAGGCACGCTATACACCGGAATAGTCTGCTCTTGGTCTAAAGAATATTCGTTTAGTCCTGCCAAAACCAGTTTTCTTAGCCGCACATGCTCACGCTGGGTGTCTTGCAGCGCTGGGATGACGATAAAATCTGGAGTATTTTGCCGCAACAATGCTCCTAATTGGGAGATTAGACTTTTGCGCTTCTCCGCAGAGGCTTCCGCCGAAATCTCAAAATATTGATAGGCCACAAAAGCTTGGGCGCAGGCTCGTTCCGCAAGGAAACTAAAAGCGGCCTTGTTCTCCTCCAGCCTAGACTTGTCTGTTCCCGCCAAGTATTTGTGTTTATTGGCGGGCTTTTCAAAGAAGCTGACCACGCGCAGGCGGTTGTTGTTCTGCAACAGTCTTTTCATAAAAGTCGCGGCACTAATAATATAATCGTCTTGATGCGGTTCAAAGAATAAAATATTTTTGTTTTGGGGCAGATTTTCGCCAGCCCTGTCTAATAAGACCTTTTCCGCGGCAATATTTTTTTCTGGGTGGACTTGTCCCTGCACTGTCAGTTTGCGCGGCTGATTAACGCCAAGCATAAAATCTTTATTAAGCACCATATAAGGCCGGGACGCTGGCAGCCAGTCGTGGTCATTTTCGAAAGTATTAAAGTGAGCATCGGCATAAGTAATTAAATCCAGCGGGTTGCTAAAATGTTTTGCCGTAGCCATATTCTTTATCTTGTTAATAGAAATCACGGGCATACTGTAACCCAATAATTGTTTTATGGTTGCCGCCAAATAATTATCAGGCCAAGCCACAAAATCACAGGACACCAGCAACAGTGTGGCATCGGTAAAATCCACAGTCGCTTGTAGTCTACGCATTAGCACATCGTAATTGTTGTTGGTATTCCAGCAAATCTCTTCGGCATAGCTCTCCGCCCTAAATTTTCGCAAAAGCTGGGTGTCAGCAACAGAGACCATAAGCGGCGCTTGTTTAGCATAATTTTTCGGCAGTGAGGCCAGCGCTTCTTTAAATTTTGCTGCCTTGTCCAGAGTTAACGCATAGTCCGTGGCGATGATTCCTAAAGCTAGTTTATGCTGATATTTTGTATAAACAGTTGCGCTCCGCTCGGCAGAAAAAGCTGTCGCAGGCAGATTATTTCTTGCGCTAAAATCTTGCGCAAATATTTTTGTATACATAACTCAAATCTCCTGAAGCACATTTGTTAGAATGTTCAGGTGGAATATATTTCCTCGCGTTAGGTTATCGCAAGGATAAGAAAAATGTTGCAATTTTATTGCCGCCCTTGTGCTATAATAAATTTAGTTCTTTGACATGGGGCTGCCTGGTTTCGACAGGAATGGATTGTCGGTAAGACGCGGGTCGAGGGCGTGCCTGGCCTCGTCAAAAGGCACAAAAAAACAACTGCTAATGATGTAAAAGTCGTTGATTTCAACGAGCCTGAATTAGCTTTAGCCGCTTAATAATTTAAGCGACGAGTTACGGAAGAATCGCTGGTGTTTTTTCGCTGACTTTATTTTGCCAGACGCGGCGGCAAAGTGTTTTGGATTTGCCGTCAAAGCAAAGTTCTAAGACTTAGCGTGGGATTGGTCGGTCTGCGGACAGGTCTCAGGCGAAAAGCAAACGCAGACTACACCCGTAGCGGCTTGCCTTCGGGCATTCTTGGACGTGGGTTCGATTCCCACCAGCTCCACCAGGCGCAAACGGCGCCTGGTATTAAATCGCGCGTAAGGAAGCCCGCGCGATTTATCACCCCTACAGCGCGGTAATTACCGCATATTGTTTTCAATACAAATTATATTTTCGCGAATTGCTTTATTTGCCCGAATTTGCGAAAATCTTTGACGCAACAAGCCGAAGTGGCGGAATTGGTAGACGCGCACGACTCAAAATCGTGAACTCCTTGCGGGTGTGTGGGTTCAAGTCCCACCTTCGGCACTTAATAAACAGAAACATCTTATAATCAGCCAGGCATTTAATGGAGCTGGTCAGAGACCAGCTGACTTACCGCTCGTGAATCTGCTATAATGGCATGATGTCGCAGGAAGAAGTCAAAATTTTAGCGGACTATATTGCCGAAAATGCGTTGCGCAACACGCATCAGCGTTTCGATGTGCTGGATGTTTTTATCAATTCCGAGGGACATTTTTCTATCGAAGAACTGCACGAATTAGTTAAGAAGAAATATCCCCAGGCGAGTTTTTCCTCTACTTTTCGGGCGATGCAGGTTATAGAAAAAGCGGGACTGGCGGCACGTATCAGCGGTGTCGACGGGGTGTTTCGTTTTGAGCATCTCTACAAGCATCAGAATCATGGGCATCTGGTCTGTACCCAATGCGGACAAATCATCGAGTACGACAACAGCAAAATCATAAAACTGCAAAAGAAAATCGCCGCCGTCCATCATTTTGAGCCGATTCGTTTTGGCGCGAAAGTGCGCGGTATTTGCCGGAATTGTCAGGTTAAGCGCTAGGCTTTAACAGATAAAGAGGCAGGCGGCATGATGTGAGTCGTTATTCCTGCTGAGTGCCTAATCCCAAACGATTTGATTTTATGTGTATTGGCTCCCCGAGTAGGACTCGAACCTACGACCCAATGATTAACAGGCCTACAAATTTTCTGCTCGGCATTGCTTATCACGATTTATCAAAGTGTATTATAGCCTTATTTTATGCGGGGTTGCAAGGGATTGATAAACTCATTTCGATAATTTATCACTTATGAAAAATCATGGAAAAGTGCCAGATTAGGTGTCTTTTTAGGTGTCACTTTTTATTGATTTGGCAAACCTTTTTTGTATTCTGCCGATACTTCTTTTTTAATTTCAAAAAAATATCGAAATCATGGAGTTATCTGTAACTTTATCTGTAAGTTTTTGTCACACCAAATAACGGCTAATTGGTGTCAAATTCTGTTTTGTATTCTGCCCAGGCATCCTCTTTGGCTTCCTTAAGAGCAATATCAAAATAATTTTTGCTTATACTTAAAACAGTGCATTGGAATACATCAGCCAGCCTGTCGGCATCCGCTTTAGGCATCGAAAGAAACAAAACAGACCGCTTTGTCTCTCCGTTTTCACCGGGGATTACATTAAGCAGTTGTCTACCTTTGAAAATATCTGCAAATGGCACCGCTTGTGGCCTAGCTTCGGTGCTATCCATGATTATTTTTAGCAGGCTGATTAAATTTTTATCGCCTCTTTCGATTATCTGATTGACGGCGTTTTTAATGTTTGCCTGTTTATCGTCAATAATGCCCAGGAGAAAAGCTGATAATTTTAGACGCTCCGTGTTTTCACGTCTGGCCTGCACGGACGCTACGCCGCCGGTTGCGCCGTTTCTCACGGCTTCACCATGGCTTAAAGTCGGCTTATCCACACCAAACGATTTTAGATTTTTGTTTTTATTCTTTTGCATGTCCGCTCCTTTTTGCCCTGCCAAACGCTTGACGTTGGCCTACAGGGCGTTTTTTATTGTGTTTAAGCTCCACTCTCCACAAGCATTTTTACTAATGCGTCCAGCTCCTCGGTCAGGTTGTTTTTATCGCTCATTGAATAATCTTTATTCCGCCGCCTGTCTGCCGCCCTGATGCGTTTCCAGTTTGCCAGAGACAGCACGCCGCTGATTTTTAAGTCTTGTAAATAACCGTTATAACTTTCAGTGTCCGTCTGTCTGTATTGCTCTGCCATGAGTTCAGTTAAAGCCGCCGGTGTTATTGTTTTCGTTTTGTCCACAAAAACCATGCGTCCGGTCTTGGGTATAGTCTTGTAAACCTCTCCAAACAAAACCGCCAGCTTCCTGTAGACACCCTCGCCATAAAGGTCATGCGGTGTCAGGTCATGCCCGAACTTTGCTTTGATTCCTTGCCGTCTCACAATGCGGTATTCCATACGCAAGACATTACAGCCTTTATACAACTCTGGTAATTTACCCTTGCTCTCCTCGGCTTTGTTATAGGCGCAAAACTGGAACGCCCCTTTTTCAGTCCTGTACCAGATGGTCTGTAAACCGTTGACGGTCTCAAACTTCTGGCGGGTCAGTGTGGGCATAATTCCAAATAATCGCAAATAGCTGGCCGGATTATCCCTGACTATAAAACTGCCGCCTACTGCCAGACGGGTAACAATGCCATTGTTAAGGTCTATGCCCGTGGCTGTTTCCAGTTTTAAGACGGCTGTTTTTAAGGTTTCACGTGTCAGCCGTGTGCAATTCTCTCCGTTTAGATACTTGGCCAGACTACCATACATAAAAACCCCGCCGATGTTTTGCTTGATTTTCAAATTGCCAACGCTTCCGTATAGCGTATTTACATCTGTCTGTTTCTCCACCTTACAGATTTGTCGCCAGCCGTGAGCCGCTTCTAATGGCACAAATATTGTTACTTCGTCTATCATTGTTTTACCTCAATGGGTACAGAATCTGTACCTCAAATTACACTGTTATAGACTTTCAGCCCCAAACCGCCCCTCGGCGGGGTTTCCACCGAGGAGCAAAAATGCTTAAAAACCTATGACTGCATCGGTTTAATATCCGGTGCTAAAACCAGCTCGCCAGCAATCCACTTTTCAAAAAGTGTTTCGGCGGCGTGCTTTTGTCCCTCGAAAAAATACAGGCCTAGGCTTTTATTGCCATTGCCAAACCCGGCCAATATCGCCCAGTTTTTGCCGCTGGCGTTTGCATAATCACCAAATGCTTTTTGCGGATATTCCGCTAAAAACTTCAGGCCGGTTATGTTAGCTTTGGGCTTTTTATCACCCACGCCGCTGAAGCCAAACCGCTTTTGATGCTCGGCGCACAAAATCGGATTGGTGGAAAACAGGCTTTTGGCATAATGGCGGTTGCCGTTATGTGTTATCCTGCTGTCAAAATAAACGAACTGCCGCCCGCCATACACTTTGTGCCTTGTGTAAACGCCCAGGAGATGGGGTATTTCCCTGCCCTTGATATTTTCCAGCACGTACGCCGTTTGGGATACTTCGCTTTGACTAAATGAATAATGGCTACTTGCTTGCATGATTTTCTCCTTTCGTAACTTTGTAGAGGCTATGCGTTGTGCCTACGATATGCCCGCCATGTATCTTTAATTCCACACTGGCCATGCCGTGCGCAATCATGGCGGCGTTGGCAAACAGAGTCTCAGCTATCGCTGTCTGTTCCGGGTTTAGCATTGCGCCGCCCCCTCTTTGGCCCTTGCCTCAAGCCAGGTGTTTATGTCCAGCTTCCGGTATTTCACGCTTCGCCCGATGCGGATTTGCGGTATTGGCAGGTAAGCCAGCGTGTTCAGGCAAATACCTAAATACCCCGCCGTCTCTTTACGGCTCATAACCTCTTTTACCGTTTCCATAGTCTTTTCTCCTTTTGGCAAAACACAAGACGCTTGCAAGTCGCCGCTGTTTTGCCGGTTTTGATTTACGCCAATCGCCGCTATCGTCTAGCTAGTGCCGGTGCGTTGCGATTGACAGAGAAAAGTGTAAGGAAGAAGTGAAGTAACTTTTTAATAACTAAAAGTAACTCTAAAAATAATATGGCTTAAAATGCCTTATTGCGGCGTAATGAGCCGTTTTAATTTTTAGAAAATTTATTGAAAGTGGCAAATTAGGGTATTGTTTCCTGCAATGGGTTAAGAATTTTCTTTGCCGTACCTTTGGCGAGAATTATTTATTGTCTATTTCTCTGCGAGCCTTTTCAATGCGAAGCATACTGGCTAAAACACTTTTTTTATGCTTTGGTTCCATATTGGGATACTCTTTATTAAGCCTGCTAATACAGTCTTTTTTGAAATTAGTTAAACTACTCATTTAACACCTCTAAAACCATATAATTATAACCTCTTTCCTTACGCTTCTCAATTACGCTATATTTTTGATTTCTAGCTAATAAGAATTCTTTTTCTTTGGGTAAAGAACTCTTATTACCCAAATATATGCCCTTTGCCCCTTTACGCAATCTAAATTCTATCATAAGTGGTTCGCCATTCATAAATTTTTCTATAATGTTTTTATTTATAGACGTGCTAGTAAAGGCAGCAATAGTTTTAATATCTCCAACGTTCCAGTCTTTATAAAAGCTAAAATCTGTACCACAATATCTATGAAACGATTATGACACGTTCAGAAAGGAAAAAGTGAAGTAACTTTTTAATAACTAAAAGTAACTCTAAAAATAATATGGCTTAAAATGCCTTATTGCGGCGTAATGAGCTGTTTTAATTTTTAGAAAATTTATTGAAAGTGGCAAATTAGGGTATTGTTTCCTGCAATAGGTTAAGAGTTTTCTTTGCCGTATTTTTGGTGAATTCTTTCCAGCATATCTTTGTTTTGTTTTTGCCATTTGGCATATTTTCGCTTAACCGCACGCATTGTTTCCATGCCATCGTAAATATCTTGATTGAAAATAAACGCCGTATATCCGTAATTTTTTTCGCATATTTTATTTAAGTCTTTCAATCGTCCAACTATTTCTTTCGGCGCGGTCTTATCTACTCTCCAAGGAAATGGTGGGGTAGTATCAACATACTTTCGTGCGTCTTCGCCTAAATTTATTTGCATTATCCTAAAACCTCTTTTATTAAGTTCCTGATATAATCGGGCGGCGGCGTATTCTTTTAGGCTTAGCTTTTGCCTTATTTATGGCATTTCTAATTGTGCTGTCTGCGTATCGTCTCATATTTCCGTGCTTATCTTTGTAGTAAAACCATGTGCTAACTTGATTAAAACCAAGCTCCACACCCCCAAAATCCTCATTACCAATTATTGCTGATGTGATATTTTCTAGTTTGGTTAAAACTGTTTTATTATCACTATCCAGATAATTTAAGCCTATAAGATATTTACATATATTTTCTGGAGCATGGCTTTGCTTATCCTTTTTATTATTTTCTAAGTAGCTACCGTTTGATAAGATTTCTGCCCACTTAGAATGCAAGCCAGAGTTCGTTTGCCCATTGGCAACAGTTAGCAGTTTTTTTATATCGTCCATATCTTTAGCGTACTGTTCCTTAAACTCTGCAAATTGTTCGCTTGTTGGCTGATTGCGCTGTTCCTTAAGCTTTGCCAATTGTTCGTTTGTTGCCCGATTGTACTGTTTTTTAATTTCTTCTAATCGTTCTCTTGAGCGTTTTAATAACATTGCTGTTCGTTCATAGTTTTCAAGCCATTGTTTTTTTTCTTTTGGAAAATTGGGGTCTGTTTTTTCTTGTGTTTTTAACAAGCTATATGCTGTACGAAACAGCATTAGTAAACGTTCATAACGGCTAATATTCCTATCAAACTGATTAAAATCTACTCCCACTGGCCTTATTTTTGACAACCATTCTGCAGTCATTGGCTGTTCCCCCTTTTTATTTTTTTTATCACGCCGCCACACTCCAGCCTGTATATTGCCCGTGAGCATTGCGTTCCCGCTCCGCTTTGTCCGTGCTTATCCGCTCTGGCAATAATCCAGCAAATGCCGAGATTTGCGCCTGCTGTATGCGTTCTTTGTCGCCGCTAGTGGCATGATTAGAGTAATGCTCTAACATCGCCAATGTTTTATGTCCGGTCTGGCTCTGTAATAGTTTGGCGGTCAAGCGGTCATGCATATACGCTGTGTAGAAATGCCGCCAGCCATGGAATGTGTATTTTTTGCTATTCACCTCGCTCATGCCGATAATCCGCAAGGCGGCTCTTAATTTTTTGATTAAAATCTTTCCGTCAAACGGTTGCTCTGGCCTAGTATCAGAATAAAATACAAAGCCGCTCAAGCCTTGCCCGTGCGGGTTTCTTTCCGCCAGATTCTTTAGAGCGTCCATGATTTGCGGGAAAGGCATTTGCACTGTCCGTGCTTCGTTGGTCTTGGTTAATTTTAATCCCTCTAAGTCATTCCAAGAGTGCCGCACATACAAGCAGTTTTCTCCAAGGTCTTGCCAACGCAAAGCCAGTATTTCACCTACCCTCATGCCAGTCAGAGCGGCTAAGAGATTTGCCAGCTTAGCCGCATTGTCCTGCCAGTCAATGGCAAACACAGCCGTGGCCTGCTCCGGCGTTAAGATATTTCTTTCTGCTGGCTTGCCGCTAAAATACGTTATGCCTTGCGTGGGGTCACTATCAATTAACTCTTTTTGA
This sequence comes from Candidatus Termititenax persephonae, assembly GCA_003864475.1. Lineage (GTDB taxonomy): Bacteria > Margulisbacteria > Termititenacia > Termititenacales > Termititenacaceae > Termititenax > Termititenax persephonae. The sequence continues at coordinate 973 of BGZO01000013.1, read as the reverse complement.
AAAGCCCATTTTAGGGCAATCGTTCCGGCTCCGATTATACCGTTCTTTGTCCTAGCACTTATATCCGAGGAGTTATCAAACTGTTTTATAAATTCGTCTATATCCTGCCGTGTTATAGTTCCTAAAAGCCGTCCGGTAAAAAACGGTTTCCAGCGTTGTAATATCTTTGCCTTTTGTCCCAGAGTATAGGCTCGGTGTATGCCATGGGCACGCCGTAATTTTTCTTTAACATAAGGGCTATTATCAAAATCCCAAAACTCCAAAAGAAAATCTATGAAATCTCTGTCCGTTTTTTCACCAGCCAGCACTACAGCTTTCACGCCATGCCGTTGCAGTACGCTAACAATCTGCCTAACCTCGGCTTTGTCCAGCTCAGCAGTTTTTAATATATTTACAGCCTCTATTGTCGCCATTTTGACTTTTTCTTCTCCTTGCGGTATGCCATCTCTGTACCAAGCCCAAGCGGTTTTTTGCGCCTCAAGTTCAGATGTCTGACCTGTAGTTATCGGCGGCAGGTATCGTCCTAGCCTGTCCTTGTACTTCACATAAAAACACGGTCTATCCCCTCTCTTAAAAATACAAAACGGTTTCTTTTCCCTCGGCATTTTTTTATCCTTTTGAGCAACGCCAAAAAGAGATTAGGTGTCTTTTTAGGTGTCACTCCGTTTATTCAGTGATAAAAAACATCGCCAGAAAAAGCGGAAGTTCTTGCGAAGCCCAGTATTTATGCGGCTTTAGCCTTGGCTCCCCGAGTAGGACTCGAACCTACGACCCAATGATTAACAGTCATTTGCTCTACCGACTGAGCTATCGGGGAACGTGCGCGGTTTTTTACTTAACCGCCGTCCAATTTTACCTTAGTTCTAGCAGGCTGACAATTATTATGGTTTCCGCCTAAATCAGGCAAATAAGCAGGGAAACCTCGAAAACGCAGGCAGTCTCCGGCTTTTCTCCCGTCTTTTTAAGCGGCATT
>BGZO01000012.1 GCA_003864475.1 Candidatus Termititenax persephonae | reverse complement strand
AGTTGTAGGATCGACTATGGCTACGGGAGACACCAAAGCATCATACAGCTTAAAATGGCCGGTATGTGTATCATGCGTATGCCGGTGCGTGTGATTTGGCATTTCATTTATGGATAAAATTTTCTTGCCATCACCGGTAGCTGGATCGCTTGTTGTGCCGCCCCGCAGAAATTTATAACGCAAGTCCGGCGTGCCGCCCGTGCCGTCGCAAACTTTCCATTTATTTTTAAATGCCGCTTCAGCGTTTGCCCAACTGCCTGTGGACACAGCCAGTATTGTGCCTGCCGGTAGAATATCTATACTTTGCATTGTACTTTGTATAGTTTGTATAATTTCTTGCACTGCTTTATAGACCTGCGCTTCGGTGGCAAATTTGACGCCGCTGTTGGTAGCATCGTCAGTTTTAGCCTTGCCCAAGAGCGGCTCGGCCGCCTCCGCTGCTGTGCCGAATGTTTTAACGCCGGTTATCGTCTCACTTCCGGCTTTGTGCAGCGCGTCGCCGTCTTGGGTTTTTCCACTCAAAGCGGTCGCCACGGCTTTTTCCGTGGGTATCTTCTCATCGCTGGCGCTGGTTGTGTTGGTCTCCAGGGTTGTAACTCTGGGCAACGTGCCAAATGTGCCTGCCGTCGTGCCGGAATAAGCCACAATGTCATTAGCCGTGCCCGCGGCTATCTTGTCCTGTTTGCCGCTCCTCAACGCGGCGAAATTTTTTCCGGCCAGTTTCGAGGACGGATAATAACTGTCGCTGGAACTAGCGTCCAAAACATCTGCCGTGTCATTAGTTGAAGAGACCTGCTTATTCGCCACATTTTCTTTGGTATGCAAGGCGTTCCTCACGCCTGCGGCCGAAAGCGGTTTCTCTCTGGCAATATTGTAATTCCCCGTTGTAAAATCCGCGTCATTTGCATCTGTGTAGTTATTTGCCATAAACATACCCCCTTTTTAAATTTTATACTGTGTTACGAATACGTAACACACCACCTATAATATACACCTACAATTACGTTTATGCAACAGTCAAATATAGACCAACATTTTGGTCGGCGTCTAAGAGAATTGCGCGAAAAAATTCCCAAATCTGTCAATATGTTCGGCTATGAAAATGATCTCACTCCAGCCACCGTCAGCCGCATCGAAAACGGCATTCACAGCCCACGGCTGAGAACGCTTAAAAAAATCGCCGAAGCTCTGGGAATGTCTTTGAGCGAGCTTTTGCGCGGATTGTAAAAACCCGGCTAATTCTCCGCCTTTTCCACCAATTCCAGCACCTGATAATCCCACAGCGCTTTGACCGGCTTGGCCACGCGTTCCAGCGCAATTTGGAGCGTATATTTGCGGCTGCTGCGCCGGACATAATTGATATTGACACAGGTGCTTTCGCTGTTGAGCAGCGCAAGCAGCAGACGCCGCGGCAAATACGGGAAAAGCAAACGCAGCAGATTAAAAAATTTTTCGCGCTTGCCCTCCGGCAAATCCTTGTAGTTAAAGAGCGCCAGCGCGCAATTCGGCAATTCGCCGTAAGAGGCCACCTCTATCTCGCAGGTATACAATGTAGTGCGAAACGGCAGATTGGTGTAGGATTTTATTTTCCGCATAACTTTTCACTCCTTAAATTTATTGTTTCATAGATATCGTCAGCAGCGCGCCAAAATTTCAAGAAATTTTCTATGCTATAATCAAGCCCGTGAATAAATTCTTGGCCAAAGTAAATTCGCGCATTCAGGAGAAAAAAACTTTTGTCTGTGTGGGGCTGGACCCGGATCTCGAAAAATTGCCGGAAAAATTCCGCCGCGCGGACGAGCCGATTTTAGAATTTAATAAATACATCATCGCCGCGACACAGGATTTGGCGGCCTGCTACAAGCCCAATCTAGCTTTTTATGAAATGCACGGGCTGGCCGGACTTAAAGCACTGGCCGCCACGCTCCGGTATATCCCGGCGGAGATTCCGGTAATTCTCGACGCCAAACGCGGCGACATCGGCAATACGTCCCAGGCCTACGCCAAAGCGATTTTTACAGAATTTGGCGCGGACGCCGCGACGCTGTCGCCTTATATGGGCGAGGATTCGATCACGCCTTTTTTGGCTTACAAAGAAAATTACAGCTTTGTCCTTTGCCTGACCAGCAACAAAGGCGCGCAGGATTTTCAAAAGCCCGAACTGTATAAAAAGGTCGCCGCCAAAATTCAGGGCTGGCAAAATACTTACGGCAACTGCGGCGCGGTTGTCGGGGCTACGCATCCGCAGGAAATCCGCGGCCTGCGCGAAATAATCACTGAAGCGTTTTTCCTGATACCCGGCGTCGGCGCGCAAGGCGGCGAGTTGGCCGGCACAGTTCAAGCCGCCCGCAATAAACAAAATTCCGGTTTTCTGATCAATTCGTCGCGGGGAATTATTTACGCTGACGATCCGGCCGCGGCAGCGGAAAAACTGCGCGCGGAAATAAATAAACTGATTTCATAAAAAAATTTATTAATTTAAACTATCCGCTTCTCGGATAATCGTCAGCTCTTTCGGCTCGCCAGGCCAATAAGCGTCGTGATGATGCTCGATCAAATAAAGCACTTCGTTGCTGGAAATGCCTTTGACCAAAGTAGCGCCCAGCCGCGGGTGATATTTGTAGAAAAACAAAATCCGCCGCCAATAACCGGTCGTTTCCGAGCCGTGATCGGCCAAATAATTAGCCAGCGGCGGTAGCAGCGTAAAAAACAACACTTGATAAATCCGGTCGCGGATACGCAAACGCGCCAGTGTTTTGCCCACATCGTGCAGCAGCGCGGCTTTGTATAATTTATCGGGATTGATCTTGGTGCGTTTGCCCAGCAAATCCCGCACTGTGTAAGCCACATCGAGAGAATGCCGTTGATCGCGCGCCGGCAGCGAATAAAACAAGACCTGCTCCTGCTTATTCAAATAAGCGCGCAAAAAAGCGATGTCCGCATCTTTAAGTTTATTCCAAAACACAGACCGCAGCAACGCCGTAAAACGCGACCAAAATAAATTCATTTCAGGCCTCCTGCCGCCAGCAGTTCGATCAAGGTGCGCACACCGAAACCTGTGGCCTGCGTCTCCAGATACCGCTGCTGTTTTTGCAAAAAAGCCGTGCCCGCGATGTCGCAGTGCAGCCACTGTACATCTTGGCGGATAAATTTTTCCAAAAACTTCGCCGCGGTTATAGCGCCGGCCATTCTTTCCTTGGCGTTATTCAAAGTGTCCGCCGCCGGAGATTTTAAATACTCGGCATATTCATCGTCCAGCGGCAGCTGCCAGTGTTTTTCGCCGGTTTTTTCCGCGGCCTGCAAATAGTCCCGCAAAAACTCCGGAGAATTGGCCAGAATACCGGCGCGCGTCTCGCCCAGCGCGATCTGGCAGGCCCCGGTCAAAGTGGCGTAATCAATAATTTTTTTCGCGCCGAGCCGCTGAGCGTACCAGAGCGCGTCGCAGAGGATCAGGCGGCCTTCCGCGTCCGTGGAGTTGATCTCCACAGTGAGGCCGTCCGCGGTCGTGATAATATCGCCGGGTTTGTAGGCCGCGCCGGAGGGCATATTCTCGGCGGCCGGCACAATACAAAGCAAGTTTTGTCTGGCCTGCAAATTTACCAGCGCGGCAAAAGCCATAAGCACAGCCGCTCCGCCAGCCATATCGGTTTTCATCTCGCCCATATTGGCGGCCGGCTTTAGAGAGATGCCGCCGCTGTCAAAAGTCAGGCCTTTGCCGACCAGCGCAATTTTGGGTCTAGAGCCGCCGTTTAAATACTGCAAAACGATAAATCTGGCCGGCTCCGCAGCGCCCTGCGCCACCGCGCCAAAGGCGCGCAAACCGGCTTTCCGCGCCTGCGCTAAGTTAAAAGTTGAGAGTTTGACTTTTGGCTTTTTGCTTATCCTGGCCGCGATTTTGGCCAAATAAGACGGCGTCGCCACATTGCCCGGCAGATTGACCAGATCTTTGGCTTGATTCACCGCCGCAAAAATTAATTCCGCACGGCTGGAGAGTTTATTCAAATTTGGATACCGGCCAAGCAAATAAACCTGCTCGATTTTTTCCGGCGGATTTTCTTTAGTCTTTTTGTGCAGGCCGGCAAATTTATAGTCCGCCAGATAGCAGCCTTCGAGGAAAGCCGCCAGGTCAAAAACCTTGGGCAGTTCCGCGGCCACACGCGTCAGTTTGGCTTTAGCCGCGGCTTTGAGCAAATGATAGGCCGCCAGCCGCGCGCTGTCCGGCGTGAATTTTTCGCGCGCGCCCAAGCCGATGAGAAAGGTTCGGCCTTGCGCGGTATCATAAGCATAGACTTCGTCTTTCTTGCCCTGAAAAACTTTAGGGCGCGGATTGACGCCGTTCTCGAAAACAAAAATTCCTTGAGCGGCAAATTCTTTTTTATAAGCCGGCGCGCTGCTAAATCTCATTTTTGATCCTTTTTTTGGCGCGCCGCAAAGCTGCGGCCACCCGCGCCGGAGCTGTGCCGCCGTAGACACGGCGCATTTTGAGCGAGCCTTCCAGCGCAATATATTTGTAAATATCCTGTTTTATTTTCGGTGAAAAAGTTTGATATTCGCTCAAGGCTAATTCCGGCAAAGTCTGGCCCCGCTCCAGAGCGTAACGCACCAGGTGTCCGGTGATCTCGTGCGCTTCCCGAAAAGGAATACCCTGGCGCGCCAGATAATCCGCCAAATCCGTCGCGGTGGAAAAACCTTTAGCCGCGTCCGCGGCCATTTTTTCCGCGTTAAAACGCGCCGTCCGCCAGAGTCCGGTCATGACCGGCAGACAGGCTGCCACAGTTTGCACAGTGTCAAAAAGCGGCTCTTTATCCTCCTGCAAATCGCGGTTGTAGGCCAGCGGCAAACCTTTCAGCACAGTGAGTATATTCAACAAATTGCCGATTACCCGGCCGGTCTTGCCGCGCGTCAGTTCCGCAACGTCTGGATTTTTTTTCTGCGGCATGATCGACGAGCCGGTCGTGTAACTATCCGCCAGTTCCACATAGCCAAACTGCGCGCTGTTCCACAAAATAAGCTCCTCGGACATGCGGCTTAAATGCACCATCAGCAAAGCGGCCGCGGCCTGAAACTCCACCAAAAAATCGCGGTCGGATACGGCGTCCAGAGAATTTTCAGATAGCGCGGCAAAACCCAGGGCTTTGGCCGCGGCCTTGCGATCCAGAGGATAGGCTGAGCCAGCCAGCGCCGCTGAACCCAGCGGCAGGACATTTACTCTGGCGTACAACTCCGCCAGCCGCTGTTTGTCCCGCAGGAACATTTCTACATAGGCCAGAATATGATGCGCCAGCAGCACCGGCTGGGCGATTTGCAAATGGGTCAGGCCGGGCAAAATAAGTGTTTTATTTTTTTCCGCCTGCGCCAGCAAAGCCGCGCAAAATAAACTCAACTGTTTGGACAGCAAAATTATTTTGTCCTTGAGATAGAGGCGAATATCCGTCGCGACCTGATCGTTGCGGCTGCGGCCGGTGTGCAGTTTTTTGGCGGCCGCTCCGATCTTCTGCGTCAGCGCGGTTTCGATATGCATGTGAATGTCTTCCAGCGCCGGATCAAATTTAAGTTTGCCCCGCTCTATTTCTTTTGCGATAGATTTTAAGCCGGCGGTAATTTTTTGGTATTCCTCTCCGGTCAGAATTTTGGCTTTTCGCAAAACTCCGGCATGAGCGATAGAGCCCTGTATATCATATTTAGACAATTGCCAGTCAAAAGAAATGGATTCCGTAAAATTCTGCACTTCTTGCGCCGTGCCGTCCGCAAAACGGCCGCCCCAAAGTTTGGACATAAAAACTCCCCGCAAAATATGGGGGATTATAACATTTTCCGGCGCGGATATGTATGGAGCTGTTTCATTTTAAGCATAGCCGCTGCCGGTTTCTTATACTAAAATACATTATGCTCAATATTTTAGCTTTAGCCAGCCTTTTTATCTTTGGCCTGTTGTTTTTGGGCAGAAGCGCTGCGCTGCGGCGTCAAGGCGTCAAAGTTTGGGTTATCGGCTCCAGCGCCAAAAAACTTACCGAAAAAATTCTGGAAAGCATACTTTTTCCGGCTCTAATTTTATGGTGCGCTTTAGTGATATTAACCGCTTGGCACAGTACTGGAGAATATTTTATTTTTAGAATACTCTGGGCTAATTCGTGGTTAAGAACTACGGGATTAATTTTGTGCTACGGCGGACTGCTGATCTTTTTGAGCGCCTTGATTTCTTTCGGGCGAGCGTGGCGCATCGGCATTGACGAAAATAATTCAACGGAATTAATTACGCGCGGGATATTTAAATATTCCCGCAACCCAATCTTTTTATTTATGGATTTATATTTCGCAGGTATCGCTTTAATTTATCCCAGTCTGTTTTTTATAGTGGCCGCTGTGCTAGTCATGCCCGGCCTGCATCTGCAAATATTGCGAGAGGAAAAATTTCTGCAAAATAAATTTGGCAGAGAATATTGCGCGTACAAGGCCGGAACCAAGAGGTACCTCTAGATACACAATTTTGGAACGTAAATTCTATATTTTGTTTCAAAGGTTATAAAAAATAAACCGTTTTAAATGCAGTCCTGCCAGCGCGTCATTTTGGAGCGCAGGTTAATCTGTGCCAGTACAAATATATTTTGGCACCAGCAGTATAGCCAGTTCTGGTTCTGAAACTACTCCAACGGATTTTATTTTTACACTCCTAACTTTTACGTTAAGGCGTTTCTTCAGGTGGATAAGGAACACTAATAGAATTTCCACCGTCGTTGATGTAGTAGTATAAGGATGACCCTTTGTCTTTGGAGTCTTGCGGCCCATAGTTAACGCTTCTTATGGCTTCTTGAAGCGACACAAACTCTGGATAATGCTTTAATTCACTGACAGGAATGTGAACCTGCGGACTATCATCAACTAATACCGCACCATATTCATCATCAAGCTCCGTACCCATAGAAATACTCCAAAAAGGTTCACTGTCCTTAAATTCAAAATGAATATATGTCATGTATTTTTCCGGAGCAGTATTTGGAATTTTTACAGTAACCGCTTCAGATTTCGGTAGTTTTCTAGGAGTTATATCGCCTCTTTCCGAAAACATTATCTCGTAGTTTCCCTTAGGCGGCTCTTTAAGTATGTTCCTTATTGATTCTTCTGCTGCCGCTTGTATTTTTTCTTGCTCGATCTCTTTAGCTGTGGGAATTTTAACTTCATAGATTCCACTTTTTTCGGTATACACATTAAGCGTATTGTCCCCACGCTCAATTATTTGTAAACCATAAAGCATGTCGTCATTAGGATTATATAAAATTGTTTTGTTTTCAGGCGAAACTCTTGTATTGCCTCCAAAAGTTATTGTATAGTTACCATCCCCGTTTTTTTCAAATCTTATTCCCCACTTCTCACCGTATTTCGCTTCTAGGGAATCAATGATTCTCTGAATTTCCTGTGTTCTTGATTCCTCATATTTAGTATTCGGCAGTATCGAATCAAGCAGTTTTTTTTCGTGTTTGAATTCTAAAGATTTATTCTTATAGTCTTCAATATTTTGAATACTATTGGATATTTCACTTAGCAACTTCTTTAAAATTGGGAATTTTTCCAATTCAGCGGCCTTAATTTTAATACTTCTTGTCTCATCAGAAGGAATAATCCTACCTTGCTGATTAATATCGTTGCCTATAGTAATGGTATAAGCACCACTAACATAATCGGTTGTGTATGACATATATTTGTTATTTGGTAGCTGTATAGTAGCCCTTTCCCCTCCTCTTTCTCTCATTATACGAGATAAATCGTATTTTCCCTCTGGAAAATCTGTTCCACTTTGAAGCCGTTCTCTAAATTTATTTTCTCGCTGGATTTCCTCTGGCGATTTTATTATATAAGTTGGCTCGTTGCTAGACGATAGAAATATATTCCCTTCAGGGGTAATCTTTAATGCTTTCTGCGAATTTTCAAAAAAATTAATCTTAATAATATTTGACGCTGTTTTTCCATATTGGTCCCTAAGCTCAAAACCCTCCTTTAATATAAATTTCAAGGTATAGTTGCCAGCGTCACTATACCCAATCTCAATTTTGAATTTATCATTATCAAGAATATTATTATCAAGCATTGTTATACCATTCTGCGAGCATTGCCTGTTGAAATCTTTAAGTAAATCTTCCTGGGTACGGACGGCGGGGTTAGATTCTTGCACCAGTCTTATCTCTGGCGTTCCGCCAGATTGGGGATACATATACTCACTATAAAATGGCATATCAGGAGGAGAATATTTTACACTAATACTATCAGACCCTTCAGTAATCTCTAATAACACCTTATCAGCCTCATTAGCCGGCGTTTCTAATGTTATTTTAACGGCTTGTATTCCCTCTTCCTTAAAAGCATCCAAAATATGCGATACTATTTCGTGTGCCTTGTCCTCTATGGTACTCCCATTCAAGGGCACTCTTTCACCATTGATTTTTAGTATTGATTCTTTTCCATTAGAGTTGTTTTCTTTAAGTGCATGCCCTATCCTACTTTTCATATCTAAAATATTTGGATCAAAATTCAGGCCCATATATTCCTCCTTAATTTTTAGTTATTATCTGAAAGGATTGTAAGTAAAATCCCCCTCTAGAATGGCCGAAAAATACTTTTTCAAAAGTACCTTTGTTTTTGGGTCATTTTTAGCAATTCTAATAGTCCCTAGATTCAAAGTTTCTTTCTCCGGACACATATATCATCTCCCAAAATTTTTTACTCCAAACACAAAAAACCTCGACCGGCCTTAACCGGACAGGGTTTCACTATAAACTGCATTTATGAAAAACTCTGAATTTTCAGCGTACCCAAGCGAAAAATTGTTGGGGGGGGGGGGGGGGGGGGACTGTTAATGAATACTAAATTCATTTTTTTTCTGGTGGTGCAGGTTTTGGCGGATAAATTGGGCGAGCCTTTGCCCCAGATTTTTTTTCTCATGGTAAAACTCCAACTCTTATTTTCAAACACGGAGAATATTTTTATGTCTCTCGCTACGCCAAAATCTCATCTAAGTAATTACCCACTTATTGAAAAAATATACCCTCTTTATACATCGATTTTTTCTATTATGTCATTGTATAGTGGCAGATAGTATGTTAGGGCAAGAGAAGTAAATAGATCTTTTCCTTTGCTGATTTATTCTTCTTTAATCGTAATAGCCACTATATTATGACATAACTAAATTTTCTGGTGCAAAATTTTCCGGCGCATGTGTGGCCGCAATATTGGTCTTGCCCGGTCTGCATCTGCAAATATTGAGAGAGGAAAAATTTCTGCAAAATAAATTTGGCAGAGAATACGCGGTGTATAAGACCAGAACCCGAAGGTATCTCTAGATACACAATTTTGGAACGTAAATCCGATATTTTGTTTCAAAGGCTATAAAAAAATAAATAGTCTCAAATGCAGTCCTGCCAGCGCGTCATTTTGGAGCGCAGGTTGACCTGCCGGCCATCGATAAAAAAAGTTCCGTCGCCTTTGGCGTGAAAAGTACGCTGCTCACGCCGCGCCGGATTGTGCCAGGCCGCGACACCCTGCAGGACAAATAATTCGCCGCCGTTGATATTAAGTTTTTTGATTAGTTTACATTCCAGATTTTTCAAGGCCTCGCCAATCAGCGGCGCTTTTACTTTCGCGGCCAGACAGGGCGTTAGTTTATATTCGGCAAATTTATCCACTTCAGCGCCGGAGCAGTTGCCGATAGCGACAGTTTTGGCCAGCAAATCCGCGCCGGGTATGGCAAGGACACATTCTCTGGTTTTAAGCAAAGCGCGATAGGAACAATCCCACGGCCCCAGCATCACGCCAACCATGGGGCTGAAATCCATCGACATGGTGCAGCTGGCGGTCATTATATTATTCCGCCCCTGATAAAAAGTACTCAATAAAACGACCGGGCCTTCCTCCATAAATGTAAAAGCCCGCTGCAGGGGAAATTTTCGGAGAGTATTTTTACCGCCGCGCATCAGGTTTATTTTAGCGTGAAATGGGGAAAAAGGCATTTGCTCTGCCGCACGGTTTCGCCGCGCCAAATTTTAACGTTCTTCCGGCTCTTGATAATCAACGCCAAAGAACGCCGAATTCATTTTCTGCCAAAAACGCTTAAATGAATTTTGGGAGAATTCCTTGATTGGCTGCTCGTCATACCCTTTCGGCACATTGATGTCGAAGAACTCAGCCCACCAGCGGTAAAGCCGATGACTAGCCAGTTGCAACGGATGGGTTACGCCAAAATTCTGTATCGTCTCAAACTCGCGAGGATTTAAGGCATACTGCTCAACATAGGACTTTTGCATATTTTTCAACTCCTATCTTTCTATTTTTTACCCCCTTTCAACAACAAGACCCGCCCTAGTGTTATATCGTCAAGAGAAAAAATTCGTTGCATTTTTCTAGGAATTCTTACCGCCCTGTACCTTCAGCCGCGCAAATCATTCGCCATGGTTCAGGCCTTAAATACTTGCCAACAAACCGCCTGCTTGCCCCGTATCGTCTGCAAAACGACCGCCTTAAAGCTTGGGGATATAAGGCCCTCATTTATATAAAAATCCAGCGAATTATGCCATTTTCTCTAAAAATACAATATTTTTTAAGCGGCGCGGATTAGCAGAGGTTTCAATTATTTTATTTATTTAATCTGCGTACTGATTGTCCAACCTTAAACTTCTTGTTAAGTATTATATCTTTTTTTAAGCCTTTCTCGTTGTTAAGTATTGATAACAAGAAATCCATTGCCTGCCGCCCCATGACCTGCCTATCATCAACTACAGTAGACAACTCAAACTCTAAGCCCGGCAAGGCTAGACCATCTGAACCTGTCAAGGAAATATCTCTTGGCACTTGCAGACCGTAATGTCGAAGCAGTTTGTATAACTGATACGCGAACCGATCATTAATACAGATAATACAGGTCGGACGAGGTTTCATAGAAAGAATCTTATTCAAAATAATTTCTGCCGTTTCAATATTCTGATGACTGGCCGAAACTATTTTCAAGACATCAGCCGACAGACCACATCTACTCAAACCATCATCCAAACCTTTCTTGAATCTCAACCAAGTAAAATCCAGTGAATCCGGTTCAGCATTAATCACAGTGATACGCCGATGCCGACAATTGCAGACAAATTCGGTCAATTCCACAATGCCTTGATAAGGGTCGGCATAAATCCTGTGATATTTTTCTGTACCATTTTTGGTGCAACCAACCAGTAAAAATGGCTGCTGAGTCTTTTCCACGTCAGCAATATGAACCGCCGAGTCATTGCCGATTATCAAATAACCATTGATGTCGTAAATTTTTTCATAATTTTCTATGTCGAGACCTTCTAAAATACGCACATTCAAATTCAATTCAGATGCTCTTTCCAGAATACACATGATGATTTCATTATAATATCCATCTTGAAAATGATTGCGAAAAGACTTAAAAACTAGGCCGATATTGGTAATTCCTGTATTGTAAAAATACCCCAACTCCTGGGCAACCTGAATAATTTTTTCACGCAAAACTCTGGACACGAAGCGCGGACGACGAAAAGCGGCCGAGACAGCGGAAATTGACACGCCGCAAACCTTAGCGATTTTCTGCAAAGTTACCTTTTGGCCCACGTCTTATATTAGCATATTTATATAGAAATTATATAAAAATATATAGAAATTTCTAGTTAAAACCTGCGATTATATAGCAGCTCAATAATAGAAAAAAACCTAGTTAAAAATGATACTAAAGATATTTGTTTAGGGAGCAATCATGTTACAAGCTAAAACAATCGGCTTTGGTTTTGAAAAGACAAAAACAAATGACCTAGCCGCCGAAATACTGTCCAATACTATACCGTTCATTACGTCGCTTAAACTCCCGGCTGGAACAGGTTTTCGGCTGGGTTCGGTGTTTGACCCAAACTATCCAAAAAATGTAAATTCTTCCAGCGGCACAAACACAATGGCCGCAGAATTAGGCCGCGGCATACGAATCACAGACCTAAACACTATTTCTAAACTCACAGGCCTTAACCCTCAAAAAATAAATTATGTTCTGGGCGGCACCAATCTTTTCTGGCAAAAAGTCGACACAGTTTTTTACCGAAACGACTGGCAAGGCAAAAACATACCCAGCGAATCTCTCTGGTATGACCAGCCGCTCTGCTTTTTTAGGCAGGATACGTCAGGACATTTCAATATGGATATATTAAAGCCCTGTTCGGGAAAAATAGATTTTCCCTCTGACTTAAATATTGCTGTATCCGGGAGACCGCTCTTATTAGGCGGCGTAAAATTGGATTTATACACACCGCTAACAAACAATGGATTGTCTCCGGCAGAGTATTTCTTTTTGGAAGATGGCCGAGATGCCCGGCATCTGGTCAAGCTGCCGCAGGTCAAAGACAAGGAGAGAGAAAAGCATTTTCTAGGCATGGAATATTTTTCGCAAAACCCTGAACAATTGGCAGCGGCGCGGCTAGGCCTGCCTGTTATCATCCCCTACAAAAAAGACTTATTTAATATAAAAAACCTCTATTGCGGGCTGCGCAAGTGTTATCCAGAACATTCTCGCCGCTGGGAAGTGGATGAAAAGCGCGCCGAAGTTCATTTTCCTGACGGCTTGGACAAAAACAAGTATCCGCATAATGTACTGGCTGTAGACAAGAACGACAACGCTTATCTTATGCAATTTCACGGCAAGCCCGGCCAAGAAGGCCTGACTATTGAAGAATTACAAAACTACTTGCTGGATTTTAAAATGCATTCCGCCATAGTAACCAGCAACGGTCTGGATGTTTTTGTGTACGATGTGCGGCGCAATAAATATTTTTCCCGCTCCAGAGGGTTGGCTGATGTACTGGCACGCAGAGACCGTCTAGCGCAACACTTGTTGTTTGTGTATGAGGAGTAGCTGTGAGATTTATCTGCATAAAAATCTTCATAATCCAATAGATTATATCTATTTGCCCCGCACAATCTCAATCACATCTCTGGCGATAATAAACTCCTCATTGGTCGGGATGACCATGACCTTGACTCGGGAATCCGGCGCGGAGATTATCCGCTCGCCGCCGCGCTCTTTGTTTTTTGCCAAGTCCAGCTTGATGCCGAGATTGCCCAAATCCGCGCAAACATCCTGCCGGAAGCTGGCGCTGTTCTCGCCAATGCCCGCTGTGAAAATCAGTGCGTCCGCGCCGTCCAAAACCGCCAGATACGCGCCGATATATTTTTTTATCGAATAAGCCTGCATTTGCAAGGCGAGCCGGCAACGCGCGTCGCCGTTCTCCGCTCCGGCAATAATATCGCGCTGGTCGGAGTAGCCGGAGACACCCAGCATCCCGCTCTCTTTATTTAATCTATTTAAAATCTGGGGCAAAGGCTCGCCCAATTTATCCGCCAAAACCTGCACCACCGCCGGGTCAATGTCTCCGGTGCGCGTACCCATAATCACCCCGGCCAGCGGGGTCAAGCCCATCGACGTATCGACACACTTGCCGCCCCGCACGGCGGAGAGCGACGAGCCGTTGCCCACATGCGCGATGATTAATTTCCAAGCGTTTTTTCCGCCCAGCAATTCCGCCGCGCGCTCGGACACATAACGGTGCGAACTGCCATGAAAACCGTACTTGCGTATCTTATATTTCTGCGCCAAGGCATAGTCCAACGCGTAAGAGTAGGCGTGTTCGGGCATGGTCTGATGAAAAGCTGTGTCAAAAATCACTATCTGCGGCGTGTCCGGCATGACCGCACGCGCCGACTCGATGCCCACAACATTGGGCGGCGTATGCAGGGGAGCCAAATCCCCGTTGGCCTTAATCTCCGCCAAAACCGCGTCATCAACCCGCGCCGAGGCCGAGAATTTTTCGCCGCCGTGGACAATGCGGTGTCCGACACCCTCAATGTCCTGCAGAGAATGAATCACCTTGGCTTCTTGCAAAAAAGCCAGCACCAGATTTATCGCCGTGCGGTGGTCGGCACATTTGCCCTTGCGCTCAATTTTTTGGTCATTGTGTTTATGGACAATATTGGAATCCGGCAGGCCGATGCGGTCAATCAAGCCGCTGGCCAAAACTTTTTGCGCGTCCCAGTCGTAGAGCAGATATTTCAAAGAAGAACTGCCGCAATTAATGGAAAGAACGGACATTGCCTACGCCTCCGTTTGCAAGACGGTAATGACAACCGTATTGACAATATCCTCCGCCGAACAACCGCGCGAAAGATCGTTAATCGGCCGTGCCAATCCTTGCAATATCGGACCGATTGCCAGAGCCTGTCCGAAACGCTGAACAAGTTTGTAGCCGATATTGCCAGCGTCAAGGTCGGGAAAAATCAAAGTATTAGCTTGACCCGCGATAACTGAACCCGGAGCTTTCAAACGCCCAACCGCCGGAACCAGCGCGGCATCGAGCTGCAACTCGCCGTCGACCGCCAAATCCGGATATTTTTCTTTAATAATCTGCAGGGCCTTGGTAACTTTCTCCACATCGGGATGGGCAGCCGAACCCTTGGTCGAGAAAGACAAAAGGGCAATCCGCGCCCGTGCGCCCAGCAATTGTCCCAGACTGTCGGCAGTACACTTGGCAATGTCCGCCAATTGTGCCGCGTCGGGATTGGGATTGACCGCGCAGTCCGCAAAAAACAAAACGCCGTTCTCGCCAAATGTCTTGTCCGGCAACACCATGAGAAAATAACTGGACACCAGCGAGATGCCTTTTCGCATACCGACACAGAAAAGCCCGGACTTGATAACCTTGGCCGTCGCCGTAACACAGCCGCAGACCATGCAGTCCGCCGCGCCGCTACCGACCAGCCCCGCGCCGGTAAAAACCACCTCTTCCGTCATCAACTTCTGCGCCTCGTCCAGCGTCGCGCCTTTGTGCTTGCGGCGGGCATAGTAAAGATTGGCGAGTTCCTGCGTACGCGCATAATCTTTAGGATTAATGATTTCCGCAGTGGCAATATCCGCCTCAGCCTTCGCGGCCAATTCTTTTATCCTCGCCGGGTCGCCCAGCAAAATGACTTGGGCAATTTTTTCTTGGAGAATAATGCCCGCGGCCTGGAGGACACGCTCGTCATAACTTTCGGGAAGGACTACTTTTTTGTATTTGGCTTGGGCTTTATGTTTGAGTTCGGCGATTATGTCGGACACGCAAAATCACTCCCCATTTTTAGCTTAGAAAACGGTTTTATTATACATTATATCGGCGGCTGGAGTACAATTTTTTTGAGAATAATATCTTCGATATTTCTCCGGCTGTCCAGTACGGACAATACAAACACGGTTTTCCGCGCGACCTTATAAATAATCCGCCAGGGAGCGCTTACTATTTCACGATACAGCAGATAACCATACTTCGCCAATTCTGGGACAACCCTGCCCCATTGCGGGAAAACGGCCAGTTTATGCGCCGCGGTTTCCAGTTTGTGCAAAACATTGACAGCGGCAGCCCGCTCGTCCTGCGCAAGATAGTCAATTATTTCAAATAAATCGACGCGCGCCGGAGCAGTCCACTTTACCCGCAGTCTTTCCGGCATGTTTTAAGACCTTAATCTTTTCTTCAACTCCGCAAAAACTTCCGCATGGTCATAAACCTCTCCGGCCTCAATAGCCTTCTCAGAAATTTGTAGCAATTTCAGCAAAGCCATGGCGTTAATCATATTTTGATAGGACTCAATGTCCAGAAAAACCCCTCTGGCCTCACCGTGCTGGGTAACAATCACCGGGTTTTTGCGTTCATTCACATAATCCAGCATATCCGCAGCATTGGTCTTGATATAAGAAATCGGCTTAACATCCTCGCGTAAATTAACACTCACAGCGCACCCCTAAAAAATTAGTCTTTTAATAGTACCAAAGATAGACTGGCCTGTCAAGGCGCCAAAAGAACACCCGCCAAAATAGAAAAAGGACAGATATTGTTATATCTGCCCTTTTTGCTCACCTACTCCTCACCATACATTAATATGATTCTTCCTTCTTTACCTGCTTCTGTAAATTCTTTCTTGATTAATTCCACTTTATCCGCTTCGACAAGTTTATTATCAGACTTGAGTTGCGCAATCAATGCATCTACTGTTTCAGTCTTACCCTCTCTCAACAGCTTCATAACATCGCGCTCCGTTATGTTATCCTGCTCTCTCCTGTACCCAGGAGGCGGATTATAATCACGGCTTTTGGTTAGCCAACGCGGATTACTGACATTATACTGACGATAAACATCATTATTTGCCGGAACAGAAAAATTAAAATCACTCATAAAAACACCTCCTCTCTTTATTTATTCCAAACGCAAAAAAAAGCCCTGACCAGCCTTAACTAGTTAGGGAATTGTTTTTTATTGCGTTTGTTCTGAAATGGATTTTTAGTGAATTTACACTAAAAATTCTGGGGGGGGGGGGGGGCAACTGTTAAGCAATAATTATTCATCTTTTCTCCCACTGTATTACACGATATTATACCCCGTTTTGCAAAAATTATACCCCGTAATTTTTGAGTATGATATACTTTAGTTTAAGGAAAATTTATGGGTACAAAGAAAATATATTTAGAAACCACAATGTTTAACTTTCCTTTTGTGGACGATGCCCCACAGTATCGCACGGACACGCTGGCTTTATTTACTAAAATCAAGGAAGGCAAGTTTATTCCCTACACTTCCGAATATGTAGTCAGTGAATTGAACAACACCAGCGATGAGATCAGATGTTACAACTCTTGACAGACTGCCAAGCAATACTATTAAAACCCAATGCCGAAATAGAACGGCTAGCCGCTCTTTATATCGCAGAAGGAATTATTCCGGCAACCTATGAGACGGATGCCTTACACATAGCTACGGCAACGATAAGCCAACTAGACTGCATTATCAGTTTGAACTTCAAACATATCGTCAAAGATAAAACCATCGAAATGACTGAGATAATAAACTATCGCGCAGGCTATAAAAAAGTCGGGATTTATATTCCGGCAGAGGTGATTTATGATGAATAATTATTTTTATAGTCCAGAATTAACTGATGAGCCGCTGGCTTTGCGGGAAATTCATGCTATTCGTTTAGCAATACATGCTGAAACTAAAAATATGAACCCGGAAGAAAAGCGGGCTTATTTTCACAGAAGCACCCTGGCTTTTTTTGCGCGGCGCGGCTTGTCCCCCAATTACCAAACCTCGCCTGTTTAGCAAACGAAAACTATTTTCTCTCCCGAATTTCCTGCCGCAGCTTGCCGATAAAATCTTCGGTTTTCAGCGTTTCGGACTGGCCCTCGCGGTCGCGGACGGACAGCGTGTTTTCCGCGCACTCTTTGTCGCCCAGCACGGCCATATAGCCGACCTTTTCCATTTGCGCTTGGCGGATTTTGTAGCCGATTTTTTCGGAACGTGTATCCAATTCGGCGCGTATGTTCTCCGCAGTCAGTTGGTCAAATAATTTCTGCGCGTACTCGTTATGTTTGTCGCTGATTGTCAATATTTTGACCTGCACCGGGGCCAGCCAGAGCGGAAACTTGCCGGCGTAATGCTCGATAAGTATGCCCAAAAATCTTTCCATTGAGCCGTAAACCACCCGGTGTATCATTACCGGGCGGTGTTTTTGGTCGTCCGGCCCGATGTAACTCAAATCAAAAAGCTCCGGCAAATTCATATCCAACTGTATCGTGCCGCATTGCCAAGTGCGTCCCAGAGCGTCCTTGATATGAATGTCGATTTTGGGACCGTAAAAAGCGCCGTCGCCGGGATTGACTTTGTACTCTCGGCCAGTAATTTTGAGCGCGTCTTCCAGCGCCCGCTCGGAATGCGCCCAAGCTTCGTCGCTGCCGACAGATTTCTCCGGGCGGGTCGAGAGTTCCAGATGATAGGACAGGCCGAAAACACTGTACATCTCCTCAACCAGTTTCAACACATTTTGAATTTCCGGCAGTATTTGCTCCGGGGTCATAAAAACATGCGCATCATCCTGATGAAAAGCGCGCACGCGGAAAAGCCCCGACAGCACGCCGGATTTTTCGTGGCGATGCACCAGCCCAATCTCCGCCGAACGCAAGGGCAGCTCGCGGTAAGAATGCTGGGTCTCGCCGTACAATAAAATGCCGCCTGGGCAATTCATCGGCTTGATGGCAAAGTCCTCGTCGTCAATCCGCGTGGTGTACATGTTCTCCCGATAATTAAACCAATGCCCGCTTTTTTCCCACAAGGCGCGGTTGAGTAGCACCGGGGTCTTGGTTTCTTGATAACCGTACTTGCGGTGTTTTTCGCGCCAAAAATCCAGCAAAGTATTCCACAGTATCATGCCTTTGTTATGGAAAAACGGAAAACCCAAACCCTCTTCGTGAAAAGAAAATAAATCCAGCTCTTTGCCGAGCTTGCGGTGGTCGCGCTGCAAAGCCTCTTCCTGCACCTGCAAATAATTTTCCAACTCTTCTGGGGAAGTAAAAGCCGTGCCGTAAATGCGCGTCAGCATTTTGTTTTTCTCACTGCCGCGCCAATACGCGCCCGCGACTTTCAATAATTTCACCGCTTTAATCTGGGAGGCTTTCTCCACGTGCGGTCCGGCGCACAAATCGCTAAAATCGCCGCTGTCGTAAAAACTAATCTCACCGTCCGTCAAATCCGCCAGCAATTCCAGTTTGTACGGCTCGTCTTTTAATAATTTTTCCGCCTCGGCCTTGCTGACTGTCCGGCGCGTGAAATGCGGATTTTGTTTGATGATTTTCCGCATTTCTTTTTCGATAGCGGGCAAGTCCTTGTCGCTAATCGGTTCCGCAAAATCAAAATCATAATAAAAACCATCGGCAATCGCCGGGCCTATCGCCAAGCTCACCCCAGGATAAAGGCGCTTGACCGCCGCTGCTAAAATATGCGACGCGCTGTGCCGTAAAGTGCTTAATTCGCTTGAATTTTGCTCCCCGCTCATAAAAACCTGCTTTTAAAATTGCCTTTAATTGTAAATCAGCGGCACGCCCAGCAAAATGCCGAAAGGCGTTACACATTCCGCCGGAAGCGGTGCGGCAAAAACACCACTATTCATAATCGACGCGAATAATTGCTCCTCGCACGGCATTGGCTGGCAAAACTGCTCCCGCCGCATGTCCAAGAGCATCAACGTGCCGCGCAAAACCGGGCGGCGTTTGGCAAAATCGATATGCTTGCCGCGCAGCAGCCAGCCGACCGGAGGCAGAACAAAACGTTTCGGCGGCGCGGTCCTCACTCCCGCACTGCCCTTGGCACGTAAGGCCTGAAAATCTCCTTTGAAAACCTCAGTAATGACAGTCTTGACCAGAGTACCCATCTTATGCGCCAGACCGTCGGCAAGACTCTCGATGGCTTTCTCCTCGTCCTGTCCCTCACCAAAAATCCCTGGGAATATCGAACAGGTCGCCCGGAAAGTGTCATTCTCTTTCTTAATCACAATCTCAAAACTATCGGGTATTTCCTGTCTCATATACGAAAAAGCCTAGCATAATCCGGCGGGAAGCGCAATAAAAGTTAGGCAACAGACAGCGCCTCGTCCAACTCTTTGCCGTCCAAGACCTCTTTTTTTATCAGTTCCTGCGCCAGTCTCTCCATGACATCCCCGTGCCGCCGCAAAATCTCCTGCGCACGCTTATAGGCCGCGGCAATAATGGCGTTCATTTCCTTGTCGATGCTGTCCGCAGTCTTCTCGCTAAAGTCGCGCTCGTGCCGGGCAAAATCACGCCCCAGAAAAACATTTTCCTGCGACAGTCCAAAAGTACGGTTACCCAAGGCCGACATGCCGTATTTGCAGACGATTTGATGCGCCATTTTGGTCGCCCGCTCCAAGTCATTGGCGGCGCCGGTGGTTATCTCCTTAAATCTCAAGGCCTCAGCGGCGCGACCGCCCAACAGGATGGTTACCTCGTCCAGCATTTTCCCCTTAGACACCAAGTAGCGATCTTCCAGCGGCAGCTGCAGGGTATACCCGAGAGCCAAGCCGCGCGGCAAAATCGAAATCTTATGCACGGGGTCGGCTCCAGGAATATTTTTGGCCACCAAGGCATGTCCCATCTCATGGTAGGCGATGATTTCTTTTTCTTCCTTGGACATGACCTTGCTCTTCTTCTCCGGGCCGGCGATTACGCGGTCGATGGCGGCCTCTAAATCCTCCATGAACACCTGTTTTTTATTGCGGCGGGCGGCCAGCAACGCACCCTCGTTAATCAGATTGGCGAGGTCAGCGCCCGTAAACCCTGGAGTGCGCTTGGCTAAAACCGCCAAGTCCACTGCGGAATCCAGCTTGACCTTCTCGACATGGATTTTGAGTATCGCTGCCCTGCCCTTGACATCCGGTCTGTCCAGCATCACCTGCCGATCAAAACGTCCGGGGCGCAGCAGCGCCGGGTCAAGCACATCGGGACGATTGGTCGCGGCGATAACTATCACGGAAGCCTTGTCGTCAAAACCGTCCATCTCGACAAGGATTTGATTGAGCGTCTGCTCGCGCTCGTCATGTCCGCCGCCCAAACCCGCTCCGCGATGCCGCCCCACTGCGTCAATCTCATCCACGAAAATAATTGCCGGCTGGGAACGCTTGGCTTGGCTGAACAAATCCCGTACCCGCGACGCACCGACTCCCACAAACATCTCCACAAAATCTGACCCGCTGATATGCAAAAAGGCCACACCCGCCTCGCCAGCCACGGCGCGGGCCAGCAAAGTTTTACCGCAACCGGGCGGCCCCATGAGCAGTACGCCGCGCGGAATCTTCGCGCCTAGGTCTTGATATTTTTTGGGGTTTTTCAGAAAATCCACAATCTCCTGCAATTCCTCTACCGCCTCGTCCGCGCCCGCAATATTTTTAAAAGTCGTCGTGGTCTTGCCGTCCTTAATCCAAGACTTGGCCTTGGACTTGCCAAAAGAAATCGCCTGGTTATTCACACCTTGCGCCTGCCGGAACACGAACCACCAGAGCGCACCGAAAAGCAACAACGGCAAAACCACACTGCCGATAAAAGAGACCAGCCAGTTTTGATTGGGCGAGGTAACCTTAACATCGACATCCTTGCTCACCAGCAGCGGGATAAAATCCGGATACATTACTATATTGGTACGGACTTTTTGCTGGCCTGTTTTTAACTCCGCGTCAACAGAGGAATCCGCGGGATTGATAGTCAGCTTGCTGATTTCCCCGCGCTCAATCAGCGTATTCAATTCGGAAAAAGTAATGTCTTTAACCGGCACGGACTCGGCAGCGGTCTGCCCCAGCCAAGGCTTGGCCAAGGAAAAAATAACCAGACCAATTAAAATCAGCAGTATCGACTGCCGCCAGAGAGGACTGTCCTCCAACTGGGGCTTGCGCGGTCTATTAGGTTTCGGCGGTTGTTTTTCTGGTTTCTCTTGCTCAGCCATATTTACAAAATCCCTTTAGTGGACGGCACGCCTGGCGCGGCTGGGTCGATGCGCACGGCCATGCGGAGCGCCCGGGCCATGCCCTTGAAAATCGCCTCGGCCTGATGATGCAGATTGGAGCCGGACAGCAAATGAATATGCGCGGAAATACCCGCCTGCGCCACAAAAGCCCGCCAAAACTCCTCGACCAGTTCCGCGTCAAACTCGCCGACCTTAGCTTTGGCAAACTTCGCCCGAAAACTCAAAAAAGGTCTGTTCGCAATATCCAGCGCACACTCCGCCAAAGCCTCGTCCATCGGCAGGATAAAAAAACCGTAACGCGTGATGCCGCTCTTGTCGCCCAGAGCCTGCTTAAAAACTTCGCCCAGCACCAAGCCGACATCCTCGACCGTATGATGCGCGTCCACGTCCAAATCGCCCTGTGCAGAAATTTTTAAATCAAAATTGCCGTGCTTGGCCAACAAGGTAAGCATGTGGTCAAAAAAAGCGATGCCCGTGCTGATTGCCGAATTGCCCTGCCCATCCAGGTTCAATTCCATGCTGATATTGGTTTCCTTGGTCTCGCGGTTTTTCTTAGCCTTGCGCATCGTGCCTCCCCTAAAATAAACTCCCCGGCGCGCTCCAGCTACTCGGCGGCACTTTGCCTAAGTGCTGATACGCGGCAGGCAGGCAGATTCTACCACGCGGCGTGCGGTCAATAAACCCCAGCTGTAAAAGGTACGGCTCATAAACATCTTCCAGCGTCAGTGCGTCCTCATTGGTAATGGCCGCCAGCGTGTCCAAACCCACCGGGCCACCGTTAAACTTTTCAATCAAGACTGACAAAATCTTGCGGTCCACCCCGTCCAGCCCCAGCCGATCAATGCCCAAGGCCTGCAAACCACCGTCCACAATCTCCGGCGTAATCACCCCATCGTTCTTGACCTGCGCCCAGTCGCGGATGCGGCGGATTAATCTATTGGCAATGCGCGGGGTCGCGCGGCTTCTCTGCGCAATCGCCAGTGCGCTG
Source organism: Candidatus Termititenax persephonae (assembly GCA_003864475.1). GTDB lineage: Bacteria > Margulisbacteria > Termititenacia > Termititenacales > Termititenacaceae > Termititenax > Termititenax persephonae. The sequence goes on along the minus strand of BGZO01000012.1, from coordinate 18,193 downwards.
TCCTGGCCAATCTCCACGCCGAGAATGCGCGCGGAACGCTGGACTATTCTGCCCAACTCCGCCTCGGTGTAAAATTCCAGTTTATTCAAGATGCCGAACCTGTCGCGCAAGGGCGCGGACAATAGACCCACCCTAGTCGTCGCCCCGATTAAAGTAAATTTGGGCAGGGTCAGGCGCAGCGAACGCGCCGACGCGCCCTTGCCCAGCATGATGTCCAGCTCAAAATCTTCCATCGCCGCATAGAGAACCTCTTCGACCGCATGATTGAGACGGTGTATCTCATCGATAAAGAAAACATCGCCCTCTTGCAGATTGGTCAGGATGGCCGCCAAGTCGCCCGGGCGTTCCACGGCCGGACCCGAGGTAACCTTGATGGACACCCCCATCTCATTGGCGATGACATTGGCGAGCGTGGTCTTGCCTAAACCCGGCGGTCCATAAAAAATCAAATGCTCCAGCGGTTCCTGGCGCGACCGGGCGGCGTGAATAAAAACCCGCAAGTTCTCTTTGAGCGGCCCCTGCCCGATATACTCATCCAAGGTACGCGGGCGGATGGACTCGACCAACGCGTCTTCGGGCTGAGCCTCCCTGTCAATCAGGCGGGCGGCATTTTCCGCATCCCCGGCTTCCGATAAATTCTCGACCATGTTTGTCCTTTGTTTTTTTTAGATTATATCCTTAGCGGAGTATATTTTCAAAAAAACTGGGAACAGTACATCAGGAAAGTATCCTAACGAGGAGCGGCCATGTCCGACCCAATGAACCTAGGGATTAGCGCTTACGACAGACGGAATGAACGGCTGACAAACATTGACCGCAATAATGACGGCAAGATTTCACGCGCCGAATTTAATCGGATGCGGGAAAAACCCAGCGCCTCGTCTAAAGACCGAATATCGCGGGTGGAATTTATCAGCCAGCAACTGTCCGGTACAAATAATTCTGCCGAGCAGGAATTTAAAAGACTGCTGGAGACTATTCAGCCTGGGACAAATGACCAAAACTACAGCAAAAATTTAGCCAACGCCATACTCCGCACAATAGTCGAGGGCAAACACGAAAATGCCGGAAAAATTATCTTTAATTTTTTTATCAATCCGTCTCCCGCAAATCAACGCCTGCTCAACAATCTCTTAACCGTAGCCGACCAGTCTGTACTGCAAGAAGTACTGGGAAATCTCCTTAAAGATGTAGACCCGGCGACTTTTATAAACCTCTTAATCGTCCATATCATAAAAGACAACGGGGAAAGAAGCCACTATGCCGCAAACCTGCTGGCGGTCATGTTCCAAAACGCTCCCGCCCCAACCGCCCAAGCCCTAGAAAATCTATATCGGGACGCGGGCTGGACTGATTTGGCGGGAGCAGTAAGTGAAAGACAAAATGCCATAAATCTTTTTCGACAGGAATTGGCAAAAATTATTGATACGCACAACAATTCGCCAGTCAGCTTAGCCTATCAGCGGCTGAGTAATTTTATAAATTCATATAATCCAGAATACTACCAGAACAACTCTTCCGATTTCGGTATCTGGCGCAACACCCAGTCTGGAAATGTCGCTTTTTTCCTGCAGCATCTTGAGCGGGCCGCGGCGCAGGGTGAGGCGGAATTTGACAAAGCCTGGAAAAGTTTTGACCAGCACCTAAGATTTAGAATAATGAACAACAAAGATTATTTGCTTAAATTTTTAGACATTAGCAAAGCCTATTTACCTTGGGGCAATCCGCAAGGCATTTATCACACAGTGCTGGGCGGTATGCGGAGAAGAATAAGCAGCCAAACTCCTGACAGCGATATTTTAGGCCAGATTTGCCGCAACGTTTTAAGCAGAGGCAAGCAACACGAAATTAATGAACTACTTGGTTTTATGCTGGAAATTAAAGAACTTTGTCGGCCTTTATTAAGCAAAACTGAAAATCAAGAAATATTCAGACAATTACTCGCCCAAAAGACCAGAACCCTTACGGATATAGATTATTTATTTTTACGCAACTTCTTAAACACTGAGAAGGATCAAGAACTTTTGGCTGGACTATATGAAACACATTCGTATACGACCATTTCAGCGGCTCAATTGGAGGAATTAGCGCAAAACTGCCAGAACCTCAAACCGCCCATCCAGTACCCAGAGCGGTTCAGCACTATCGATATTTTGAGCAAAGTCGTCTATACGCGCCAGCATAAACTTACCGGCAAAACCGCCCTAATCCTCGCCAACCAAAGCGACCACAACAGCGTGTTCTCCGCCTACAATTATTTATTTTGCCAAAACATTGAGGCGTTATACGCCCACGGCTATGAGGTCTGTTATTACGAAACTAACAATGACAGTGAGGGTTTTTTACAAGCCTTTCAGAACACCTACAATTGTAATCCTGACGCGGAGGATTATCCCAGCGAACCGCTAGAGCATCCCATTAATCTGATCCTTTTGGCCGCCCATGGTTTTGAATTTGGTATGGACTTCGGCAGCGAAGCCTTCCGCCAAGAAATCGCCACGCTCTCCCCCGCCGACAGAGAACAAATGTGGCGGAATGCTACTTTAGGCTCAGCCCCTTCGCCAGTCAGCCAGCGCCTAGCGGCGCTGCAAGACAGAGCTATCCTTGGACGCGCCGACAGTACTAAACTCGAACAGTACGGCAGTTTTTGCTCCGATAAACTCATCATCGTTGATTATTCTTGTCGAACCGGGGGAGCCAAAGTCAGCCTGGTAGACATACTCGCGGACAGCATCCGCGGCGCCAAAGTTCTTGGCGATTCGCTTGACATTTTCGGCGGCAACTTAGTTTTCGATGCCGAGCATAATGTAACGGGCATACTGTTTTATGACACTCGGGATGCTAATGGACAAATGATTGGCGACCCCAATACTGACAAAACAGTTGTCTATGCAAAAACCAACCAGAGAAAGGAATTGGACAGCGCAGAAATTCAAAGCCAAATCGCTGACAGAGCATTGTGGCCAAAACAAATTAAATTTTCCGTGTATAGCAGTAAAAATCAAGCGGAATTTCTGACGAATTTTAATGATTTTGGTTTTAGATTTTCGTCGGCAGTTAACGGCGGCATACAGCTATCCCTCGACTACGGTATTTTGGAGACAGCAGACGGCCAAAGGATTCGCGATTTTACTATTGCGGAACAGTATATTAAAGAATTACAAATAATTGAACGAGCCGAGTGGTTGGAAATACGTGCCATTTATAAAGAAGAATATGCCGCCCTGCCGGACTCGGTATTTATCGCCCGCCGTCAAGATGAAAACACGCCTTTAAACAATCACTCCTTACGCGGCTGTTTCCGTAAGCCCCTGACCAGAAAGGAATTCAATGGGTTGCGCGAAAGCGTGCCAAAACATCAGCAACGCCAGGACGATAATTATCGCGCCAGAACAGCCTATATCCGTGAACTGTTAAGAGCCAGCGGAGACACGGCTGGACAGGAGTTGTTGACTTTAATCAGGAGTATGCGGCTAGCTGGTGGCGACAATAATTACAGCACAAACCTAGCCAACGCCCTCGCCCTAGTCGCCCTAGATGAAGACCGTAATCCAGACAACCCGCACACCAGTACTGCCGCCAGAGATTGTCTCCTCACTTTTCTCCAGAACACCCAGCAAAATCAACGTGAACGCGAAATGTTCTTAGCCAACCTTAACCCCAGATTGCGGGAACGCCTAAACAACCGCCTGCTCAACCGCCGTAAATAGCCTCATACAACCAATAATTCCGCATGACTCGTTTGACGTAGTTGCGCGTCTCCGCATAGCTTATGTTTTCGACAAAAACATCCGGGTCAAAATTCCGTAAACCGCCGTGCTGTCGCAACCAGCGTCCTGCCGCGGTCGGGCCGGCATTGTACGCCGCCAAAGCCAGATACTGATTGCCGTCAAACCAATCCAGCATTTGCCGCAGATAATCCGTGCCGAGCAGGATATTCATGTCGGAACGGAACAAAAATTCCGGGGCAAACTCTTCCATTAAAATCCCCCGCTGGCGCATGATTTGCTGAGCCGTGCCGGGAATCAACTGCATCAAGCCGTAAGCGTTAGCATGGGACAAGGCTTTCTGGTCAAAACGCGACTCTTCCCGGATGAGCGCGTAGACATAAGCGGAAGCCAACTGGTGCTTGCCAGCATTGGCCACCACAATATAGGGATAGGCCTGCGGATAACAGACCTGCCAGAACTCCGGCGGCACCACCACGGTCTGGTCATGATTTTTCTCCACATCGCGCAGGACATCTGTGCCGAGCGCAATTGCTTCTTTATAACTGCCCGCGCGGTGCGCCGCCACCGCAACATAGATGCGCAAAGCCGTGGACACCCGTTCCTGTTTATTGCGGTCGGTGATGAGTTTGGCCTCTGCCAGAGCATCGTCATACTCGCCAATCTTGACCAGCTCCAGCAAGGCCTTGTCGGTCTGCGGTCTGATGTCGGAAAGTTGCACATTGTCGGAGGGCAGACTGGGAGTCAGTCCAAGCTGCTGCGCGGCGCGCCAGCCGTAGAAGCGTCCGGGAAATTCCCGCAGCGTCTGTTGAAAAGTAATCTCCGCGTCCTGTCGGCGGCGCAGTTTTTGATAGCTCCGCCCGGCCCAGTACAGGAGCGCGTCCGCATTGTCCGAATATCTGTCCAGCCCATAGCCCGCCAAGAAAACCTCTACCGCCGCGCGGTAATTGCCCTGCCGATAATTGGTCCAGCCGACTTCCCAAGCCGCGTCGTCCGCGATGCGCGACTCAGGATAGTTTTGGTAAAGACGGCGGTAGTAGGTCAAGCTGGCTCTGCCGCCCGCATTTCTCGCCAGATTGTAGAGAGCCAGCGGCGCGTATTCCGAGGACGGATATTTATCGGCCACCTCGCTAAATCTCTGCATGGCCAAGGCGCGTTGCTGGCGGTGGAGAGCCAGCACCCCGAGATAATAAACCGCGCCAGCCGTCCGCTGGGCAGACAAAATCTTGGTGGCCGTCTGTGGCTCGGCGCAATACATATAAGCGCGCGCCTGATAATAATAAACATCCTCCGGCAGTTCGGCTAATTGACCGTTGGCCGACACGAAGGCCAGCAGGCGCACGACTTCTGGATATTTGCTCTGGGCAAATAATTTTACCGCTTTATTATAAGCCGCACGTGGATGTATCTCGGCGGTTCTGTCCAGCTGGACATAGCAGTCGTTCAATAATTCTAAAGCTTCGCCCAAGTAAGGAATATCCTGCTGCCCTGTGTATCTCTCTAAGATATTGGCCGCCCGCACGTATTTGCCCGCGCCGTAAGAAGCGACCGCCCGATAATAATCACAGTAAGGGCGCAGTTGCCGCCGATTAGCGCCGACATAGACGAAGACCCGATAAGCCTCGTCATAACGCTCTTCGCGGAGATATTTTTTGGCCTGTGCGTAATCGACATTGGCGGCGCAAAGCAGGCTACAGCTAATAATGAAAAACAAACCAACAATCCTGAACATGGGAAAGTGATTCTAACACACTTTTTCGTTAGTTTAATTTGGCTTTTTTGAGACGCAAGGCATTCAACACCACCGACAATGAACTAAAACTCATCGCGGCCGCCGCCAGCATAGGATTGAGCAGACCAGCCGCCGCCAGCGGCACCCCGATAATATTATAAGCAAAAGCCCAAAACAAATTTTGCTTAATCACGCGCAGGGTGCGCCTGCTCAACATAATCGCGGCAGGCACCGCCAAAATATCATTACGCAAGAGGACGATTTCCGCCGACTCGATAGCCACATCCGTACCCGAACCCAGCGCGATGCCGACATCCGCTTGCGCCAAGGCCGGAGCGTCATTGATGCCGTCGCCGACCATCGCCACCTTTTTGCGGAAAACTTGAATCCGTTTAATCTCGTCCAACTTATCCTGCGGCAAAATCTCCGCCGCCGCCTCATCCACGCCAATCTCTTTGGCCGTCAGCTCCGCCGCCTGTTTGTTGTCCCCGGTCAGCATCACCACGCGGATACCCATTTTATGCAGACGCGCCACCGCCTCCCGGCTGTCCGCCCGTGGACAATCCGCCAGCGCGAACATGCCGAGCAACTCGCCATCACGCGCCACATAGAGCGACGACTGGCCGCCCGCCACGACCTGTTCCACCGCCTTTTCCAGCGCCGTGGTGGGGACATTGCGTTCCGCCATGAAAATATAGTTGCCCGCCAAGACAACATCGCCGTTGAGCCGCGCCTCGATGCCGCGTCCCGGCCATGCCGTAAAATCCTGCGCCGCCGCAATCAAGAGGCCGCGCTCCTGCGCCTTACGCACAACAGCCTGCCCCAAAGGATGCTCGGAATTTTTTTCCACCGCCGCCGCGGTCTGCAGTAAATACTCCGGCGTTACGCCAGCGACAGTAAAAATATCCGTAACCACAGGCCGCCCCTCGGTCAAAGTGCCAGTCTTATCAAAAATAACCGTGTCGAGGCGGCAGCTATTTTCCAGAGCCGCGCCGTTTTTGATTAAAATGCCTTTTTCCGCGCCCCGACCAGCGCCCACCATGACGGCCGTCGGAGTTGCCAGCCCCAAGGCGCAGGGGCAGGCAATAACCAGCACGGAAACAAAATTAGTCAAGGCCGAGGCAATATCGCGCGTAAAGACCAGCCAGAAAATACCCGTCAGCACGGCAACCGCAAACAAGCCTGCGACAAAATAACCAGACACCACGTCCGCCAAACGCGCAATCGGAGCCTTGGAATTTTGGGCGGCCTCCACCAGTTTGACAATCTGCGCCAGCGCGGTCGCCTCGCCAACCTTGGCCGCGCGGAATTCAATTGCGCCAGTGGTATTCAGGGTCGCCGCGTAAACCACATCCCCGGCTTTTTTTTCTACAGGCAGGCTCTCGCCCGTCAGCATGGACTCATCCACGCTCGTCCGTCCGTCGATGACCTCGCCGTCCACCGGAATTCTGGCGCCCGGATTGACCAGCACGATATCCCCGACCAGCACTTCCGCAAGGGGGATTTCTTTTTCCACATCGCCGCGGACAACCACCGCCGTCTGCGGCGCAAGTTTTAAGAGATTGGTTATCGCCGCGGAAGCGCGACCCTTGGCGGAGGCTTCCAGAGCCTTGCCGAGCAGAACCAGCGTGAGGATAATGCCAGCCGTCTCGAAATAAAGCGCATGCAGGGCATGATAATTCCCGCGCCCCAGCAGATATACATTATATACGCTGTACAAAAAAGCGGCGGCCGTTCCCACGGCAATCAGCGAGTCCATATTGGGGCGGAGCCGCAGGAGCGCGTGCCAGCCGCGGGTATAAAACTTCAGTCCCGCCAGCATAATCGGCAAAACCAAAACAAACTGCGCCAAGGCATAACGGAAAGCGTGATACTGCGGATTCAAGACCAATGGCAAGAGGGGAAAAGGCAGCAGCCGCTCCGCCCAAGCAGCCAGCATCGGAATCATCGCCAGATAGAGCAGCGGCAGTGCAAACAGCGCGGCCAGACCAAATTGCCGCCAAGCCCCTCGGACATTCTCTTCCGGGGCAGGCCGGGACAGGACTTTATACCCCAGATTATTGATTGCCGCCTCGACAGCCTCCTGCGTGATTTTCTGGGGGTCATAAACGACGGCGGCTTTTTCCGCTGCCAGATTGACCGCCGCGCTCCGCACACCGTCGAGTTTGGCGACCGCCTCTTCAATCGCCCTGGCGCAACCCGCGCAGGACATGCCGCCGATATTGATAATTGTTTTCATGAAGCAATTTTATGAACAAACTAAATTATTTGCAACAAGTCCCTAAAAATTACGATAGATAAATAGACAACAAACAAACAAACAAATAAATAAATAGATAGGAGATAGCTATTAGAGAGGGTAGATAAATGGCCTTAAAAGCATGGGAAGAAAAAATAACTAACCGCTTAAAATATATAACGACTGGCTTAAAACAACATGGGTATCCGTATCTGGAGGAAGCTTACTTGGCCTTCTCGCAAATCTTAAACTGTAGTGAAAAAAACACCTTCACTAAACAATTAATGTATAACAACCCTTATGTTAAATATATATGTGATCGCATAACGCAACTCTCGGTGCCTGAAGAATCGTATGAATTTTACGGTGGAGACTACCATCGGGGTGTTGAAGCAGTGAAGCGTTACAGCAATCTTTATTGGGGACAACTTTTCAAGCCCGGCAATTATCAAAACAATAAGGAACAATTTCTGGAGCAACGGAGAACTTCTGGCCCCCACGCTGATATATATAGCCTGCCCATCGTCGGCATAAGAGAGGCCAGTAAAAATCTCGACAGCCGATTTATGTGTTATTTTATCAATGAAGACAGCTTGGTGCATAAACACCTTGAGATAATCAAGATGGTCTTGCATGATTTGCAAAAAAAAGCTACTGACTGGCTTTGGCTGCCCTTAATGGACTCCCCTTCCAATGAAGTAAAAAACACCTTAAAAGACATCATCGAAGAATATTCAGTTGCCCACCGTGGGCTTGGCCTGAAATTCCAAAATGCCGTTACGCCCAAGCAACTAAGCAAAACTTTGACAACTTTAGCCAAGTACCTCAGCCAAGTAGAGTTAGAGACTTTACGCCGTCTTTTTTGGTTATCGCAGCATCATCCGCTTAAGCCCAATGTTCCTCCGCAGTTATTTTTGCCGCGCATTAAAGACGCGGAAAGCATTATCAAGAAAATGGAAAACTATGCAAAAACTAAGAATTATGGCCGGGAGATTTTGCTTTCGGACATTACCGATATTACCGGAGCCTGCCTCGCGGTGGAAGATTATTTTGCTATCGAAAACACAATGAATTTAATCAAAGCCTCTATTCCTCGGGACTTCATCCTAGAGGAAGAAAATCTTTTTTATAAAAATAAAAAAGAAAAGCCTTATCGAGACGTAAAATATATAATAAGGCTTTCCCATCCCTCTCCTTCTATTCCACCCAGCAACCATATTTGTTATGAACTGCAAATAAAAACCATTGACAGTAAAATATTTCATGACATCGATCATGCCGGCATCTATAAAGGCAATTTAAGTCTATATGAAGAAGAACTCCTCAAACAGCCTTTTTGGGGACAACTTTGGATTAAAGAAAAACAATTACTAGAGGAATATACTGCCCTTAATAAAGAATATCAAAGATGGTGCTACAGAAATTTTCCAAGTTAAGCGTCAGGCAAAAAACAACCAATCCCTGTTCAGCCTGAACATCTCGCCAGAGCAAACTCCGTTAGCTACTTAACGCATGATATAATAAAAAACTATGTTCCTCCTCGGCAAAATATTTACTTGGACTTTGCTTTCCCCAGCCTTGTTCATGCTGTTGTTATTTTTGGCGCTGGGCGCCGCCCTGCAAAACCGCCGCCGGACTTGCGTTTTTCTGCTCATCTTGTCCAGCACGCTGATTTATTTTCTCTCCGCCAAGCCCGGGCGCGACTTGATTATTCAGCCGCTGGAGACCAGATATCCACCCAGCCAATACGCCAAAAGTTCCAGCAGCCTCGACGTACTGATTGTCCTAGGCGGCGGCGTGTCCCGGGACGGACGGCCGAGCCACTCCTCGCTACAGAGGCTCTATGCCGCGCACCAGATTTATAAAAAAAAGCCCCTGCCGATTATCGTCTGCGGTGGCGACCCACTAGGCAATGGAGTCAACGAAAGCACGGTCATGGCGGCCATCCTCCAGTCTTGGGGCGTGCCGACGCAGAAAATTATTCTGGAAAAACAAAGCCGCAACACTCAAGAAAATTTAAAGTATGCCAAAATTTATTTACAAAAATATAAATTTCAAAAACCCGGTCTGGTTACCAGCGCGGCGCATCTGCCCCGAGCCATGCAGATGGCGCGGGACTTGCAAATCCCCGCCGTACCCCTGCCCGGCGACCAGCGTTACGAAGGCGCTGTCTATTACTGGCAGGATATTTTTCCCAATACGCGCTATCTCGTTGAGAGTTTCGCCGGGCTGAAAGAATACTTTGGTCTGGCGTATTATACGTATTCACGAAAACTCTGTTCGCTCGTGAAATGATATCCGCCGCCCAGTGATATAATCCGTCCATGCCTTACCGAATCACTTTGCCCTTTGACCGCGCCGAGTTTGTTAAATACAAATCCGGTGCCGAGTTTTACTTGAACGGAGTTATCTACACGGCGCGGGATGCCGCGCATCAGCGAATCCAAGAGCTTATCGCGCGGAAAGAAACTTTGCCGTTCCCGCTGGCCAATCAGATTATTTATTATGCCGGCCCGGCGCCAACTCCAGCCGACAAACCCATCGGCTCCATAGGGCCGACGACCAGCGACCGCATGGATGTTTTCACACCGGAACTGCTGGATTTGGGTTTAGCCGCCGTCATCGGCAAAGGGCCGCGCGCGGCGGAAGTCAAAGCGTCTTTGCAAAAAAATAAAGCCCTCTATCTGGGCGCACTCGGCGGCGCGGGGGCTTTGCTGGCACGGGCGGTTACGGCGGCACAGGTCATTGCCTTCCCGGAACTTGGCACGGAGGCCGTACGGCGGCTGACTGTCCGGGACTTTCCCGTAACGCTCATCTACGACATTCACGGCGGAGATTTGTATGCCGACCGCTATATGCTGGGATAATTTATGAAAGTGAATATGAAAGTTATGAAAGTGAAGAAGACAGCGTTAAGGTCTAGTCCCCAGAGCGGCAAGCCAAAGCAGTCCATTGTTTTTATCCCTGGCTGGAACGTCCGCGCGGAGATTTTTCAGAACTTTGCGGAATATTTTGCGGGCCGCACGCTGTATTATTTTACGCCGCCGCTGGTCAGGGCAGGCGACGCGTATCAGCAGGCGGTCTGCGCCTTACGGAGATTTCTTACGGAAAAAAATATTTTTGAGCCAATTTTGGTGGGCTGGTCGCTGGGCGGACAGCTGGCGCTTTTGTACGCCCAGCACGCCGCTTGTCCGCAAAATACCGCGACCGCTCCCTTCGCCAAGGACAGGCTGGGGGGTGTCCTGCTAATCAATTCCGCGGCGGTTTTTTCACGCCAAGCGGACGAGCAGAAAACTTTTTCCGCGCTTTGTGCGCAGGACTTTCCGCGGGCGGTCAAATATTTCCATAAATTGCTGGGCAGTGATTTGGCGGCCTCGACTTTACTGCAAAAATATTTTATCAACAATCGATCCAGCGCCTTGGCTTATCTGCAAAGCCTGTATCAGCACGATTTGACGGACGCACTGCGCGCCAGCGCTTATCCGCTGGGCATTTTTCACTCGCGCCGAGACAGGATTATCCCTTACCGCGAGGCGGAATACATCCAGACCCTGCGTCCCGACGCGCAATTTCTAAAAACAGCCGATAATCTTCATTTTCCGTTTTTGGCGCATTGTGCTAAAATCACTGGCTTACTTGATGAGGTGATGCGCGGGGGCGGAAAGGCCGGTGGCAAGTGAAAAGATATAAGCTGAAAAATGTAACCCAGCCGAATCTATACGAACAGTACTTTGATTACAGTAAAGTTCCGGCCATCACGTTTGAAGAGAACAGCGTACCTTTTGCCCGGCCGTCTCAGACTTGGATTACCGACACCACTTTCCGCGACGGTCAGCAGTCCCGCCCGCCTTATGACATCGACCAGATTGTCCGATTGTATGAGTTTTTGCATCAATTGAGCGGCCCCCACGGCGTGATTCGCCAGTCGGAGTTTTTCCTCTATACGGACAAGGACAAGAAGGCGGTGGAAAAATGCCTGGAACTCGGACACAAATTCCCGGAGATTACGGGCTGGATTCGTGCGGTCAAGGAAGATTTTAAGCTGGTCAAGGCAATGGGTCTGCGGGAGACGGGCATTCTCACCTCGTCCTCGGATTTTCATATTTTCTTGAAGCTGAAAAAAAACCGCGAGCAGGTGCTGAACGATTATCTGAGCATTGTCGATGCCGCCTTGGCCGAGGGCGTGCGCCCGCGTTGTCATTTTGAGGACATTACCCGCGCGGATTTTGAGGGCTTTGTCCTGCCTTTTGCGCAGGCTCTCATGGAGCGTAGTCGGCAGGCCAAGATACCCATCAAGATTCGTGCCTGCGACACGCTGGGCCTGGCCTTGCCGTATCCCAACGCGCCTTTGCCGCGCTCGATACCCAAGATTTTTCACATGCTGCACCAAGAGGCCGGGGTGCCGCAGGAGCTGCTGGAGTGGCACGGCCACAATGATTTTCACAAGGTGCTGATTAACTCCACGACGGCTTGGCTGTACGGCTGTGCGGCGGTCAACGGCACGTTACTTGGCTGGGGCGAGCGCACGGGCAACGCGCCGATTGAGGCTCTGCTCATGGACTACATCGCCCTGCACGGCGGCGACCAAGGCGGCATTGACACGACGATTATCACCGAGGTGGCGCGTTATTATCACGATGACTTGGGCGACCCGATTTCGCCCAATCAACCCTTTGTCGGGCGCGACTTTAATACGACACGCGCGGGCATTCACGCGGACGGCGCCATCAAGAACGAGCGCATTTACAATATTTTTGATACCGGCACGCTGCTCAACCGCCCCATGTCCGTGGCGATTACCGACAAGTCCGGCACGGCGGGCATCGCGCTCTGGCTCAACAATTATTTCCGTCTGCCCGAAGAGCGCAAGATTGACAAGAACGACCCGCGTCTACAGCGGATATACAAATGGGTCATGGCGCAGTACGCGGAAGACCGGGTTTCCACGATTTCGGAGGCGGAGTTGATTGAGCAGGCGAAGAAAAACCTGCCCAGCCTATTCCATTCCGACCTCGAAGGCCTGAAGAAAAAAGGCAGCCGCCTGGCGGCGGAAGTCATCAACGAACTCTTCAAGAAAAATCTGCCGACTTTGTTGGCTATGGACGCGGCGGTTATCGAGCCGATTTTGCAGGAAGTCGTGGACAATGAGGCGGCGATTAAGCTGATGTATGTAGTCGATGCCCAGGGGCATAAAATCACGCGCAATATCACCCAGCAGGAAGACCAAAATAAATACAGCGGTCTGGGCAGTGAGTTTGCCGACCGCCGCTGGTTTAAGGACGCTATCGCCACCAAGAAAGTTTTGGTCTCGGACTTTTACATGTCTAAATTTATCGGCGAACTGTGCGTTACCGTCTCCAGGCCTCTAATCAACGCCGGGGAGATTATCGGCGTGGTGGGCATTGACATTAATTTCAATAACCTAATCAAGCTAGACTGACCGCCTCAATATCTTCCATTATCTTTAAGACCAATCCCTTGGCTCTAGTTTTAAGCTTGCGAAAACGCTCTAACAATTCCATTTCCTGAATGTTTTTATGAATATCTTTTTTTTCTTTGACGGACAAGCTTGGCAAATCATTGAACCACCAAGCCAAACCTACGCCATAGGCATTGCTTAATTTGAGCAACGTCGTAAGATGCGGTAAATTGCGCCCCTTAATCATCCTATAGTATTGTGCGTAATCCATATCCAAATAGCTGGCCGCGGCTTCGAGAGTTTTCTGGCTTTTATGGCGGAGCTGCTCCAGCTTCCTGCTTATCGCCTGTTTTAAGTAATCATCCGTTACATTGTGCATTTTGTTTATCCTTTTTAAAATTGTAGCTTTTGTGTATTATTGGCTCTATGGTAAATATGTAAAAAAATGTCTTGCATATAAATCATTATTATGTTAAAATATTCATAGATTTGTTTTTGGGGGATTGGTTATGGCCTCAGCATACACAGGCAGTTACGCGGGGATAGTCAAGGGCGAGAAGGCGGAGGGTGCTTATGATACCTACGACACCAGCACCTACTATGCCTCGGTCTTTCGCCATAATTTCATCACCCCGCTTAATCGCAACATGTCTATCGGCTTTCGCCTTACCAGGACTGCTTAGGCCTAATACGTCATCGGCAGAAGTTTTTTGTAATCCTCCAAGTCGCCGCCTTCCAGACAACAGTTGATGATGTCCTGCCCCAGACGGCTAAGCTCCGGCTGAAGATAATTCTTAATCTCCGTATGGAAAAAATCTGTCAGGATTTTCGCGCCAGCGTCATAGGCGGCCACGCCAACTTCCGGCTGGGTCTCCACGCGCAAAAACTCGTCCGGCAAAGTCGTGCCTTCTATTTTAATCTGGTCAGGGATGTAGCCGAGCAGTGTGCAACGCGCCGCATCCAGACGCTCCGGCTTAAATTTGGCCGCGCCGCGCCGTGCCAGAAACTCCCTGACCAGCCATTGCGGCATGAAGCCGACTTTCCAAGCGCCGATATGTTGATTGGGCAATAGCACATATCTGGTCTGCGGCGTGCTGACAATCTGGTCGAGCAGGAGATTGGCGTAGTTCACGCGCTTACCCGTCGCAAAAGGCCAAAACGTGCCGACCCCTTCGGTTACCAAGCTGCTGCCCTTGGTTAGGATGCTCGGATTGGCATCACCGCGCGGAGCCGCCAAACGCCACAGCCAAGCCAGCGCGGGCGGCAGTACGTGCAACATGCCCAAGATACCGTAAGTCGGATTTTGCGCGGTGCAGAGCGGGGCGCGCACACCAAAACTGCGGAAATCCACTTCCACCGGGGAATTGACCACATCGACATCGAGCTGGCGCGGCAAAACCACCCGCGGATTGGGGCAAGGCTTGCCCACCGAATCCTCGATATGCTCCCAGAGCAGAGCCGTCGAGCCGGGCCGCCCGTCGATATTCAAGAAAAGCAGAGGCTCGTTCGGATGAATACAGGCGCGTTCCAGCTTGGGGTCAGTGCCGTAATGCGTGATATGGTTGATGCGGATAAACCAAGCCTGCTCCGCGTCGCGCACTACCAAGCGCGGATTATTTTTCTGGTCATGCGGATGCGAGATAGCCATGTCATCAGTTACCGGACGCAACAGGCAGGTCTGGTCCATGCTCACGGAGAGATTTTCCTTGGTTACCTTATTCACGCCCAGCAGCAGACTGCCGTCGGTCTGGCGATGCGCGTACTCCAGCATCTCGCTCTTGCCGCTACCGCTCGCGCCCTCATGCAGGATGGTCGTGATATTGTCATAGGGCGTAACCACCTGCACCGCCGCGCCGTGCAGGGTCAGCCACTGCTCACGCTCACCGATGTCGAGCAGGACGCTGTATATGCCTTTTTTGGCGCTCGGTCCCGGGTATAGATTGTAGGAAAAAACCTCATGCAGATTGGGCAGGCGGTTATTGACGACCACCTGACGACCGTTGAAATGCGTGTGGCGAAAGACGGGCGCCAGATAAATAATCGCGTCGGGCGCAAAAGTCTTGGGCAGGTCGCTGGGCGGCACCAAACCTTGAATGTCCGCCAACGCTCCGCAAAAACAGCCCGCATTTTCCGGGGCAATCAACAGGCCAAAAAGCCCCGTCTCTTGACCGCCAATGTAGGTGCAGATGACCGCCAACTTTTGCTGAGACAACCAGGCAAAAGTATCCCGGCGTACGTCCTCAAACTTGTATTGCGGAAAGGCCTCATTGAAACGCGGCTTATCGGTCGGGGCATTGTCGCCGATAAACATGCAAACCGGGTCGCGGCGGCGCATGTGCGGTTCGGGAAAATTCACGGACAAGCCGTTGCGGCATTTGACGACCGTGGCCTCCAAAGTCTCGCCCTTGCCCGGCACGGTGTAATTGACCTCAAAAACATAATCCTGTCCGCCCATAGCCAAGGCCAGCACCTCGTCTTTGGTCCCGGGAAAAACCACGCCGGGAGCCTTGTCCAGCACGGCCTTGACCTCTGGAGATAACCGCCATTTTTGCCAGAAATTTGCCATAGAGCCTCCCTTATGAAAGTCCATATATATCACTATTTAAATGAAAAAACAAACGCAAAAAAACTGGTCTTTTTTTACAGCACCGCTCTTTGCACGGCCTTTTGCCAGCCCGCGTAGAGGAGATTGGACTGGGTGGACGGCATGACGCGGTTAAAAATCTTATCAATGCCCCAGCACCGACGAATATCCTCGGCGTTTTTCCAATACCCCGTCTGCAGGCCGGCCAGATAGGCCGCGCCCAGCGCGGAAGCATCGCGAGCCTTGGCGCGCACCACGCTCAAGGCCAAAATATCCGCCTGAAAATCACAGATAAAATCATTCTCCGCAACCGCGCCGTCAACCTTGACCTCCCAGACTTTGAGTCCGCTGTCCTGCCGCATGGCACTCAGCACATCCTTGGTCTGATAGACAATAGCTTCCAGCGCGGCACGTACCAGATGGCGGCGCGTGGTCGCCAGCGTTATGCCGCAGATGACTCCGCGCGCGGCGTTTTGCCAATGCGGGGCGGCCAAGCCCGTAAAGGCCGGCACAAAATAAACACCGTTATTGTCGGGCAGGCCGCGCGCTATCTTGGCCAAGTCAGCGGTCTGTCCGGTGATTTGCAGCCCGTGGCGCAGCCATTCCAAGGCTGTCCCCGCCACAAAAACTGAACCTTCCAAGGCATAAACCGGACGACCGCGCGAATCACAGCAGAGAGTTGTCAGCAGGCCGTGTTTGGAGATTTTTTTACGCGCACCGATGTTCATCAGCATAAATCCCCCCGCGTCGTAAGTGTTCTTGACCGTTCCCGGCTCAAAACAAGTCTGCCCAAATAACGAAGCCTGCTGGTCGCCCGCCACACCGGTAATCGGAATATTGGCCGCCAGTTTGCCGAGCGGCACGGTTCTGCCGAATAAGCCGCTGGAATTCTTAACTTCCGGGAGCAGCTCGGCGGGGATATTAAATTTCTTGAGCAATTTCTTGTCCCAGCGCAACTGGCCGATATTGAAGAGCATCGTCCGCGCAGCATTGGTATAGTCCGTCGCATGTGTCTGGCCGCCAGTCAGCTTCCAGAGCAGCCAGCTATCGAGCGTGCCAAAAAGCAGCTGACCTTTGAGCGCACGAATATACGCGCCGGGAATATTCTTCAGCAGCCAAGCCAATTTGGGGGCTGAAAAATAACAATCCAAAGTCAGGCCCGTATTTTGCCGAATATAATTGACCAAGCTCTTGTCCTTGCCCAAAACGGCGCAACGTTCTGCGGTACGGCAATCCGACCAAGCCAGCGCATTGTAAATCGGACGGCCTGTCGTCTTGTCCCACACCACGACGGCCTCGCGTTGACTGGTCAAGCCGATGGCCTGGATTTTGCTGGACGGGATTTTTAATAAAACTCTTTGCAAACCCACGGCGACACTCTGCCAAATCTCCTCGGGAACATACTCTGCCCAGCCGGGTTCGGGAGCAGAGAGCTTGACCGCCTGCGTGGCGGCGGCAATTTCCGTACCGGACTTGTCGTAGACCACCACGCGCGTCGCAAAAGGTTTCTGGCTAATCGCTAAAACATACTGCATGAATGCCGCCTATTATATGCTAAGATGCGCCCATGGGCAAAATTATCGTCCGCAAGGCGACCATCAAAGATGTCCCGTCCATCACCGACCTCATCAATTGTTACGCGCGGCAGGAGCTGATGCTGGAACGCTCCACGGACATGGTGGTGCAAAATCTGCGGGATTTTTTCGTCGCGGTGGCTCCCCCCAAAAAAATCATCGGCTGCTCCGCCTTGCACCTCTACACCAACCGTTTCTCAGAAATCAAGTCGCTGGCGGTGGCGGAAGGATACACCCGGCGCGGCATCGCCACGCGGCTCATCAAACGCTGTCTCGCTGAGGCCAAAGCCTTGGGGATTCCCAAAGTATTTACCCTGACTTATGTGCCGCCGATTTTTACCAAAATCGGTTTCCAGCCGTCCGTCAAAGAACTCCTGCCCCAAAAAATCTGGGAAGAGTGCCGCCTCTGCCCGCGGCAAAACGACTGTCAGGAAATTTGTTTGGTGTATTGCGCCTAGCAAGGCAATTCCGAGTGGGGTTTACAGGGGACTGCTTTGCTCATAAAGTTCATGCGGGGCAATGTCCTGCCCGTTCGTCCATGCTATCCCCGTGCCATCAGGAATTAAATGTACGGTCTTGAAATAACTAATATCCCGCAACTCGCCATACCAATTTCCCGCAATATATGGCTTGACCGCAAAAACTTTGTTCTCGCCTGTTTCATAAGACAATAACAGTTTATAGTCCTTGAGCGGAACCACTTTTTTTATTTTGGGTTGCAACATAGTATCTTCTTACTCACAATTATTCCATAAAACATTAAAACATTGAAATTACTGGCATAAAACACTCCTCGTCGCAATTATAACATAATGTGTTGGTAGTTAATTTACACTTTACAAAACCCAAAAGCGTACTATAATTACGCATATGATAAATAAGGACAAAATTGTAACTATTACCCCCCGGCGCGCGCG
>BGZO01000011.1 GCA_003864475.1 Candidatus Termititenax persephonae | reverse complement strand
ATGCCACGGGCTGGAGCGCTTATTACAAACTCCATGGCGCGATTTACCGCATCGAGCTACAGGAACGTATCCGGTCTACCGATCCCCAATATATTAATTTACAAACAGAGGTTGATGAACTACGCCGTCCGCTTTCTTGCCGAAGCTGAAAACCACTCGATACCCCGCGTCTTTCTCGTCGTGGCCATAATCTGGCGCTACGAAATTAGACAATTTATAACTAAATGTCTTGCCGCTGTCCAAGGGCAAATCAAACTTGTCATTATAGTAAACCCCGATAAAAGCCCAGTCTTTTGTGGACGCAGGTCTGGCTTGCATATTAAACTTAACCCCGCCCTCGGCGGTAGACTCATACCTCTGAATATAAGAAGCTACCGTACCCGCGCCCTCATCCCGCATAATATTATCCCAGCTAATCGTGCGCTGGGTTAAATCAATCTTGACGGTCATAGCCGCCTCGTCAAAAGTAATGCCGTATTCTGCCAAGGTGGGCAGGGCATTTTGGCTGGGGTCAAGCGACACGTCGATAGTGTGGGCATTTCTCAAGCTTTTATTGGCCAGCGTGTCGGCCAGCTCCGCGCTGGTGCTGTCGTACAAGCTAATCTTAAAACGCTTGAGTATTGCCAGCGAAAAATTATTCATTGCCGGGTACTGTTCGAACTGCAAAATAATCTCTCGGGGCAACTCGCCGTGCAGTTCCTGATACTGGCGGCGGTATTCTGCCAAATCCAGGCGCAGACCGCTGAGCCGTCTTTTTTCACTTTGATAGTCAGCTTCAGCGGCCTCACCTGACAGACCGTCTGTCAGCCGCGGAGCTTCGCTGTGGTCGATTCTCACATAGATAGTGCTGTTATTGTGGTAAATAACGCCTCCGGCAAAAACTATCGCCGCGCCTTGCCAATCCGGCGGGGGAGTTTTGGGAATAGTCTCAGGAACTTCATCACCGGGGATAAAATCGCTGGGAGGGTCGAGGGGATTGGGAGGCACTAGCGGCTCTGTAGCCGGCGGATTCGCATCTTCATCCGTTGGTTTCGGATATTCATTTTTTTCACCAGTCGGCCCGCCGACAAGAAGGTCGCAAGACGTGGCCAATATTCCCGCCCCTATGCCTGCCAATAACCGACTGGGCTTGGGGTTAGGCTTGGGCCTGCCGCCTACCCGGGGCAGAAATAACTCCGGTTGATTGGCTATATGTTTGGAACTAATCTGCATGGTTATTCTCCTTTTTCTTCTTCTGGCAAATATTTTTGCAGCACAGTTGCCCACTCGATATTTGTTATATTACCACTTAGCGACGCAACTCTATATCGGATTGGCAATTCTTCTTTCTCGTAGGGACGGAATATTTGGTTGGCCTTGTCTTCGTTCTCATACTGGCCGGTATAAACGCCGAAGGACACTTTCGCGCCTCTTCCAGGCATGGAACTGATGCGCCGTAGGAAATCCAGCGGTAGCGCCGTGTCGGCTGCGGTCGGACGCAAAGCCAATTCGCTCCAAGTGATATTATCCAGCGCCGCGCCAGCCTCGCCGAGCAGGGATAAGCCGATACCTTTAAGCGGCTGGTTTCTGTTCACTGGGGTAAGCGGTAAGAGATGCTCCGCGTCCGGATTATCATCAGTCAGCGCAATCTCCACAATGTCATATTTATACTCGTATCCCTGCGGGACGACAAAATCTTTATTCCGCGTGAAAGACACGCCCGTTACGGTCAACTCGCCGGACGGCAAACCATTGGCATCATTCACGCAGGAGAGCGGAATCTTGATGTCCCAGTAGCCGCCGTCAGCAACATACGTCTTAAAGGCCGCCAATTGGTCTGGGTGGCGGGGAAAATGCATGTCCAGCGAATAATAAGCCTCTGGGGCCTCGCCGTCGCGGCAGGAAAGAGTGGGACGGATACCGCGCACGAAACTCTCCCAGTCAAAATTGCCACCGCCCTTGACGCGCAAACGCAAATAGCCATTTTTTTGGTTGTGATAATTTTCAGTCAGATTGACTTTGGCTAAGGGCGGCTGGCCACTTTCAGTTTCTTTAGATTTATCTGTGATGGTAATTCTGGAATCCTCTTCCCGGGATAAATCTATCCGCAACGCATCACCGTCATCGGTAAAACCCGCCGCCGCGCCAAATGCTGTCAGATAAAAATCCTCATGAAAATTCTGCCAAGGGACAAACACCGCCGTGCTATTAGAATATTCTTCAGGAGAATATATCAGCGTCTCATCAGTCGCGGTAGTCAGCACGACGCGGTACTCCAGTTTTTGCTCATCAGTGTCCAGTTTAAAGGACACGCCGCCGTCCAGTCCTTGAATCTTAAAAACAGGGTCGTATCTGGTAGTCCCGTCCGCCCGCTGGGCTAGCTGGATATGGTCAGTCTGCTGCGCCAGATTCACGCCTAGATATGACCATTTTTCTTCTGCCGGTAAATGGCTTACCCCTTGGACAGAAAATTTCACGGAATGTTTCTCAATATCTGAAATTGTAATATTGGTTCTTTTAGTTTCCGGATTTTTGTGCATGAGATTATGCACATAGACCTCGCGCGGGGCGAGATTGATAATTATCGTCTTCGCCTCTCGATTGACGGTCAGACCATAAGTGGCAGGATTGTCATAAGCCTTTGGCTCATTCCGGGCAACATTGTCCCAGTCCATCTGATACAGCGGCACGCTAATCATGGTCTGTACGTATTTTTGATATTCGTCGTAAGGACGATTTATATAATCGCCCACATATTTATACTCTTCTCCATGCTCGTCCTTTACGTTTGGCGACACGCTGACAATCAGCCGCTCAAAATTAAAATTACCCAAACCCTCAAATCCAAAAGTGATGTCCCCCGCGTCAGGCTTGTTTTTATAAAACTCGTCCAGTTTAATCGTCAAACCTGCCAATTCCTGATAGTCCAGCGTGCTGTAATTTTCTTTTTGACTTTCATTGACGGTTACTTCCACCGCGTCATTGCGATTTTCTAGGAATTTTCCAGTGATTACCTTTTTATCTCCGGCCAGATTTAGGTTTTGCTCTTCCGGGCGGCCACCGTAAAAGATTATTTGATTGTTATATTTCTGTTCTTCATTGGACACATCCTGCTCTTCTGTTTCTGGCTCTTTTTCTATCTCCAGAGTTGGCAGGGCGCAAGCAGTAAAGGCGGCGGTAATAATTGCCGCCCAGCCCCGGCGCAATCTGGGCTTACCGCTTGGCGGGTCAGAGATAAGTTTCGGATTGAACATAATCTTCCACTCCTTTCCCTAATAAGTTATCGTAACTAGCGCGACTTTATTGCACATTTTATTTCCCGCCTAACGGGATTTTCACACCCACATTTACCCTAAGGTTTGTCTGGTCAGGACGCGTGTCTATATTATTGGTAACGGTAGTCGTGGTAACAGGGTTTGCTCCAGATTTGTCTGTAGCGGTAACGGTCTTTGTCCCCGTTATGGACGAGCCTGGGAGCCAATCTATCCCCACGCCAGCAAATAAAGTAAGCCTGCCGTCAAATATACCAAGCGGTGTAACCTGAAAATTGATGCCCATGTTCCTCGAATATTGTGCTAACTGGCTGAAATTGGCTGATAGGCTCAGCGCAACCGCCTTGCCATAATACGACGCGCCCAGTTCCGCGCCCCAGCCATGACGGTCCACTTCCTGCCAGAGACTGTATGAATCAGTGGCTTTCTCGTACAGGTAGTCCCCGCCTGCATAGAACGACCAGCGACCAGTAGGATTAAAAACAAACCGCCCGCCGACCCGATTGCGCCAAGCAGTGGCCAAGTATAACTCTTCCATATAAGAATCATCCGTCTCGCTTGACACCCGGCTCTCCGACCTGCTGAGACCAAAGGTGTCGCGCAATTCCAAGCCAAACCGCTTGCTAAAACCTAGGCGACCGATATACGCCGCGTTCCCAGACCAATTATTGTTCCAGTGAGTCTCCTCGCCAAAACGCGCGGCGGCATAAGGCGAGCGCAATTGGGGAGTCAGGCTCCAATTCGCATCCAGACTGAGCGAGTTGTTCCAAGTCAAACAACCCCAGCCCAGCGACGGAGCGGTAAAATCCAAACCAAATCCCAGCTTGGGCGCCACAAGAAAACGATGGTCAGTATTGTTAAAATTATCATTATTGATGATAGGAAATCCCTCTCTGACCGAGTCGAGTTTCTCATTCCAGAAACTATCCCTGTTTTTAATAAACAAGAAATCCAGACCCGGCATCAGACGTATTCCAAAAAAGTTAGTCGGTCTATAGCCAAGCCGAGCAGCCAAGCCAATAATAGACGTGGCCGTCTCGGTTGAAAAACCGCCGGAAGTTTCGATAGGGGTTAGCAAATATTGGTTTGCGATAGTAGAATTCCAATCTGACTCGGAACTGTTTTGTCCGAAGCCAAAACTAAAAAATCCATCTAAATAAAATTTTGTGGCCGCTTCATCTATTGCCCGCTGTAGAGGCGGGACACCCTCATGCTTTTCGTCCTGAGGCAAAGCCTCAAGCAAAGCCACCAAACCATTAAGCATCTCCTTGCCCGCCTTATCCAAGCGCCGAGGCGACGCTTGCCGTTGCGCCAGCAGAGCCGCCGACAGGCGATAGGTTAAATCCACGTAGAGGTACAGAGCGTCCTCCGGCAAATCGTGATAATCCGCCGACACGGCCGTCCCGCCGTCCAAAACATTTAATAAATTTTCGATAAACGTATATTCCGCGTCTTCTTTATCCTGCTCACCCAGCTTTATTTGCCTGGCGCGTAAAAGGTCTTTGGCGTTTTGTATATAACCGTCCATGGCGGGGCTGTTCCAGTCTCGGCGATTGACCGCCTCAGATAAAACAGACGCGCCGTACTGGATTTTCAGCGTGGCAATTTTTAATTGGTAATAATGGGAGTTCGCTAAAGACTCTTGCACCGCCGATAAATTCTGCTCGGCTGACGACTCTTGAGGCGACAGGCCAGCCATAAACTTGAACAAGGCCTCAATCTTCCTGTCTTGGAATGCATTATTCTCGTCGCGCGACCGAATCAGCGCGTTCAGATAATCCAACAGCATCTTGAGCGCCGTATGCGGGGTATTGCCCTGCAAGACCGCGGTGGACGGCAATTTAAGTGATTTTTCCGCCATAGCAATCTTCTGGTCTACATTATTTTCCCGGCTCATGGCATTGTAATCCGCCACCAAGTTGCCGCTCGGCACATACTCAATCTCGGGTAAAATCTTGGCGGTGCCTTGGGTTTTGCTGGCTTCTTTTTCTCTCTGTATTTCATTCAGCCAAGGTTTTTGTTCTCCCGGCTTTAGTTTTTTGTTCCTGTCAATCTGGTCATTCACATATTTAATAATCAAGGCGCTGGACTCTGGATACCAATCCGCGCCGCGGTCGGCGAGCAAACCCTGACCCTGCGCCTGTTCCGCGCGCGCGCGCGCCAGCACCTGCTCATAGCGCGAATCATTCTTCAAGAGTTTCAGCAAAAGATAATAACCGAAGCCTTTTTCCTCCGGCGTGAATTCAAAACCCGGCAACTCTTTTTGCCTTTTGTCCTGGAAGGCGGAGACATAGCGCATTATCCGTCCATTGGCATACTCTCCGGCAGCCAGACCAAGGTCAAGGCCATACAGCGTATCCAGCGCCTGTATCAATTCTTCCGGCGAGGCCACCCCGCCGCCGCGCAGGGCGACCGCATAATCCAGCGCCTTGTCGAGTTTTTTCTTGAATTGCCAAAAATCGGTCTGCTCCGAATTGCCCTGCAAATCAACCACGGCTTTGGTCAACTCATCCGCCAGCATATCGTAAGGCGGAATGTCTATCGCGTTGTCGCGCAGAGCGGATAGACGTTTAGTAAAATCATTTTTGGCCGCTTCTGGCAGTTGGCCAATCGCCGCGGTCAAATTTGCCTCAAGCTGGGCAAGGGTATCCTTGTCTCTCTCATTCATCTTTCCGTCCGGGTCAAAACGGCAATGCGCACGCCGGAAAGTGTATTGGAGCAGGAGCAATTCGGCACAGTATTTTTGCACTAGATTTTGCAGGCCTTTTGTCGCCAGCTGGGACAGGGCTTCCGGGGTTAAAACAGCCAAATCAGCCTCAATCTTTGTCAGCGCGTCAACGTCGCCCTGCGTAATCAAACCATTGAGGTAAATAATCCGTGTGGTCAGAAAATGCTCTTCGTCCTTGAGTCCGTCGGCGGTGTCCAACTGCGCCAAAGCCAAGGTTGCCCAAGACATGCCTGCGTTGATTTTGGCAAAATCACGGCATTCCAAGCGCCGATAATTTTCTAAATCGTCAAGCAGGTCAAGGTATTCCCGGCGAACAAACTCAGGCAACAGAGCAGCCTGCGTGCGGGCATTAACTAAGGCGGCGGCGCGCTGTTCAGTATCCGACAACAACTCAGCGCAGGCGGCACGCTGTAATTCGTAGAGCAATAGATTCTCAGTGTTCATATTTGATTTAAGCGCACCCAGCTGGATTAACAGGCTGACAATATGCTGTGGATTGGTTCTGGCCTGCTCTTTGTCCGCGAAGGCAATGTCCAACAGCTTGAAATAAACTAGGCATTGGTCTTCCGGCGGCAGGGATTTATTATTATTCAGCACTTCGTTCAGTAACGTCCGCGCCAAGGCGCAATCAGCCGCAGTACCGTTGGCATACAGAACCCCGGCTCTCTGCAACTTGTCATAGAACCCCAACTGCGTTACTTCCTTGGCATCAGTGCTTTTATAAGTAACATTGTTCAAGAATCCCAGCGCGGAGTCGTAATCGCCCTGCACCTCGGCGATGGTGGCCAGTTGCCGCAGCACATCATTGTAGAGATAAGTAAAGGGATGCGGCTGAAGCACATCCTGGACATCTGCCAATCTTGCCAGCAGCTCTTCCAGCGCCGCGCGCGCCGCCGCATAATTGCGCTGCGCCATGGCCGACCTGGCCTGCAGTAAGTTTATCCGCTCCTCGACATATCTGCGTCCCTGCGGCGAGTGTTCTGTCGAGGGCAGGATAATGTTGTCCAGCCAAGAGAGGCTTTCCGTATCATAATTTTTTAACTGCTGGTCGACATAGGAGCAGATAATATTGGCCAGCGCGTATTTTTCTCTGTCGCTGGCGTAAAGTCCCGGCTGAGTTGTGGTGGCGGCAATGTAGTTTTGCACTATATCTTGGGGTATCGCTTTTCTAGGCTCTTGCTTGCTCCAGCAGTCCATCGCTATCGAGAAAAGAACCGGGTTGAGCGACGCGCCAGTTAGGATGCCTTGGTCAATACTAGCGATGTACTCTAACGCCTGGGCATATTCGCGCAAATCGTAGGCATACGCGCTCGCTATCAGAGATTGGGTATTGGCAGTGGAAGCCTGCGCGAGATAATAGTCCAAAGCCTTCTTAATCTGCTCCGCCTCGCCGCTCTTAATCAACGCGAAGTAACGCAAATCATCCACTTCCCGCAGTTCTGTACGTGCCACCGCATTGTCCTTGACCAAAGCATCAATGTCCTCAACTACGGCCTTGGCCACCGCCAGCCAGCCGGGCTTAATCTCGTGGTCAATCGACTCCTTGTCAGAGCCAGATACGCCGAGCCATGCCATGCCCAGACGCAGACGCGGCTTGACAACTTCCGCCGCAAATTTGGAGCCCAGAAATTTCCGCGCCTGCTCGGTCGGCAGATATTTGTCATCAAACAACAGCCCTTCCACCAACTGTTCATAATGGTCAGCGTCGCCGTGTTCGACGAGCTTGGCGGCAGTCTCGGTGTCAATCGTCTTGCCCGCGGTCAGATTGGCGAGATTGCTCAAGATGCCGATAAACAATTGGCGTTGATAATTGGTCTGGCAGGTCTCCAGCAGATATTTACGGCAGGCGGCCAGGTCTTTGGCCAAGTCCTCGCCAAAATCCTTAAAACAATCGTTTACCTCTTTGCCCAGATTCGGCACGATAACGGCAGTCTCTTCTCCCGGCTTATTAACTGTAATAAAGGAATCCAATAATTTCTCGGTCAAGCTGGTCGGCAGATTGGCGGGACTGATTAAATTAAATTCTTCACGTAAACCCGCCAAACCCTTGGCAATATCCGCCGCCGCCCGGCCACTATTCTGCGCCTGCTTCAGGAACAGGCGGATGCGCTGTTCGCAGTAAGCGTAATACTGTTCGGTTTTTTCCTCGTTGCTAACTTCGCCGGACAAAAGCCTTTGCACGCTGTCCAGCATGGCCGCCATTTTTGCCATCTCACCCTGCCGATAATAACCCTCGCTCTGCGCCAGCAGGGCTTTGACGTACAATTCTTGGGCGAATTCTGGGTCAGGCGGGTCGTTGGACTGAACTTTTTCTAGGCTCTCGACCAAGGCGGCTAATTGGCCTTTATTCTTCTCGGCATCACGCGTCAGCGGGTGGTAGCCGTAAAGCGAAATCAGATTATCCACCGCGCCGCGCGCCCGCGGGTCGTTAAGATTCATCGACCTAGCTATGGCGGCATAGCCGGGTACAGACACGTTGCCGACCGTCGCGCCGTCAATGGCAGCCTGCGGATTATCGCCCTGCGACCAAGCCAGACGGAGCAAATCCTCTGCCTCAGCTTGCGTCTTGGCGGACTGAGAGCGGAGATAGCTCTGGGCAATGGTCTCGGCTTTAATGCCTTGCGGCAAATAACCATGATACTCAGCGTCCAGAGAATTCCACGCCGCATCCAAATCCAAGCGCGGCTGGATTATGGCGAAGAAATCCTTGCCCACCTCGTCAGTGGTCTTGGCGGCGCGACTGTCCGTCAGCAAAGCCTGCAAAGTTTTGGCCGCCTGCTCATTGCCCAGCTTGGCTTGATTGAGCAGGAAAGAAATATGCAAACGTTTTTCATAACCTTGGGACAGTTTTTCATAACTATCTGCCGTCAAACCAACTGCGGAATAAGCCTTGAGCCAGTCCGGCAAAGTCAGGCGTGGCTGGGAGATATTTTTTTGTCTATGCGCGGCAAGCAAGGCCTCGACATTGCCGCGGATAATGTCGGCGCAGAGTTTGTCTGCCGGGCTGGACGCATCACCCAAACCAAACTTAGCGTAAACCGTTTTTAAATTATCAATTGCCTGTTGCGGCTTCTGGTCCAGAGTGTCGGACAGCATGGCCGCGCGTGTCTGCAAATCAATCAGCCCCGCCCGCTGCTCGGCAATTTCTTTCGTCCAGCCGCGTTTTTCGTAATCAGCGGCAATCGTCCCATACAATGTTTCCAACTCGGCAATTTTTGCGGCTAATGTCCTGCACTCTTCGGTAGTCAGCGTCGACTGAGACAGCACGGCAGAGCATTGCGCCGCCAAGGCATAGGCATAGAGGTCGCGGATGTAGGCAATATCAGCCAGAGACGAAGCCTCTTTTTTATTATTATATTCCGTGGCAATTAAATCAAAAACACCATTGATTCCTGCCAGATTGTTTTCTGAATTTTTGGCCAGCACGCCGAGCCGCCCACGGAGAGCCTCCCAGTAGGCGCGCGCCGTCGGCGAACTGTAGGCATAATTACCGTTGGTCGCTTTCTTAACATTGTTATAGCCCAAATACTTGGCGCTGATATTCTCATAAACCGCCGTGTCATCATTAAGCCCGGCGTACAGCGAGAGTATGCGCAGCCTGGCATCTGACCAGACTTTCTCTTCCGCGTCCTGAATAGTGGTCAGCGTAAGTTTTCCCAACTCCTCATTCAATTTACTCGGCGCGGTCTGCCAGCCCTCATAAGAAGCAAACGCCGTCTTAATCTCCGCCAAAGTCTGCGGGACATTGTTACTGGAAAGCACGGCACGATTATTGTCGCGCAGATAATTCAGGGCCTCGAAATAGGCGCAGACCATGGCATCGCAGAATTCGGCATTGTACTGCTCTGGACTTTTTTTCTTGTCAGGAGATTCCTTGACCGTATATTCGCCCGGCAAATTACAGGTCAATTTTTTATTGTCCGAATCCCATTGCACAAAAACTTGAGTTAGTTTCAAAATTTCCGCATAGTCTCTTTCTTGGTCAGAGGCCAGACGCGCTAGGCGGATATACATCAGCCGCTGACGGTTCGCCGGCGTGTCGGGTATGGTTATCTTATGTCCATTAACCGTAACCGTGGCAGGCAGGCCGTCCTCTAGCATTGTTGGTTTGGTCTGCGCCGGAGAATAAACATAACGCAGGTTTTCAAACTCGGCGCGTTGGAAATACAGCTCGGCCAGCTGGTCGGATTCAAGCAAAGTGTTTTGGACATTATCGACACCATCGGTGCCATCACTGTCGAGCAATTTTATAGCCGCAGTCCATTCGCCCTGTTTTTTGTATTCTTTCAGCCTTTTTAAAACATCAAGGAAGTAAACTCTATTGTAGAGCCGCTGGATATAAAAAACATCGGTAACATTATTAGTTTTTGCTCTAGCCAATTCTGTTTTAATCTCTCCGGCATATTTGGCATCATGCTCCGCCAGCATGGCCACAGCTTCCCAGTAATTGCGCGTAGTCTGGCGGTTGTAGAGGAATTTGCCGGACAGCAAATCCTCCGGTTTTTCCTGTGGCGGGGAGCAGTAGGACTTGATTCTTTCCAAAATCTTCTTGCGGACACTTTCATCATCCTCCAACTGCGCGGCGAGGAAGAGGAAGCGGAGTTCGATGCTGGAGAAACTACTCCTGAGTTTGACATAATAAGTTTCAGATGTAGGGTCAAGTAAATTATGCAAGTTGAGATAGTCTTTTTTCAGTGTTTGGTATTCAGTTTTGGCATCATTTTCATTTCTTAAACTAATATAAGCTTCCGCCAAATCACAATGCACATTCTGGGCAAATAAATTATTGCCCGTATTGTAGGACGCTGGTCTAGCTATCCCTGTGTTATTGAGTTCATTGATAACACTATTATCTAGCGCGATTCTTGTCCTCAATTTGGCGGCATAATCACCCTGATTTCCCGCGCGGCGTGCCTCTTCCGCCTGTAAAGCTAATTCCTTGGCCCGCGTAAAATATTCCTGCTGGCGTTCCGCTGGCGTGGTGGCAACTAAATTGGGAGAACCAAGGTTAGCTGACCCAGCATTCATTCCGCCAATATCGACTTTCATTGTCGCGATACCGCGTCTGGCAAAAGCTAAAGTACGCTGGAAAGATGAACTTTCTTTATTTAGCAAACGCGTCGCCAATGAGCAGTTTGTTTCATTGGACGAGCCGTCTCGATTATAAAAATCTCCACTTTTCCCGGTAAGCTCTTCTAGGGCGGTATAATCACCGAGCGTCTGTCGATAAGCCAGATTTAAGTAATAAGCCTGCACGTAAGTGTTGTATTCAAGTTGCTTATTAGAAAGATTTCTAATTTCTCCTCTTCTTCCGACTGGCTCCTTAACACGATCCTTGATTTTACTCAAAATGTCTTGAAAATCCGCTTGGGTTGGCATCTGATACCCTGTTGTCCCGGTTGTCAACCCGAAATTGAACTTATCAATAATTGTTCCAACAGCATCAAGGTAAGTTGTGGGATTTAGATTAAAGGCATCGCTCAATACTTGCATTTTCAGCAAATAAATCATTGAACCGTAATCATAATCTTCTGACACTACCTCTGCCATCTCTTTCTTATTCATAACAACCGTTTCTTTTTTAGCTTTACATATCTGTTCATAGAGTTGCCCATATTTACTTTCACCAGTTGTAAGGTTTGACCTGCATTGAAAATACGCGGCGGCTAAATTGTAAAAGTCTTCTGCTTCGACCATATCATCGTAGTTTTGTTTTTTTTCAACAAACATAGTGTATTTTCCGTTATCTATTCTATAAATGCCTTTGCTCAACAATTCATCTCGAATGTTCTTGGCAGTAGTTGCCAAACCACTCAAAATGTCGCTTATTTTTTTGGCATCTCCTTCGGTTATTCGCCCCTCTTCGACTAACTGCAACGCCATTGATAAAAACCAAAGTTGCTGGTCTCTAGTATGATTAAATAAGGCAAATGAACTGGCTCCATTATTAGGATTAACACCGTTTCCTGTAGTAGTAAGATTTTCTTTCATAGAATAGGTACCATACAACTCATTCAGGTTTTTTTCCGACCGTCCGTCAGATTCATTCAAGGCAAGTAATAGCCGCTTTGCCATATCATAGTAATCTTGCGCTATAGAACTTTTACCCTCATTTTCATAAGCCGAAGCAACGGCAATAGTCAAAGAAACTCTAGCGTAAGCCATTGAACGAACTTGCTCGATTTCGTAGTTGGAATCTTTTTGTGTCATAGATGTCAGCTTGGCCTTCAAGCTAGACAACATTATTGCTTTCTGCGCAGCACTTGTGCCGTTCCGCTCAACATAGGCTACCTCATCAAAAAAAGCTTGAAGCAGGGCATCGTAATCATGTTGGTTTATAGACATAGAACGTCCTGCATCCAAAGCGGTATATGGTTTTTCATCCAAATTACCGTCTATTTTGAGAGTAGCCGTTCCGTTCTCTACCCCAGCTGCCCAGTTTATTCGTCTTTCACCTATGCTAGACATTGCGACTCACCTGCTTTCTTAATTCAGCAATTTTTTCAAAGCTTCCATCACCGGGTCTTGTCCCTCTATCAAACTCGGTGTTTCTGGTTCTTTAGGCTCAACAAAAATATTCAAATCTTCTTGCATATTACCCACTATGTGCTTGATATATTCATACTGTTTAACTATAGAATCATTGATAATCTCTGTAAAAATTTCCCTCGTAGAAAGCTCTACAATATTTCCAGCATCATTCCGTATGGTTACAGGGGCTACTAAGTTACGGAACATTACGCATAAGAACGCTTCCGTCGCGCGATAATAAGCGTATTCCTCTCGCTGACCCAGTTTCAGGGCATTTTGCTGGCGGCGGCGTAGTTCATCAACCTCTGTTTGTAAATTAATATATTGGGGATCGGTAGACCGGATACGTTCCTGTAGCTCGATGCGGTAAATCGCGCCATGGAGTTTGTAATAAGCGCTCCAGCCCGTGGCATTGAAACCTTTATATTCCGCGGCCAAGTCCGTGGCCATCTGCATTAACTGCTCGTAAAAAGCTTTGTTTTCTGGGCTTAAAGGTTTACCGTCCGCGCCTGCCGTCCCGACCGGAAACCTGTTCATGTTGTACCCCAGCCAGTACAGATTATTCAAAATATCCGCCAAAGCGCTCATATATTCATAAGAGTAGCGGTCAAAATAAAACTCTGGCGCATAGATATTTTTAATCGCTTGAGTCAAGTCAGTGGACATGGCCGGGATTTCCCCAGAAATCTTCGGTCGCGGCAGGAGTTTCACAACGTCAAGCATCTGGAGCAGACTCAAAATGCTTGTGTTGGCGGCGGCAAAATCCGGGGGTTCTCCGTTATTATAAGCATCCGCACAGGCTTGGACTTTTTCTTCCGCTTCCCTGTACAGCATTTGTTTGGCGCCATTAAAAAGCAGGCCAAAATAATTACGATAAGCTTTTATAAAAGCTTCTCGGCTGGCTTGTCGAGCGTCTTGGGAAATATTCAGCGAATTATCCACCGGGGAGACGAGGCCGTCATAATCCGTTTCATAAATCTTTTGCTTCTTGACGTTTACCTCGCCAGAATATTTTTCTATAAAATGGAGGCGCACTTCTTCATGCACGGGTATTGGCTGGGGACGACCATTTTCAGCATATCCGCCGTCTAAGAATAAAATGGGGACTATACCCTGTAAATGATATTCCTTGGGCAAGTCTTTTTCCAGATATTTAGTCAGTTCATCTATCAAAGCACGTCTGGTGGCTTCGTCATTTTGCTTGTCCAGCGGGTATTTAGCCAAAATAATGTTGATGTCCCTATTGATGATATCCGTTATCAGCACATTTTTGAGCCGCTGGGGCAGTCTAACCCAGGGCGACCCTCTATCCTCTAGGCTGCGCGGGGTCAAAACATATTCGCCAGTAGCGTCTTTGGCTTGGGTGTCCAAATGTCGGCCTTCCCAGTCCAAGACCAGGCGGCGCGGGTCGCGCTCATTGGTCGGCGGATTTTTCAAACGATTGAAAATACCCACCTCGAGAACATTCTCCGGCGGGGTTTGCGGCGTGGCTGGCTGACCAGTGGTTTTGTCTATCGGGTATACCCAGCCCAGTTCTGCCGCCAGCGCCTCTAACTCTTGGCAGTCGGACATGGAAAGAAAATCCCATAATAATAACTTCTGAAAATACAGCGCACGCACCACTAAGTTTGCCTGCACATCTTCCTTGGAGTCTCCCCGGTCAGCCCTGGCGCGCAACGCGGCGGAGAGCAACTGATTAAGCTCCTCCACAATCCTGCTTTCGCTGTAGCCGCGCTTGGTCAGAATGTCCACAAAACCCTGCACGATATAGACCGAACCGGGAGTTTCCTTGGAAAGCCGCGCCAACTCGCCATCCAGTTTGGTTTTGGGGGCAAGGTTAATCAAAGTGTCCGGGCCAAGCAATAAACTATTATCCAGCATGGTCAAATACAACACGCGGCGGTACAAACCCAAAGATTTAAGAATCGTGTCATCACTGCTAGAAAAAAGGATGGCCGAGTTGAGAGCCGAATTTACCGTCAAGCTGCTGTCTAATCTCCAGCCCGGTGTTTCTGGCTGAAGAATATTATACATATCCAGAGGGTTATTGGCATTGCCGGCATTATGCATATTGTTTATGACCAGCGGACTGGACGCATCCTTACGGCGGCCTTTATTTGGATAAAACGTATTCTGTAGCGAGGAGCCAGGAAACCACGGAAACGCTTTTCTAACAACATCAAACATTTCCCAGCCATCATGCTGATAAAGAGTATTGTCCAAACTATACCGCCGAGACGTGCTGTAAAAATCTGTGCGCTCGCCTTGCTCCCGCCTGGCCTCGTACATGGCGGTCAAATAATAGCGGTAATAGTCATCGTCATCCCTGTCTTGTTCCAGCAGTTTGCGCAAATCTCCCTGGGGCGTATCCTCGCCGCTAAGAGCCAAGCGCCGGATAGCTATCTGATACTGGTCTGGGGCAGATTGATAATAGCGATAAAAATCCAGGTAATCCTGAATACTTGTGCTGGAAGCAGCCAAAACCATTTCTCCCTTTTGCGCATCATACTGCCACCATTCCATAATAGCTTCCTCTTGTTTATAGCCTTCGCCGCCTTTTAAATAGTAAGCTGGACTACCTTGATCATATTTATTCAGCACACCATCCCCGTCATCGTCAGCCCCGCCGCCGCCTTTTTGTCTATACTCTGGTTTGTCCGGGTCGTTGCCGGGCGGGATTTCTATATCCAAAACTTTCAAAATCCGCAGGCCTCTTTCCGAAACACACAGATAGAGTTTATCGGGAAAGTTTTGATAATTTTCGTTAAACCTAAAAACTTCTTTAATCTGCTCCAGCAGTCTCTTGGAATCTTCCGCCAGCATGGCAAAAGACTGCTCCAAATAATCGTCGCCAACCTTAAAGTTAGAATCTTGGGGCCGCGGACGGCGAAAATATTCTGAAACCAATTGCAAGTCATATTGGTCATAGTAAGATGTGTGAAATTCATGCAAAATCTCTCCAGTATTTAAATCCTCCGCCGCCGAGCGGTAAGCTCCAGAATTCATAAAACGACGCGGAGTCCCGTCAGAATCTCGATAGGACACCGTGTCTTGTTGAATAAAATCCAAGGCCAGTTGAGAAATCATAAAATCTAATTCCGTTTCTTTAAATAATTTAAAGTCCTTAACTTTAATCAAGCGAGCCAATATTTTTAAATCCGCATCGGACGCGGTGGCATTGCCAAAACCGTCAAAACCCGGCTGCTGGACAACCCGATATTCCTGACCGTTGGTCATAATCGCCCAAGGCATTTGGCGCGTGTAAGTATCCGTCTCATAATGGTTTTGCGCGGTCGCCATAATCAGCGTCCGTACCAAAGCGGAGATTCGCTGTTCCATCTCTTCCTGCACTTTTTTACTCGTTTTCGGCGGTTTAGTCTGCCTATCAGGATGTTGCTCGGGATGATTATAGTAGTACAAGGATATATCCAAATCATAAGCCACCGCCTCGGAGGTCAAGAGCTGCCAACCCGTGGGCAGAAAGTCATTGAAATGATAGCCCGCCACATCATCCGTCTTATTATTGAAAACCAGACCATAACCGCCGCTCTCCAAATAATATTTGCCGGGCAGCCCAAGCTTGACCAGCTCCTGCGGCGCAGACTCATTAATCTTTCCCCGATAAACCGCCTGAGGATTGTAGGGATACAAGGTATTAATCAGCGTCGCCGCAATATATGCTGTTTCAAAATAAGAAGCGGAATCCCCATAAACACTTTGCCGGGACATGCCTTCCGCCGCTTTTTTGGCTATCGTCTGCGCCGCCGCCGTTTCCCCCAGCTGCACGGCCAAAGGCAAATAAGCCGCCGCGTCCTGTTGAGGCACGGTATAGCCTTCGGAGTAACGGGCTAAATAATTCTGAAGAATCTGCCTTTGACCATCATCCAGCGTAAAGTATTGGGGATAACGCAAGCCGTCGGCAATACGTTCCGGCGCCCGGATGCCGTCGTAGCCCTGTCGGCCATTGGCTTCTATCTTAATTTGTCCGTCGTCTGTATAAGTAACCCAAGATTTTTCCGGCACATAACCATGAGCGTCCAAGCAGGCTAGATAAATTTTCATACTGTCCTGGCCGCGGTCTGCCCACCACTCTCCCAAAGAATTTTCCGCAGGGCTTTTATTTTTTAAGTGTTCGGCGATGGCAAAACAGGTGCCGGGCGAGAGATAGTCCAAGCGGACATCTTTTTCTGTCTCGGTCGCCTCATAATCATCTTCCGAAGGCTTCATAATATAAATATCCTTACTGCCTGGCAAAAGAATATATTCTTTCTTTAAAGCCGGAATCAGCAAATCCAGCAACTCCGCATAGGTATATTTCTGGCCGCGCCATTCGACCTTGGTAGTTGCATCCTCTGTCCAGTATCCGCGCCGTACATTGTCCACCGCCGCCAGTAGAGCGCGTACCAAGTCATGGTCGGCATCGGAAGCGGAATTAGATGCGTCCAGTTCGGGGTCGGAATCGTCCAAGACTAACTCTTTTAGCGCCAGACCATTTGCCGTGTCTGAATCATAGACAGCGCGTACGCGCCAAGCCGGGAAAGCGCCTTTGTCATCCAAATCAGCCATCAGACCAAAACCGGTCAACATTTTGTTAAATAAATCTTGGCTTTCCCGTACGGATACCCCGGCATAATGAATGCCAGCGGCGGTACGCAGCCAATATACGCTCTCCGAAACAATCAGGTCGCTCAGATAAGTGCGCCGGGTCGGGTTGTCGGGAGCATACTTATCGTCCACGGTCTGGCGGACAAAATAAACGTCCATGGCTGGCTGACTCCCCTGGGTGTACTTGGTGCGGCGCAAGAGACCGTTGCGGCGAGAATCGTCCAGCCAGCTATTCCGCCAAAAACCGCGCAAGCCATAGAGAAATTTTTGATAGACGGTCGGAACAGTTCCTTCCCCCCATTGGTAATCCGTCTCGGTTGCCAAAACTTTGGACAGGATATCCGGCGGAGTGTCTGGGTCACTATAGGTATACGGGGGAATATTTTCTATTTCTTCTTTTACTTTGATATTCCCTTGAGGAGCATGGTCTTCTCGGCAGCCTGTCATAGCTAAGCCCAAGCCCGCCGCGCCGATTGCCAGCAAACCGTAAGGCGGCTGACCTTTGGGCGGCCAGCCCGGAGCCGTTCCTAGTCTGGGATTTTCTCTGGACACGGCATAATTTTTATTGTGCCACATTGTACCCATCACGACACCACTCTTTCCGCGTCGCTTACTTTGCGCTGAGTTTGGCGATTTCTTTGATAGTCCATAATCAGCCTGCTCCGCGGAACATTATACCAATCGCGTCGGCTAGCGGTACCCACTGAATCTCTATTGACGATTTTCTTCAGGCGGGAGTACTGCGTACGTGCGCCCAAAACAGCCCAGGCGGTAACACCCAGATAGGGCAGCACGGTAAGCAAGGAAAATACATTAAAGCCGCTCGTCAAGTACATGCCAGCCAGCACCGGCGGATAGACCACCGCCGCGATAGAAGCAACTTTGGGCATCAGCCGACGCAGATAATCAAGTTGGCGCAGTGTTTTCTGCCCAGTCGACCCTGGCCCAGAGAGGATGCGGCCAAAATTGTCTGGGACTTTCTTTTGGCTGCCCAGCTCCGCTTTTAAAGCCTCATTTCTATCAATAATCCGGCCATGATAATATTGATTAAAATTCTCACGCGTATACGTCCACGGTGTTTCTGTGGTCATGAACACTATTTTGTTAATAGTGTACAGCACCTGCAAGACGCGCCGCGACAACGAACTACTGCCATAGTTCATGGCATCCGTATTGTCAGCATCTTTTTCGATTTTTCTAGTTACGCCATCCCGGTGGTAATGGTAGTGGCTAATCGACTGTTTGATAAAGAAATATTGCGCAAAAGACGCGGCCAAATTAAAAGCAATCGCTGTAATCGCCCCGCCCAGAAGAATCGCCGGAAGTGAGCTCGCAAAAGTCAACACCGGAACACTTGCTATCAGGGATAATACCAGCGTGAAGGCAAAACGCTGATTAATCAATGACGCTCTGGGGAATTGGTCTTGGTATTCGCCATCCTGAAAACCGTTAAGAATATGGTCATAGACCGCCTGGGGCAGACAATAATCTTTCATGTGGGTGATTAACCACTTGGCATTGAGCAGATTGGCTTTAACTCCTTCAACTATCGCCCCAAACCAACGTTTAATCTGGGCGGCACGGGAAGTTTTAGGCTCGCCGGGCGCGTTGCCGATATAGCCAGGAGAATGCTTGGAGAAGCGGGACAGTGAAAGCCACTGTTTATCCCGATTTTTGCGATCTTCCACCGACGATTCACTAGAAATCAAAGTCAAATGCCGCTCAAGAAACTGCGGATACATTTTTCTACTATATACATACCATTTCTGGGCTCCCCACTGAATAGCTCTATTCAGCCGTGGGATAAATATATTATGCGTAAGCCAATTTGCGCCAAGCGTCGCCACGATATTGCCGCCAGTCAAGGAGAATACCAGCCCCGAAACCAGCAAATGCAGGATGCCGCCCACCACCACCTCTATGGCGCGCGGTATAAACGGTGCCTGCCTGTCGTCTGGCGCAGAAGATATATAACAATTCTTGGACAGCGTATAATAAATATATTCCCAATCTTTCATATTGTGTCCGTTAAAACAACCTTCCGGTTGAGTGCCAGCGCCCAGCCTGCGGCTCTCCGATGTCGCCTCCGCATAACCATTCATAAAGTTGTGGCTGTTGACCATGGCGGAATGTACATATCTATCGATGTTGGGGTCTACGGCGCCCGGCTGTTCAAAAATATTATTAATATAATCCGAATTGGCGAAGTTGCCTTCATTGTCTGGCCGCCACAGGGCGGATATCGACCGGGGATATTCATTCGTCAGGTAATTATCTTTATCAAAATCCGTCCGCAAGACCACATCCATTACTTCGTTCAAGGTATGCGCGGAGTTCATCGCCCGCACCGCCGTGGCTTTCTGTTTTTGCAACGCTTCGATTTCTTCACTAGGCGCACCCTGAAACTCTTTACTTCGTATTTCCCTATTGTAAGAATCGATTACCGTCGGCATAAGCACATGGAAAATCCGGTCAATTTTTTTGTGCATATTGCGTTTACGATCCAGTTTGTATTCAGCATGCTTGTCCCGGAAATCCTCGGCAAAAACATTCATGTGATTGTCGGCAAATCCTTTATTTTCAGCTACATAGTCATCAAAAGCTTCACACGCCTTTGTTATTATCGGCTCGAAGCAATGCAAGGTGCCATGGTAGAAGAAGTCAGCAAAAGCGGCGGACGGCGAGTCCCGTCCCATACGCTCCTGCAAATCATGCCAGATGTCCAAGGCTTTTCTCTTGCCATGATATTTTTTGTATTGCTGTAGCACCAGCTTGATGGTCATCTGAATATGCTCAAAGACGTTGGAGCCAGTCATGGTTTGGTTTATCGAATCTGGCTTAAAAGTGCTGTAGATTTTCGGGCAAATCCGATACATATAAAACATGGTGGACGGCTCGTTGGTTGATTTGAGTGTTTCCGTTTGCCATTTTTTTTCTATATCTATCATTTTGTCCGCCGTACTCTTTATATATTTACCCAGAACATTCTCCGTGAAGAAACTCAGTCCCTTGTCTTTAGATTCTTTAGTCAAAGCATCTTTATGCCCAGCATTATGTAGCTTGTGATAATCATTCACCCATTTGCGGGGGTCGATATAAATCTCTGATTTATCGTCAGTTGCTGGCTTGGCATCGTTAGTTGCGGACTTTGATTTATCGTCAGTTGCGGGCAAGGCAAATTTTTTGTCCTCCCCGTGCAACACCACATCCTCAAACAAACCGACTGCCGCCGCTTCAGCCACGTCTCTGGCCATGCCCCACCCCACAAAAATCAATTCCAAATCAGTACGCAGATAAGATTCCTCTTCCAGTAAAGCAACAATATTGTCTAACTCCTTGGTAAGGTTTTGGAGTGCTTTCTTTCTAATTTGGTCAACCTTTTCCTTATCTCCTTTCTTATTTCCTTTCTTATTTCCGGTGTTCAGCTCGCGCCACTCGTCATCCCCAAGGCCAAGGAATTCCTTCAGCAATTTTTCAAGATATTTTGCGGACAGTGCGTTCAAAAGTCTCATCTCGCTGCCGCTGAGGTCTTTGTGTTCTCTACCTTTAAACTCCGGCCAGCCTTTGTTCGTTGGCCACCCAATCTGCTTGAGAAGATCGGCTCGCGACTTGTTATTATTTAGACCAGCCAATTCCCACATGCCGTCGATGTCGTCGATTCTGTCGAGTGCAATTAATTTATTGTCTTTTGTAAATTTACTTTTGGCTATTTCAACCAGCAACGGCAGGATATTGCCTAATTTCTTGTCAAAGGACGCGACCACCGCCTCGGACTTGCCGTCAAAAATACTCTTGCCTTCCTCGCCGTTGGAGACCTGTGAAAAATCCGCAAACTTAAAGATATTCAACGTAAGGTTGCCCTTTTTATTATGCAGATAATCTAAAGCGTCTAACAAGGCCTGCGACAGCCGTGGCGCAATCTCACTGTAGGCGATTTGTACAAAAGCACCACCACCAGCAGCAGTGCCTTTCTTATCTTCAAAAGATTTTAAATAATCTCTCAGCAACTTCCGCATTAGTACCTTCGAGGAAGGATTTTTGACGGCAACAAGGTCGTCTTGTGCATCGCGCACAAAAAGCTCCGATTGCTCGCGCTGTTTTAGGATTTTATCCCTTTCCATCCTAGCCTGGGCAACCAAATCCATATCTTTGGAGTCCTCATAAGCCAACGCTGTTTTACCGTGCAGCTTAGCTGCGTCAATCAGTACGGCATTGGTCTGCTGTAGCAAACCCCAGGCGGTCGTCTGCGCGG
This sequence comes from Candidatus Termititenax persephonae, assembly GCA_003864475.1. Lineage (GTDB taxonomy): Bacteria > Margulisbacteria > Termititenacia > Termititenacales > Termititenacaceae > Termititenax > Termititenax persephonae. Next base: position 20,418 of record BGZO01000011.1, on the reverse strand, counting down.
CCAAGTCGCCTTCTTCCACCACGCCCGTCAGCAAATCCGCCAAGGCGGCGGCATTCTTGACATCGGCGGCATTCTTGGCATCGGCAGAATTCTCAGCCAACTCTGCCCACTCAGATAAATTCTGGATACTGCCTTTGTTATTTTGGTAAATTTCCACAAAGGCACGGCGCAATTCCGCGCGCATTTCCGCATGTTCTTCATCCAGTACGGCGGAAAATCTATCCTGCGGGGTCAAGTGGCGGAAATCCTTGTTGTTGTATTTGACTTTAATTTTTACTAGTAGCCGCTTAATATCAAAACGGTAGTTCTCCATGATAGTCTGCGCCGCTTCCGTAAAAGCATAGGTTTTAAGCAAAATCTCCTGTTCCGCATCACGTGTCTTTTTATCGAGATGCCCCAGCTCATTATGCTTCGCCCAAAGGCTGCGCAGCAATTCTTCATCAGCTGGGGCAAGCCTTGAATCGTTCAATAATTTGAAGAAATCCAAGCTACCAGTCTGGAAAGACAGCGTGCGCGTGCTGTTATTGTATTGAACGGCTTTTTTATATTTGGGCAGCAATTCATCAATAGTCTTCGTCGACAGGCTGGTATTGTCGTCGAGTTTTTCTTGCACTCGAACGTTCCGAAAAGCGTTGGTGTCATAAAAATTATATTTGACAAAAATATTGTACAGCTTCGTTTGTTCCCCATAAGTAAGCTGCGCTTCTTTAATCAAACGCACAAAAAGATCGCCATCATTTCCGGCATCAAACTTAAAAATCAGTTTTTTTTGAGCCTCGTTATAAATGATTTTGTTTTTGTACTTGTTTTCCTGCAGCAGCGCGAGGATATTTTTGTCTTTATTTTTGTCCAGCTCGATGGACTCTTCCACCACGCCTTTAAATAGTTTATTGACCGGCACTTGAATAACCTGCACATCATTGCTGCGTTTACGGCGCTGCTGGTGGCGACACCACTCGATGCGGAAAAACATCTCAATCTTGCGGCGAAAAGCTTCTTGTAGGCCGCCGCCCAAGGTATAGTTGCCGTTATCAGCCATGCTGTCATCAAACATTTTTTGGCACATATCCTTGGCCAAGGTTGCCGACCGTAAATTTTCGCCCACTTTAACCTGATGAATAGTTTTAAACAAATCAGCCAACAGCTTGCTTCTTGTGCCCTCGAGAATTTCTGATTCTCTAACCGATATATTGTTTTCTATTTCTTTTATTTTTTGTTCTAACTTTGTTGTTTCTTGTTTTTCTTTTTTCTGTATTTCCTCATATTCTTCTTTTAATTCGGCTGTTTTTTGTGTTTCTTCATATTCTTTTTCGGCTAGACTTTCCTTCAGTTTATTCAAATCAGTCTGTAGTTTTAACAAATCAGTCTGTCGTGTTTCTTCTGTTGCACTCATATATTTCACCAGCCACTCCACCAGCGGTTGCTCGTATTGTTTATCCAATTCCTTATTCAGCTTAAAAGCTTTCTCCAGGGTTGGCTTGTCATACTTCAAGTACTCGACTTCTCGTCCAGCAAGAATATCCGCCACAAAATCTTGACCGTCAGATACGGTCAGAACTTTTTGCAAACGTTTTGCAAACCACTTGCGGTACTCTTCTTTCACGTCATCGGTCAAATCGAGACGGCCATGCATATCCTGTCCGATATACGGGGCGGTCTCTTTTGCCCTTAACTCCTGATGCGTCAAGTAATAAGCATAGCCCATGGTTTTTAGCCATTCTTCGTCAGTTAATTCGCCGATGGCATTGGTATTGTTAAGCATGTTTTGCTTTAATTGAGCGCGCAGATATTCCTGGGCTTTGTCATAAATGGGTTCCCTGTGGACGCACATGTTCTTAACCAAGTCCAGAGCCTTAGCGAAACCATCGATATGATTGCCGTCTTGCGCAGCATCTCCCTGAAAAGCAAAGCGCGTGGCCAGCAATTCAGCCAATTTGCCCTGCCCGGCTTGCTTCAGATTGGAACTATAATACTTGCGAACCAAATCGCGTATCTGTTTGGGCTGCTCAATATTGGTCTTGATATAATATTGCAGCTGCACGCAAAAATTATGAATCAGTTCTTCGCTGACAATCAGGCTACCTTCGTTATTGATAATATCGTCTATCAGCAGTTCTTCTAAATTTACCTCGTCCTTATCTTCTTGAGCGCCAGAGATGCGCAGTCTTTTGCCATTGTACTTGCTTCCTGAGAGGCCGCCCATTTTCTTAATGTCTACATAAAGCTGCTGGTCTAGGCTGACATTGTTGTGCAGGAGAAAACGGCTCAGGCTGGCCTGCAAGACCGCATGTTCCTCGCCCAAGGCGGGACAAACCTTGAACATCACGTCGGACAGCTTGAGGTTGTTCCAGACTTCCTCGCCATAAGTGTCAGACAGCAGGACAAACAACTCGTTCTCCTCGGCGGAACGCAGCGGGTCGCCCATGTCCAGCAGGCTGGCAAAAGGATTGCCCGGCCAAACTTCTTTTTCTTTAAGCACAGCTTTCAGCGCATTGGCCCGCGCCTCCACCGTGCGCGCCATCACGTACATGCCTCTCGACTGGGCATCAAACAAGGCCTGCGGTCCGTTGTTGATATTGCTCGCCATGAAGCGCAGATTGGTGCCGTCCTGCTTAGCCGCTGTATAGAGCATGTTCAGCACTACGTATACCGGAGCGGAAGTATAAGTTGTATGCGTCGCATCGATTTGATTGGCTCTTTCGTTGATGGCCACTTTGCGGTTTTCTTCCTCCGCCTCTTTCATCTCAGCGTCGAAACCTTTTTGCACAATCTTGTAAGCAATCTTGATTTTGGTAATTACTTGCTCCAAAGCAGCCTTATCACCCTTAATTAAGCCTTTCTCCCACCCGCTACGCAAACTTTGGATAATGTCGTCTAATTGGGCTTTGGTCAGTCGATAATTTACCTGCAAGAACTTAAACTCCTCTTCGTGCTGTCCAATCTTAATTATTTTGGTGTCCACAAACACGCCCGCCAGATTCTCTAATTCCGCAGGTAAAGCATATTTTTCCAAACCTTCTAGGTGATGCTTGTCAGCCAAATCAGTCAGACACAGCTGCCAGCGCACGGTGCGGTTGCGGTCATTACGTCCGGCATAGGTATGCGCGTTACGCTGCCGCGACCAATAGTCCAGTCCCGCCAATTGACCAGCCGCAATCCGGTCTGCTTTTAATGATTTTCTTAATGATCTCTCTTTTGTTTTATCTCTCCACTTATCTGTGTCGGCAAAAATCTTTTCTGCTTTAGGCAGAATATCTTCCTGCATCAAATGCAGCCATGTGGTCGAGTCTTCTAGCGATACCGAGGTGTTAAACTTCAGCGTCAGGCTGTGGCCGTCCTTCCCGCGCTCGAGTAAGATACCGGAATTCTCCTCGGATTTTTCGAAACGCGCCCACTTGTCCTTATTGATATTATTAGGGTTTTTGTCATTCATGGCCTGCAAAAAAATCTCCGCGGCTTTACCACTAAGCGTGGTTTGCCAAGTGTTTTCCTCGCCTTTGCTCTTGTCCGTCTCGAACATTGTCTTGGTATAGATATGCATACTCTTGCCAAACGAAAAAATAGCGCCAAAGAAGAAAGTACAAACTATTCCTCCTATAATAATCGGCGCCGCTTGCAAAAATACTGCCAGCCCAATGCCCGCAGCGGCTATGGACGCGAATGAAAGAATCGGCAACGCGCTTAGCAAGATAGTCTGGGTAACCAAGGTTAGCCCGACATGAGGATAATGCGTCAACAAATCACGATACCATTTAATATTTTCCCCACATCTTCTAAAAAAGTTCAGCGGACCTGACCAGTGTTTTAGCTGAGTTTCTCTAACATCGTCATTTATAGCAAATTGCTCTCTGGCGCGCTCCAAATCTTCAAAAGTTTTAAGCCAGCCCAAGTTACTTCTAGTAATATCTATGTCGCTATGAAGACTGTCTTTATGCCTATCATGAAATTTTTTTAAGGGAGTCTTGTTCTTGGCTACCTTATCATTTATTATAACAATTTTAGACAAATCCTTGTTATACATTATCAGGTTATCAATTTCTTTACCCTGCTGGACACCATTTTTGGCATCAATATTTACTTCAAAAAATTTATATCCCTTAAGTTTGCCATTCGCTGAATTTATCGGCACTGCAATATAAAGCGGAGTATCATTCTTATTGACAATAAGCAGTCGACGACCGTCTTCCATAGCCCGACAGTTACCCTGAATAACCTGACCGTCCGGCAGGCGCAATGTGATTTCCGAACCTTGCTTGCTGTCAATCCCCGGCACGTTCCTAGGGTCCAGCGGCTGTTGCTGTGTCAAGCCAAGGCCAGGCTCTCCCGCGAACTCATTGTCCTTTTCGGCGGAATCTTCCTGCCGCCCCTGCTCCGGCTGTTCATCCTGCTGGTTTTGTTTTTCTGTCTGTTCATTTTCCGCCCGCGGCGTGGACGGTATCGCGTCCTGACCCTTGAGCAGAGCGTTGGCATCCGCTGGTACAGATATTTTCGCCCCTTGCGTGGCGGCGATAGTCTCTGCCGTTGCGGGCGTTTTTACCGTGGCAGCCGTTCCCGCGCCGCCGTCTTGCGGCTGTGATTGACCTATTTTTGTCCCCGCTTGGGCGACCGCCATTTCTGCCAATTTTGGCGGCAAGGCCGTCTGCCCTCCCTGCCGAGCGGCTATCTCCACCGCCTTAGCCAGCATGCGCCGCGCCAAATCAATCCTAGCCGCGTTATCCTTGCCGATTATTTCCTTGCCAAGATTGATATAGCCATTTTTCAGAATCTCAACATCCACAAACCGATAACTCACGGCATCAGACTGACCAGCGCGGACAGGCAAGGCGGCAATCGGGGACTGCCGACCATACGTGTCTATCACTATTATCCCCCGTCCGGCATAGTTAAAATCCAGCAATAAAGCATTGACAATACTGCCCTTGTCCAGCACTTTCACCGGCATCGACCATTTAGGAACAATGTCTCTGCCGTCCGTTCCGAGCATTTTCAATAATTTATCTGTTTGACTGACATACGGCTCAATGTTTATTTGGGGAGGGGCATCTTTCTGCCCCAGCGCCTGCTCCAGTGCCTGTTTGTCGGCAGACACCCGCTCAAAATCACCTTTTATATTACCTTCTATTTCTATGCGTACCGAACCGTCGGTTATTTCCCGGACCAATGTGGGGTATGCTTGGTCGTTCACGGTTTTTGCCTCATAAATTTTAAATTTTTCTTGGGGGTTTTGGGGACTATTGAGATTATTTCTTATGGCCACCCATAACGGCTCTTTGTTGTTGTCATAAATAATGTACCCCGTGTCTTCGCTATTCAGTATATTTAATTTTTCCATACTGGCCCCGGCTTTTTGACCATTCAGATTCAACGACCTGTTTGTACCCCTGATAATATGGGCGATTTTCGGCATGTCCGCCGCCGCCTGCGCGGAGTCCGAGACGGATGGCAAATTTCCGTCCAGCGTTACCCGGATACTGCCCGTCTCTATCTTGCGCCCAGCAATCTCCAGCACTATCTTTTCGACCAGCCGCAGGGGACCCACGGGCTGACCGGTCTGCTTATTCACCAAGAAAGGCCGGGACACTGTAACTTTTTGCTGGGGGGCAATCCGGATATTCAGTTCCCCGCCTTTGCTTGGGGTTACCAAGGCCAGGGGGCTATTCTCGTATTCCCGCACCTGAATATCGTTCTTTTTGACATCCAGACGCTCGGCAATCTCCTCCCCGGTCAGCGGAGAATCTTCGGCGAAAAATTGTAAATCTATATTTTTGGCTCTTTCCAACTCAGCATCAAGAGCCTGCCGCCTATCAAACGCGACCATTTTTGGCACATTCTGCTGTGGAGCATCGGCATTAACGATTTCGTTAAGGCTAGGTGGGGCATGTCTCTCCGCAATCACTTTTAACAAATAACGGTACATGTTTTTAACCTTTCATTAAAAACCCCGATATCCCATATAAAGATATCGTAAGCAACCAAAAATCGTTGCAAGTTTTTATATTATAGTCATGGCTACCATAATCACTGCCAAAGAATACCCAAAAAAAATGGATTTATGCCTAAGTTTTTCGGCACACGAGAATCCGGTCGGCATGTACGCGGCGCGGCAATCTGAGTTTTTTCTGGCAAAGAGTGGTTTTTTAGCGCAGGTACGCCAAAAATTGCGTATGGGGCAGGGTATGTTTAGCGCAGGATTCTGCCCAGGCGGTCCACCGCCTCCCGCACATCCGCCCGCTGGCCGAAGGCGCTGAGGCGCAAAAAGCCCTACAGCATAAACTCGAACCAATTGTCTGAATTTACTGCGGTAAAAGATTTTGGTTTGTATTTCTCCAGAAAAAGCGTTGGCCGCTTAACTCTGGCACCGGAACTGTATTTAAACTCATAGCAGGCCAATTGGCCGTCTCTTTCTTCGATATAATCAATTTCCGGTCCGGAATACATTCTCCAAAAATATTTATTCGCAAAAATCTCTCTGTCTTGATTGTATTTCAGCCGTTCAATTATACAAAAATTTTCCCACAAAGCACCCAAATCCGTCCGCAGGCTTAATTTATTGAAATTTTGAATAATCGCATTGCGAATGCCCAAATCATAAAAGTAAATTTTCTGGGATTTATTTATTTCATTTCTTAAATTACGGCTAAAAGAACGCAGCGAAAAAACCACAAAACATTTTTCCAGTAAATCAATATATTTTTTCACTGTATGATTGCTTACGCCCAGTTTTTGCGCGATTTCCGTATAGGAAACTTCATTGCCCACCTGCAGAGCCAGCAGTGCCAAAAGTTCGACCAGCACTTTGGAATTTTTAATTTGTTCAAAAGTCAGTATGTCTTTGTATAAATAACTGCTGGCGATCTCCATTAATTCAAGCTTGGCTTCTTGATCCGGCAGACTGTAAACCGACGGATACATTCCATAAATCAACGCCCGGCTCAGCTGGGCGGAGGTTTCATGGAATCCGGCGTTATTCTGAATCTCCAGCACAGAGAACGGGTATAAAATGAAAGCGCGGTTCCTGCCGGTCAATGGCTCGGAAATCTTGCCAGCCAGATCAAAACTGCTCGACCCCGTCGCTATGATTTGGATTTGGGGATAGGTGTCCACCATAATTTTTAAAACCAAACCGATATTTTCAATATTTTGCGCTTCATCTAAAACCACAATATCGTTGTTGCCCAGATAATTTTTCAAAAGTTTTTCATTGGTTGTTTCCAGACTTCTTTTCGCATCCAGAAGCTCACAGTTAATGTAATAGTTTTTTTTCCCGGATTGCTCCTGTTCTTTTAAAATCGCTTTAACCAGAGTGGTCTTGCCAGTCCTTCTGGCACCGTAAATAATGACAACTTTACCCTTATAAAGTGCCTTGTCTATCTGTTTTTTAATACTTCTTACAATCATTGTATTTCCTTACTTTCATTTCCAAAATTATGCCAAAAATTGGAAATGTAAATTCCATTTTTACTATTATATCTTCCTTTTTCTGATTTTCAAGCCTAAAACCGGGGAAAACACCGCCGTTTTTGGCTGTTTATCCAGCCAAAACTGGCCGCAACCGCCGCATGGCCTCCCGCACATCCGCCCGCTGGCCGAAGGCGCTGAGGCGCAAAAAACCCTCGCCAGCCGCCCCAAAACCCGCGCCCGGAGTGGTAACCACGCAGGCTTCATTTAAGATTTTAGTGAAAACGTCCCAAGATTTTTGCCCGGGAAAATGCGCCCAGATATAAGGGGCGTTCACGCCGCCAAAAGTCTGGATACCGGAGTTCCGCAAGCCTTCCAGGATAATCCGGGCGTTTTCTTGATAATAGGCGATTAATTTCCTCGTCTCCCGCCGCCCCGCCTCGGTCAGAGCCGCCAACCCGCCGCGCTGGGCGATATTGGAGGCGCCGTTGAAGAGCGTGGTAATCACGCGCGTCCAATCCTGCCAGACAGGCGTGCCGTCCGCAAACTTGAGTTTTCGCGGCACGACGCACCAGCCCAGCCGCACGCCCGTAAAACCAACGGACTTGGAAAAAGAATTGACCTCAATGGCCGTTTCTTCCGCTCCGGGTATCTCATAAATGCTCCGCGGCAGCTTCTCGTCCGTGATATATTCGCTGTAGGCCGCGTCAAAAACGATTATCGACTGATGGCGCCGCGCAAACTCCACCAGGGCCGCCAATTGTTCTCTGTCCGCCACCGCTCCGGTCGGGTTATTGGGCGAGCAGAAATAAATCAAGTCAGCGCGTCTGGCCCGCGCCAAATCCGGGAAAAAAGCGTTTCCCGGTGCGCAAATCAGCCGCTGCAAATCCGTATCCGCACCGACGATAAAAGAGCCGTCCACATAGACCGGATATGACGGATCCTGCACCGCGACGGACACCTTCCCGAACATAAATTGCAGTCTGCCGATGTCGCATTTTGAGCCGTCGGATATCGTAATCTCTTCCGGGCTGACCAGCCCCTGATACAGCGTCTCGGCAATCCTCGTACGCAGTTCCGGCAAACCCTGCTCGTCGCCGTAACCGGAGTAGCCTTCCGCCGTGCCCAGCCGCTCAGCCGCCTGCACCAGACCGCCCGCCACCGCAGGGGTCAAAGGCTCGGTGGTATTGCCGATACCGAGGCTGATGATGCGGGCATCCGGTCGTTTCTCCAGTAGGGCTTTTTTACGTCGATTAATTTCCGGGAACAAGTAGCCCGCCGGCAATTTAGCAAAATTCGGGTTACGCGCGACCATTACAGCTTGACCTCTCCCCGGAAAACTTCATAGGCGGGACCCGCCATGAAAACATGATTGTCCTCCACGTCCCAAGATATGCGCAGGTCGCCGCCCGCCAGATGCACGGACACGTCGCGGTCGAGGCGCCCGGTCAAGACCCCCGCCACGACCGCCGCGCAGGCTCCGGTACCGCAAGCCAGCGTCTCGCCCGCCCCGCGCTCCCAGACACGCATGTTAATCTCACCGCGGTTCACGACTTGGCAAAACTCGATATTGGCTTTTTCGGGAAATACCTCATGCCTCTCCAGCTCCGCGCCATAAACGCCCACACTGACGGCCTTAATATCCTCGACAAAAATCACGCCGTGCGGATTACCCATTGAGACGGCAGTTACCGCCCAAGTTTTATCCAAAACTTGGAGCGGCCTGTCCAGCATCTGACCGCCGTCCACGTTGGCTGGTATCAGTTCCGGTCTCAGGCGCGGCTCGCCCATGTCCACTTCGATAATGTTATTTTTCGGGTCGAGAACAGGCAGGATAATCCCCGCCAAAGTCTCCACCGAAATCAAGCTTTTCTGGGCATAATTCTCATAGACGTAACGCGCAAAACAGCGGATGCCATTGCCGCACATTTGCGGCTCGGAGCCGTCGGGATTGATAATCTGCATCTGAAAATCCGCCTTGTCTGACTTGCGCACGATGAGCAGGCCGTCCGCGCCGATGCCAAAATGCCGATTGCAGAGTTTGGGCGCTAGCTGGCGAAAATCGATACTGCCCAAATCTTCTTTGAGCGCATCGCAGAGAATAAAGTCATTGCCCAAGCCTTCGAGTTTTACAAAGTTCATTTAAGTCAAGCCTCCTGTTTAATTTACCCGCCACTCCACATCCTGGAACGCCCGAAACCACGTGTACTGCCGCTTGGCAAAGTTTCTGGTCTTCTGCTTAATCGCCGCCACCGCCGCGTCCAGCGCATAGTCTCCGCGGAGATGGGCGATAATCTCTTTATACCCGATGGCCTGCATAGATGATAACTCCGCCGTACAGCCTAAGGCAAGCAAGCCCTTGACCTCGGCGACCAAGCCGTGTTCCAGCATCGCCTCGACGCGCCTGTCCAGCCTGGCGTAAAGCTCCGGGCGCGGCAGGGTCAGCCCAATCAGCCGATAATCTGTCCCTAAGATTGACGGCTTTCGCCTCTGCTGTGCGGAGATTTTGCGCCCGGTCAGCGCATAAACTTCCAAGGCGCGGATTACCCGGAAAACATCATGGGCGTGGATTTTTGCCGCCGAGGGTTCATCGACTTTTTGCAATTCCCGCCAGAGCCATTCTCGGCCCTTCTCCTCGGCCTGTTTTCTTAGTTTTTGCCGGAGAGCCTCGTCCTTGGCGGCCAGCGGCAAGCCCAGCCCTTTAAGCAGGGCATTGTAATAAAACCCCGTGCCGCCGCAAAATATAACCCTGCGCCCCGCCAGCTCGCCGCGCAAAAGGTTCTCGACATAGCGCACATAATCCGCCACAGAAAATTCCTGCGTCGGCTCGACCAAATCAATGGCGTAATGCGGCACGCCCTGCCGCTGTGCCATGCTGAGTTTGGCGGTGCCGATATTCATTTTTTTATAGACCTGCAGGGCATCCACGGAAACAATCGCGGCGTTTTGTTCCAGAGCCAGGCGCACGGCGTACTCCGACTTGCCAACCCCGGTGGGACCGAGAATGAGTGTGCTGGTGGACATCGCCCTATTCTAGCAAAAAAAGCGGCGGTTAAAAAAAATGCTGGCTGAAAAATGATTCATTTCAAAATGCGGATTAATCGTGGTATTATTATTAGTTTTAATAATTAAATGACGCATTTTTTACCGACAACTTTGACCGAAGCTAGGGAGCTGGGTTGGGATACGCTGGACGTGATACTCGTCAGCGGCGATGCCTATGTCGACCACCCTAGTTTCGGCACGGCCCTAATCGGCCGTTATCTTGAAGCGCATGGCTTCAAGGTCGGCATTATTCCCCAGCCGGATTGGAAAAATCCGCAAAGCATTGCCGTGCTGGGGCGGCCAAATCTTTTTTTCTGTGTCAGCGCGGGCAATATCGACTCCCTGGTCAATAATTACACGGCGGACAAGAAACCGCGGCGCACAGACATGTACTCGCCCGACAATGAGGCCGGGCATCGTCCCGACCGCGCCAGCATCGTCTACACTTCGCTCCTCAAGCAGGTCTACAAGAATGTGCCAGTAGTTTTGGGCGGCGTGGAGGCCAGCCTGCGGCGTTTCGTCCATTATGATTACTGGGACGATAAGCCCCGCCGCTCGCTGCTGCTGGACAGCAAGGCCGACTTATTGCTCTACGGCATGTCAGAAAAAGCGACCCTCTGCATCGCCGAGCATTTACGCGCGGGCAATCAATGGGCCGACTTGCCGCAGCCGCCCAATAGCACGCAAGCCCATAAAACCCTCGCCGCCGTGCCTGCCGACCGGCTGGTTTTGCCGGCAGCGGAGACGGCCCTGCAAGACAAAAAGATTTTTGCCGAGCATTTTGCCAGCTACTTCCGTGAAGGCCGCAAGAAAAAACCGCGCGTCATAGTCGAGCCGTACCCGGACAGATTTCTGGTTACCACGCCGCCGGACAATCTGACCGGACGGGAAGTTGACGCATTGTTTTTCCTGCCTTTTGCCCGCGCACCGCATCCGCGCTACCAAGCGCAGAAAATTCCCTGCTATGATTTTGTGCGTTTCTCCACGATTACACACCGCGGCTGTTTTGGCGGTTGTGCCTTTTGCGCGATATCCCAGCATCAGGGACGGCAAATTATCAGCCGCACCGAGGAAAGCATTCTCCAAGAATTGCGCGAGATTATCAGCCCAGATAAAGATTTTCAAGGCACGGTTTTTGACCTCGGCGGCCCGACCGCCAATATGTACGGCATGTCTTGCCGCTCGTCCCAAGAGTGCCTGAAAAACAGTTGCCTGTATCCTAAAATCTGCCCCCATTTGCAGGCCACCCATGCCAGACAAAAAGCCCTGCTTTCCCGTGCGCGCAAACTGCCCGGCATCAAAAAAATCCTGCTCAACAGCGGCATCCGCTATGACCTCGCCCTGCTCGACCCGGAATATCTGGGGCTGCTCTTTACGCATCATGTCGGCGGACAGCTCAGCCTCGCGCCGGAGCATATCTGCGAAAATGTCTTGGCGGTCATGGGCAAACCCTCTTACCATTTGTACGTAAAATTCTTGAACAAATTTCTGGCCTTCAATAGGGAACACCATGTGCAGCAATACATCGTGCCGTATTTTATTTCCGCGCATCCGGGCTGTACTCTGTCTGACGCTTTGCAGCTGGCCCTGTATCTCCATGAGCATCATCTCCGGCTGGAGCAGGCGCAGAATTTTACGCCCACGCCGATGACCGCCGCGACCACAATGTATTACACAGGCCTTGACCCCTTCACCAAAAAACCCATCCACGTCCCGAAAGGCGAAGAGCGGGCTTTCCAAAAGGCGTTATTGCAACCGCATCTGCCTAAAAATTATCGGCAGGTGGCCAAGGCCTTGAAACTCTTGCAGCGCGAGGATTTGCTGAAAACTTTAACCCAAGCATGATTTGACTGCTTATTAGAGGAAAACGCGAAAGATTTTTTCAAGCCAGCAGTCTGTCCAGCAATTGATTGACCAGCGGCGGGCTGGCCTGACCTTTGGTGCGCCTCATGGTCTCGCCGACAAAATAGCCTTTGAGCGCGGTTTTGCCGGAGCGGTACTGCTCCAATTGCTTGGGATGGGCGGCGAGAATTTCTTGGATGATTTTCTGCAATTCGCCCTCGTCAGTAATCTGCCGCAGGCCGCCCTGCTCGACCAGCTTCTGGGCGGAGGCACCTGTCTGGAGGATTTTAACCAGCAAATCCTTGGCTATCTTGCCGGAAATAGTTTGGTTATCGATGAGTCCGAGCATCTCCACCAGCTGGGGCGGCGTAAGTTTGGTCTGTCCCAGCTCCAGATTCTCATTTTTGAGATAACCCAGCACGTCGGTGGTCAGCCAATTGACGATAGTTTTTTTGTCGCCGCCGTAGAGCCGCGCCGCCGCGTCAAAAAAATCCGCCACCGCCTTGTCCAGCGTCAGCACCCGCGCGTCATAGGCGGAGATGCCGTAGGCCTCCTGATAACGTTTGACGCGTTGCTCCGCCAATTCGGGCAAATCCTGCTTGACCTGCGCAACCCAGGCATCGTCGATGAGCAACGGCAGTAAATCCGGCTCCGGGAAATAACGGTAATCATGGCTCTCTTCCTTGCCGCGCATCGAGACCGTTCGGCCCGCCGCCTCGTCGTAACTGCGCGTCTCCTGGACGACTTTTTGTCCGGCGGCCAGTACCTGTTTCTGGCGTTCCACTTCAATCTTGATGGCTCGCTCCACCGCGCGAAAAGAGTTCATGTTTTTTATCTCCACTTTTACGCCGAATTCTTTTTGTCCGACGGGACGGATGGAGACATTGGCATCACAGCGCAGCTTGCCCTCTTCCATATTGGCCTCGGAGACCTCGGCGTATTGCAGGATAGATTTTATTTTGTCCAGATAGGCCCTGGCTTCCTCGGCGCTACGCAAATCCGGCTCGGAAACTATCTCCAGCAGAGGCACGCTGGAGCGGTTGAAGTCGACATGCGAAGCGGTCGCGCCCTCAATGCCTTCCGCGCCTTGATGCACGAGCTTGCCCGCGTCCTCCTCGAGATGCGCACGCGTGATGCCGACACGTTTTTCCGTACCGTCCGGCAGCGGCAACTGCACAAAACCAGCCTGCGTAATCGGCAAGTCAAATTGGGAGATTTGGTAGGCCTTCGGCAGGTCGGGATAAAAATAATTTTTACGGGCAAAAACGCTTTTTTTGTTTATCGTGCAATTGAGCGCCAGTCCGCAACGGATTGCCAAGCTGACGGCTTCTTTATTTAAGACGGGCAAGGCTCCCGGCTGTCCCGTGCAGACCGGGCAGATATTGCTGTTAGGCGGCTGGCCAAATTCCGTCGAACAGGCGCAGAACATTTTGCTCTTGGTCTTCAGATGGGTGTGGATTTCCAAGCCAATGATTGTCTCGTATTCGGTCATAGGCGAATCCTTGCAAATTTACTGCCGCGCTCCACGGCGGCGGCGATTTGTAGGAGCTTTTGTTCCTCAAATTCAGCGGCGACCAGCTGCAACCCTACTGGCAAACCGTCAGCCAGGCCGCACGGCACGCTGATGCCGGGCAGACCCGCCAGATTGACCGGAATGGTCGCGATATCAGAGAGGTACATGCTCAAAGGACTGCCGACTTTTTCCCCGAATTTAAAGGCGGCCGTCGGGGCGGTCGGCGAAATAAGCGCGTCGTATTGGGCAAAGGCCCGGCAGTAATCCTGCTTAATCAGCGTGCGGATTTTTTGCGCCTTGAGATAGTAAGCGTCATAGTAGCCGGCGGACAGGGCGTAAGTGCCGAGCATAATGCGCCGCTTGACTTCCGCGCCAAAACCCGCCGCGCGGGATTGTTTAAATAACTCCAGCACGTTTTTGGCCGACTGCTGGCGGTAACCGAAGCGCACCCCGTCAAAACGCGCGAGATTGGCCGAAGCTTCGGAAGTGGCGACCAGATAGTAGGCGGCGAGCGCGTGCTGGAAAGTGGGCAGGGAGACTGTCTCGATGACCGCGCCCTGAGTCCGCAGATTGTCCGCGGCGGTCTCAACAGCCTGCCGCACAGTGTCGGCAATGCCGTCGCCCAGCAATTCCTTGATGAGAGCAATTTTTTTGCCCTTGATGTCCTGTCCGAGCAACGCCGTATAATCCTGGGGCGGTCTGGCGTGGGACGTGGAGTCCGCCGCATCATACCCGGCGATGACATTTAAGATTATGGCCGCGTCCTCGACGGTCTTGGCCAGAGGCCCGATTTGATCCAGCGAAGAGGCAAAAGCCACCAGGCCATAGCGGGAGACCAGACCATAAGTCGGCTTCAGCCCGACAATCCCGCAAAATGCGGCGGGCTGGCGGATGGAGCCGCCCGTGTCTGACCCCAAGCCGCCGAAACATTCGTCCGCGGCGACAGCCGCCGCCGCGCCGCCCGATGAGCCGCCCGGCACACGTCCGGTGTCCCAAGGGTTGCTGGTCTGCTGGATGGCTGAGTTTTCCGTGGACGACCCCATCGCAAATTCGTCAAGATTGGTTTTGCCGATAATAATCGCCCCGGCCTCAATCAGTTTCTGCACCGCCGTGGCGGTGTATGGCGAGACATAACCCCGCAAAATTTTTGACGCGCAAGTCGTCTCGGTGTTCAGCAAATTCAGGTTGTCCTTGACCGCCAAAGGCACGCCCAGCAACGGGGCCGGACGAGCCTCCGTCCCGGATTTTTTTAGTAATTCGTCGGCTTTTTGCGCCTGCCCCAGCGCGGCTTGCTCAAAAGTCTGCAAATAAGCCTTGATGACCGGCTCGTGTTTTCGGATTTGCGCAAAAACTTTCTGCACGGCCTCGACCGCTGTCGTCTCGCCTTTTTGCAATTTGTCCCTTAATTCTTTTAAAGTCAGGTGTTGCATCAAAGTATCCTCGGCACGACAAAACTTGTTCCGCTGACCTCCGGTCCGTTGCGCAGAATGCCTGCTTGATTGGGAAAATCTACGGCCTTGTCCTCGCGCAGGGCAGTTCCCGCCGCGACAGAGTGATAAGTCGGCTCCACCTTGTCCGTATTGACTTGTTCCAATTCTTGGGCGTAGTCGAGGATTTGATTTAATTGCTCGGTATAGGTCGCCAGTTCTTGCTCGGTCAAGTCCAGCCGCGCCAAGTCGGCAACATGTCTGGCATCAGCGATATTGATAGCCATCAATATTCTCCCGCAAAATAATCTCTGCCCAGCGGCCGCTCGATAGTATAACCTTCGCCGCCGATGACGAGCGTTCCGCCCCGTTGATTTTCGACCTGAAAACGCACCGCTTTTATACCTTTTATTTCCGTGGCTGTAAAGACTATTTGCTTTAACGCGCCCTCGATGACATTGTGGCCGCCGGAGATTTTGAGCAGCTCTTGGTTAAAATCCAAAATCAAAATGTCGTTGGCCTTTGACCATGACTTACATTGGAGCTGAGGCGGGAGCATGGTCTGGATGCGATTACTGCGTTCCTCGGTTGTCGGCCCGGCCAATAATTCCGTCAAGGCCACGGTTGCTTTCGGCAAATCGTTTTGCCGGGTACGCCGGACGGGCTGTAATTTCTCATAGCGGTAAAAATAAACAGTTACGGTGTCCGGCCCGGACAGAACGCCAAACCCCAAATAAAAACCCATAATTGCCAAGCTGACTAAGAGGAGAAAAAACAACCGGCGCATTTATTTAATCTGCGCCTTGACGGTGTTGATGCTGTTCTGAATATTGGCATCGCCGGGGCGCAAGGTCAAGGCGGTCTCCAGCGCGGAGAGCGCCTCGCGCATTTTGGCCTGACGGATTTGCGCCTGCGCTTTATAAACATAGTAGTCGGCATTGCCGGGCTGGATGGCCGTCAAACGGTTGTAAGCGATTTCCATATTGCGCCATTCCTGGGCGCGGTAGCAGGCGCTGCCCAGCAGGCGAAAAGCGGTCTCACTGCTTTTGTCCAGTTGCGCCGCGTTTTTGTAGAGCTGCAAAGCCTCGCCGTTCTGGCCCGCCGCGTCATAAAGCTGTCCGAGGTACAGATGGGCATTGATATCGTCCGGTATTTTGCTGAGCCAAGCCTCGGCAATCTCGCGCTGTCTAGCGTTCTCACGCCGCACCGCGGCGATTTCCGCCAGACGCAGATACGCCTCGCCGGTGCGGTCGTCGATGATTAACGAATGGTCGTAATACTCCTGGGCTTTGGCATAATCATTCTTGCCCAAATAAATATTGCCCGCGCTCATTTGGAAAATGGCATTATTCTTATCCAATTCGGCGGCCACCAAAATCTTTTCCTCGCGTTGCTGGAGCAGGTCCATCTTTTTCTGCGGGTCAGACTCCATTTCGGCATACAGACCGTATATCTCGCCTTTGCGGATGACGTACCAGGGATTGGTCGGTGAGATTTTCAAGCACCAGTCGTAGACTTCCTCGGCCTGCTTGGTCAAAGCCAATTTTTCTTCGGCAGTGGCCGCCGCCCGTGCCTGATTTTCGTAAATACGTCCCAGCCCGGTCAGGTAATAAGTTTCCCACGGCGCAAATTTCCAAGCCTGGCGATATTTCTGGACAGCCCCTGTCCAATTTTGCCGCGCCTCAAAATTATACGCTTCACGGAAGACATATTCCGCGCAGAACGGCAGGAAACAACGGTAGACCAAGAACACCGCGCCAACAATAACCACCGCGATTTTCAGCCAAGCAAAATAGGATAATTTTGTCCAGTCCTGGCTATGGTTGTCTGTCTGTCCTGCCATGAAACCCCCCTTTGGCAAAACGCTTGTCCAACTCCTGCTCAAGGTCGGCGGGAGTCAGACCCGCATTATACATCATTACGAGCAAATGATACTGTAAATCGGCCACCTCGCCGATTAATTCTTGGGGCTGACCGTTTTTGGCCGCGATGATAGTCTCCGCCGCTTCCTCGCCGACTTTTTTCAAAATCTTGTCCAAACCCTTGCCCAGCAGATAATTGGTGTATGACCCTGCTTCCGGCTGTGCCGCCCGCTGTTGAATGACTTGGTAAACTTTTTCTAGCGCCTGCATGTTCATTATAGTATATCGGAAATCGAAGATTTTGGAAAATTTATGCTTGGCCGCCCGCCGCCTGGGGCTGGCAAGGCAGTTTTTGGTAAAAACAACTGCGCCGTCCGGTATGACAGGCGCTGCCGCCGACCTGCTCCACTTTGATGAGCAGGCAGTCCCCGTCGCAGTCCACGTAAATTTCTTTGACTTTTTGGATATGCCCGGACGTTTCGCCCTTATGCCAGAGGGTTTGCCGCGAGCGCGAATAAAACCAAGTCTCGCCGCTGGCCAGTGTTTTTTGGAGCGCCTCCTCATTTAAATACGCCTGCATCAGGACCGCGCCGTCGCCATAATCTTGGATGACAGCGGGAATCAACCCAGCGGCATTGTAGCGCAAGGCAATCATTTGTACTCCGCCTGCCCTGTGGTGTCCAGCACGGTCCGCCAAACCCGGCCGTGAATCTCAATTTTCTTGCGAAAACGCGTAACCAAAGTCATCGGCAGATGCACAAAATGTTCATTGCGGTGGCCGACCACCATCGCCGTCCGTCCGCTCATGGCCGCATGCACCGCGCTCTGTCCGAGCATCAGGCAGAAAACATTATCGTCGCCCGTCGGCGCGACGGAACGGATGGCGTAGCTGGGGTCAATGTAGCGCACGTTGGCTTCCAGTTTTTTGCGCGTAAAATATTGGACTATCTCGTTCTTTAAAAAAGCGCCGATGTCTTGCAGGCGTTTATTGCCCGACTTGTCAAAAGCCGCCTTGGTCTGGGGTATCAAGTCCTGTCCCGCGCCTTCCGCGACGACGATGACGGCGTGATGCCGTCTTTTGATGCGCCGCTCCAAGTCCGGGAGAAACTTGTCCAGCCGGAAAGGAGACTCGGGTATCAGACAAAAATTGACCACACAGCTCGCCAAAGCAGCATTGGCGGCGATGAAACCAGACTCGCGCCCCATGAGCTTGACCAGCCCGATGCCGTTGACCGCGCCCTTGGCTTCCATGTGCGCCGCGGCGATAACCCGCGTGGCTTCCTCGACCGCGCTTTCAAACCCGAAACTGCGCCCGATAAAGGCGATGTCATTATCAATAGTTTTGGGAATGCCGATAATCGCGATGGCCAAACGGCGTTTGGCCACTTCTTGGGTCAGGTCGAGCGCGCCGCGCATCGTGCCGTCGCCGCCCACGACAAAAAGGACATTGACCCCTAAGGTTTCGAGATAATCGACCATGACCTTGGCTTCCTGCGGGCCGCGCGAGGAACCAAGGATGGTGCCGCCCTGCGCATGAATATTGTCCACGCTGTCCGGGTCGAGTTTGAGCGGCGGCAGTCCGACCCGGGGATTCAAGCCGGAATAGCCGTAGCGAAATCCGTAAATCGTCCTGATGCCGTAATATTGGTGCGCGGTAAAAACCAGTGAACGGATGATGGTGTTCAAGCCCGGACACAGGCCGCCGCAAGTTACGATGCCGACTTTTACTCGGCGCGGATTGAAAAAGATTTTTGCCCGCGGGCCGGCCAATTCCAGCAAGGGCAGTTTGGCCTGATGCGCCGCATATTCTTGGAAGTCCACGCTGTGCCGACAAAAAAGTATCTGATTGTCCTCACGGATGTCGTCAACTTTATGGCTGAGCGTTTTTACCGCATCAAACTTGGCCACGCCAAGCCTAGGAATTATCAAATCCGTGAACAAAACATCCTGCATTTTAGTAAATTATCTTGGACACTTTACGCTCTGAACCGAGGAAATCGTGAATGGTCTCAATCAAATCTTTTTCTACGGCGGTCAATTCCACTTCTTTTAAGCCCAAGGTATACTCCAAAATGTCGAGAGTTTCCTTGATGCTCATTTCCTCAAAAGCGTCGCCGTTCTGCTGAATAAAGCAGGGCGTATAGCGCGGGGCGGTGCTGTGGTCGGCGGTCAAGCGGGAGGCGACCCCCAGCGAACTGCCCGCCGGGATATTGATTTGTGCGCCCACGCTGGCA
This sequence comes from Candidatus Termititenax persephonae, assembly GCA_003864475.1. Taxonomy (GTDB): domain Bacteria; phylum Margulisbacteria; class Termititenacia; order Termititenacales; family Termititenacaceae; genus Termititenax; species Termititenax persephonae. Next base: position 1,097 of record BGZO01000011.1, on the reverse strand, counting down.
AAATCTCCGCAAATTAAACCCAGTCGTTTTTCGTCGGACTCGACCTCCGCGCCGGGCAGATGAAAGGTCGGCTCTTTATTGAACAAATCGAGCAAGTCCTGGGTAAAAGTCTGGGACTGGAGATTCACGCAGTCAGCGAGATAAGAGGAGCGCAGGCAATTGTGGTCGAGGCTGGAGTAGCCATGCAGAATTGAATTACTGGTTTCCGAATTATTGATGACGCTGTTCGGTCCAATCGACGAGCCGGCCAAGATTCGCGAATTGGCAATCTCGGAAAATTTGCCGATATAAGCCGGACCTTCAATATAAGTATGGGGCTTGATGAGGCAGTGGTCGCCGATGTAAACCGGGCCTTTTTCACAATCGAGCGTTACACCGGGCAGAATGCGTGCGCCGTCGCCGACATAGAGCTTATACTCGTCCAGCACCGTGGCATTGACATGCACATCGCCTTTGACTATGCCCATCGGCACAGCATCTTGGAAGTCACGGACAATCTGTCCGCTGCAGGCATTGAGTATGTCCCAAGGATACTCGATTAGTTTTTCGTTGATATGCGAAATCTCCGTCCGGTTGCGGAAAGTGTTGATTATCTTATGCGAGGAAAGCGTGTCATCCAAAATGTCGCGCAGCTCGTAGAGATTGTCGGTGTTCAGATACCCAGCGATAATCTCATCGTCCTGGCTGATGAACAGCCTGTCCCGCCCGTCCAGCAACAGGTTGGCGCAAAATTTTTCGCTGGGCAGCAGGCGACCGTTGACAATCAAGCAACCCAGCCCGGTGTTCAAATGATTGACCCCGATGCCCGTATGGTTTTGCTTGACGATGTTCTTGAGATGCCCGCGGCAATGCAGGGAAATATTGGCTTCAGGCAGCTGGCGGACAATCTTGGCGATGAGCGGCGAGATGCCGCAAATCAAATCATAGACCGGACGCATCTGGGTCAGCGGCAGAAAATTGCTGTACTTTTCGTCCTCAAAAATAAAAATATTATTTATCATCTTTTTTTGCTCCGCGGGGCGGTTTTGATTTTCAGTAGTTTACGTTCTTTCGTGCTGATTTGCCAGACCTGCCGATAGAGCTTTTCCTGCTCCTTG